>JBLHID010000036.1:0-21646 GCA_047615545.1 Polaribacter sp.
GTTTGATAGGCGCGACTAATACAGAGATTGCCTGTTAAGTTTAATACGGATGACAGTAGCGCGAATCCAGCCACTATTAATGTTAGCTCGGGCCAGCCAATAGCAACGAAGGGCATCGCCTCTTGTATATTGACGGATAAGGGAAATATCGATAGTAATGTGATACCAACAAGTCCGATTATTAGAAACCCAAGTCCAGCCGCAAACGCAAGCGCGAGTGGGCTTTCATTCCGACAGGCTTTACGGATGGTCAAGATATTCGCCGCGTAGAAAAAACCAGCAAGGATGGGTAGCCATTGCACAGCCGAAAATTCATTGCTCCAGGGTGAGAGGACTAGGCTTGAACCTATAGCACCTAAGCCGAGCGCCCCATATCGCCAAATTCCAACTTTTTCGCCTAATATGGGCCCAGCCAGTAATGATACAAAAAGCGGGTAGGTATATAGTCCAGCGGCCATCTGGGCGACGCTTAAAAATGGTGCCCCGGAAAAGAAAAAAAACATGCAGACCAATAGAAATGTGGATCGTAAATAGACCGCCTTCCAGTTTTTTGGGACAAGTAGGCTAATGCCACCGCCAAACATTGCCAATATCACGGTAAAGCTCAAATTACCAAACGAGCGTAAGGTTTGAAATTGCCAGAATGATGTGTCGGAGGACATTAATTTGACGAGCGAATCCTGAAACGCGAGTACGAAGGTCGCAGTCAGGACAAGCATCAGAGCGGCTAAAGGTCGGTCGGATTTAGAGTGGTCAAACAATAATGATTTCATTTTTCTGTCGACACTTTTTGATAGACAATGGGTTGGTAATTTTCTAGGCTTATTAGTCTATCCAAATCAATAGTGAGATCCAATAGAAAATGAGCATAGCTTACGACAGAATCTATTTTTTTGGTGACAGCATCACCTTGGGTTGTAATGACAGTCTCGATCTAGGTTGGCCGGGTAGGGTCTGTCGTGGAATGACCAAAGATGGACGTGGTGTTGCTGTTTATAACTTGGGGATCAATGGCGATACATCTGGTGATATTGATGCGCGCTGGTATACCGAGATGATGGCTCGCAATCGGGGTTCTGCCGGTTTGCTTGTTTTTGCGTTTGGTTTCAACGATGCCGCGCATAAAAACTCTGATCGTGCACAAGTTGAATTAGAGCTATCGGTCAAGACATCACGCAAGATCATGTCTCTGGCACAAGGTATATCAAAGGTAATGTGGATAGGGCCGACACCATTGGATGAGACTGTGAACCCGCTAGACGCGCCGGATGGACGCTGGCTTATGTATAACGAAGAAATCGAGAAATATGACAGTGCCTATGCATATCTTGCCAACCAAATGAAGATTGATTATCTGTCTCTTTATCAGGAATACCGTGACAGTCCTCGATATCAAGCTGCACTGGTGGCAGGTGATAAGGTGCACCCAGCCGATGACGGTTACGCAATGATTGCGGAAAGCGTTACCAACTGGGGCGCATGGCGAAAATTATTTAGAACGTCACTCGCATGATTGACCTTTGCCTTAACCAACCAGCCAGACCGTTGATCAGCTGTAGTATTGGTTTTTTGTTCCGCGATCCCACCATTTTAACAAGGTACCATCGAGTGCAGTTTGAACTGCAATCCCCAGTTTCTCTGGTAGTGTCTTTTTGATCTTGTATTTGACTTCGAATACGTCGGCTTTTTCACAAGCGTTGCTGATGTATTCGTCACTGGTCATAAGCTCATCGATTAACGACTTGCTTAAAGCTCTTTGTCCAAACCAAATTTCTCCCGTTGCTACTTCTTCGATATTGAGCTGTGGGCGGTGTGATGTAACGAACTCTTTGAAAAGAACGTGCACGTCTTCTATATCTTCGGCAAATTTTTCACGGCCTTGATCGGTGTTTTCACCAAACATGGTTAGTGTTCGTTTGTGTTCACCTGCTGTGATCATTTCGAAATCGATGTCATTCTTTTTGAGCAAACGGTGAAAGTTAGGGATTTGGGCGACAACACCAATAGAGCCGATAATCGCAAAAGGGGCGGCTAACAATTTGCTCGCAATACAGGCCATCATATAACCACCGCTTGCCGCTACTTTATCGACACAGATCGTCAACGCTATTTCACGGTCTTTTATGCGTTGTAGTTGCGATGATGCGAGTCCATAGGCGTGTACCATGCCGCCACCGCTTTCGAGTCGAACGACAACTTCGTCCTTCTTTTCGGCCAAAGATAATACGGCGGTAATTTCCTGACGTAGGCTTGATACCGCTGAGGCTTTTATATCACCGTCAAAATCAAGCACAAAAACACGGCTTTTCCGGTCGTTGTCTAATTCTATATCGGCATTACTTTTGTTGCTTTTTTTGAGGGCCTTGAGGTGCGCTTTACGTTCGCTCTTTTCGTCCTTCGCTCGCTTTTTTAACGCCAGTTTGAATTCATCTTCATCGACGACAGCCGCACTGAGGGTATCTCGAAGCAATTCCATTTCATCGTTCACTCGGGTGACTTCAATGTGACCTTCCGACGCATCTTTTGATTTCATGCTAGCCGCTACCGCAACAATCACCACAGCTATAATGCCGATAACAACAGTCAGTAATTTAAGTGCAAAAAGTCCATAATCAAAAAAGAATTCAGCCATCAGATTTTAATCTACCAGTGATTTGAAAGAAGACGCATCATACCTGTGTGTTGGGCTTGATTACATTAGTATTTCTATGATCGATCAGAAAACCCGAAGCGAATATTTTGCGGATATGGAAATACGTCTTCGTAGATACCCGCTTTAATATTTTTCTGTTTCTGAATCCAAAAATCAGCGTCGAGTAAATCTTTATGATGTCTTAAAAATGCCTGTCGTATACGATTTTCGGCAAATATAAATGTCGCAAATTCCTCGGGAAAGACATCATTAGGTGCAATGCTGTACCACGGTTCAGCTGCAAACTCATCTTCAGGGTAACGCGGTGGCGGAATTTTTCTGAAATTACATTCTGTTAGATAACATATTTCGTCGTAGTCATAAAATATGATCCTCCCCTTGCCGTCGCCTGTAACGCCGAAGTTCTTCAGTAATAAGTCACCTGGGAAGATGTTCGCCCCTGCTAGTTCCTTAATGGCTTGCCCATAGCCACGCATTAAATGTTCTATCGTAGCGTCGTTAGCGCCTTGGACCGCTATGTTAAGTGGGATCATCCGGCGTTCGATGTATAGGTGTTTTATAACGACATGGTCGCCTTCGTGTGAAATGCTATTCGAACAGGTCTCATGTAGCTCATCTAACAAGTCTTTGGCAAAGCGGCCATAGGGTAGAGCAACGTGTGAATATTCGAGTATGTCGGACATGCGTCCGACTCGGTCGTGTTGCTTGACTAAATGATAGGTATTGAGCACTTCCTGTCGTGTTACTTTTTTGGGTGGTTTAAAGCGATCTCTAATTACTTTGAACACATAAGGATAAGACGGCAGCGTAAATACAGCCATTACCATGCCTTTTATGCCGGGTGCAAAAATCAGCTCGTCCTCGGAGTGCTTTAAGTGGTGAAGAAAGTCACGATAAAAATCTGTTTTGCCCTGCTTGTGCAAGCCGATTGCAGAATAGAGATCCTCTTTTTTACGGGATGGCATTAAGCCTCGTAAAAATCTGACAATCGAAGATGGCACTGGGTGATCAACCATGAAGTAGACGTATGAGAATTCGAACAACCGAGACAATCCTTGATTACCCAGAATAATGGCATCCGCAAAAATTGAACCTTTAGCGTTATGTAGTATTGGAATAGCGAAGGGTATTTGTTTGTTCGCATTAATACATTTGCCGACGATGTAAGCAGCCTTATTGCGATAAAAAACTGTGCTAATCACCTGAAACTGAAAGTTTAGATGTGCATGTCTGGGGCGATTGTAAGGGTATTTGATCAATGCTTTTATAATGTGTCTAGCATCACGGTCAATATCTTCAAACGGTAACTTAATACCAGCATCGATTAGCACCTTCTTGATCGACGCACGAAACCCGCGCTTAGCTGGGTAGTAAACATGGTAGGAAGGTTTGTCAGATTCGATAAATTCAGTTGAAACGACGCTACGAACAAAAATGTAGTCATTGTCGAAATAGTCTCGATGGAACAAGCCACAGAAAACAGAATTGTAAAATGTCTCTGCTAGCTCGGGTTGGTGGTGTTTTTGAATCAGTTGGATAAATTCTCGTTTAACGTCAAACCATAAGGGGCCGCTGCAATAACTCATATCGAATTGTTTTTTGAGAAATTGGGTCGCGTCTTTAACGCGTGCATCGTAAAACAGGATTCGTTTTTGCGATGATGAACGTTCAGCATCCCAATCGGCATTTTCAAAACGTTCTTGCGCACCCTTGGTGATCTTCGAGAAAATCGAAAAATGGCGATTGAAACCGGTCAAAATAGTAGTGGCGATATTTTTTGATAAGTCTGTTATGACAATGTCAGTCATGATTTTTCCATGTTCATTAGGTCTGTTTATAATACACGCACTAACGGCATGTATTCAGCAAGTTCGTGCTGACTATTCACGTGCAAGAATATTCAGCCGCAGGTGGCGTTCCCATAAATTTTTGCGACTGATACCTAGCATCGTTGATAGTTCGGTTTCGTTAAATTGAGATTGAAAATTTTTCATTACTGCGATGAAATAGTCATCAAACGATAACGGATGCTCTAGCTGGTCGAGGGTTGGTGTATTTGTAGAGTCTATTTCAAACGTTGCCGTAAATCCTAAATCACTGATTTGTACTATTTCATCAGCACAGAGAATGACTGAACGTTCGATCACGTTTTCCAATTCACGCACATTGCCGGGTCAATAATAATGGCTCAGTTGTTGATACGCTTGCTCGCTAAACTTGATTCCTTTACGGTGAATGCGACGACCCATTTTCGTAAAAAGTGATGGATCGCAATTAAATTTATAATAGGATAAAAAAATATTATATTTAGATAGCAAGTTAGAATCGATTGTGATTTACTCTCGTCAGATTTTTTGCAATGCAATTTTTATTTAGGTTCGAAGTATCTCACTATTGAACTAAAACCGAGTACTGGAGGATAAGCTGCAACATTAAAAAAATATAGCAGCTAGGGATGAAAAGGCGTCGAATTAGGCGCCTTTTTTTATGCTCGGCACTATTGTGCTAGTGAGAGAACCAACTGGTTACGCATGCATTGATGCGAATTGGTAACTAGGCCAAGCAGCTATCGATATACATATAACAATTTACCTCTGTTGATACCCATCGAGAAATTCCCCTAAAGCCTGAATTGCAGCCTTCAATTCGTCAAGATGCGGCAAAAATACGATCCTGAAATGATCAGGCTGTTTCCAGTTAAATGCTGTTCCGTGGACTAGCAGCACATGTTTTGCGGTCAAAAAATCAAGTACAAATGTTTCATCATTGTGGATATTGAATTTTTTAGTGTCTATTTTGGGGAAGAGATATAGAGCACCTTGTGGACGAGTACAACTCACACCCGGAATGTCATTAACCATTTGATAAGCTAGTTCCATTTGTTTATGCAGGCGACCTTCTGACTTGGTTAGGTCATTAATACTTTGATAACCACCTAGCGCTGTTTGAATCGCGTGTTGTGATGGTACGTTAGCGCACAACCGCATTGACGACAGCATATTGAGACCATTGATGTAATCTTCTGCTTGGTTTTTTGGCCCGGTGAGAACCATCCATCCAGCCCGAAAACCAGCCACTCGGTAGTTTTTTGATAGTCCACCAAAAGTGACGCAAAAGACATCGTTGCTTAAACCTGCAATCGGGATATGGACTGCCTGGCCATATAGAATCTTGTCGTAGATTTCATCGCTATAAATAACGAGGTCATTCTCACGTGCAACCTCTGTGATCGCCTCTAATGTCTCTTTCGAGTAAACTGCGCCCGTCGGGTTGTTCGGATTGATGATGACAATTGCACAAGTATTTTTGGTAACCTTTGTTTTGATATCATCAATATCAGGCTGCCAGTCGTTGCTTTCATCACAAACGTAATGGACTGCATTGCCACCAGCTAGAGTTACAGCCGCAGTCCAAAGTGGGTAGTCCGGAGAGGGGATCAAGACCTCATCGCCATCGTTCAGTAGCGCTTGCATTGCCATCACGATCAACTCACTAACGCCGTTGCCGGTGTAGATATCATCGACCAATGTATTGCGTAAACCCAGTGTTTGGTAATATTGCTGTATCGCAATTTTTGCTGAATATAGACCGTTCGAAGGACCGTATCCTTGTGCCGTCGGTAAATTGTGAATGACGTCTTTTAAAATATCATCAGGTGCATCAAATCCAAAAGGAGCCGGATTCCCGATATTCAGCTTAAGGATTCTATGGCCTTCATCTTCTAGTCGTTTTGCTTGATCTAATACAGGCCCTCGTATGTCATAGCAAACACCTTTTAGTTTATTCGAACGTTTTATTTTTTTCATGTAACGGATTGCTGCTATAAAAGGTTTAGCATTATATCAAATGCCCTTTAACACTATGCCAGATAAACCAATCTCATTATAAGAAATGCGTCAACTCCCAAATTATTGTTGGTTAATTCGAAAGAAAACAAACAATACTACGTGGCTCGTTGTGATTACCTTGATGTCGTGACGCAATAACTTTGACTAGGTTTGATGGTGATTTTAAACTCACAATAGTTGAAGGTAATGGCTAAACTCAAGTGAAAAGTAGAGGGTTTGAGCACTTTAAAATGCGAGTTACCGCAATTAAGCGCACTGAATTAGCGGTTCTTTTTCAGTCAGCGCAAATATTGTTCAATATTTACTTTATTGAGCAGAGACAGCCATGCTCATTCAATATGAGCCACATGACTTCTGACCTAATGACCAGCTTAAATAGTGAGGTAATTAGCAATATTACTCAGTAAGATTAGTACCACTTTAGTTAAAACTCTTGTTTACTAACGACTTGCTGGCTTCTTGCCTATTTGATCATAATAGGACTATTGATATTTTCACATTTTAATCAATTCGACTATTTTTTGTTGAACGTCATCGATATTTTCGTAAACGATACCATGACGGTCTGCCTCAATTATCGTAATGGATTTGTCTTTTGCATCAATATGTTTATACAGACTTTCTACACTGGATGCCTCTACTACGGGATCATTTTTACCTTGAAACAGGTGGATTTTGGCGTTTACCTTTAGTGGATCACTCATCAACTGATCAACCAGTTGTTGTAATTGGTATAACGCACGAACCGGTATGTGTTGATAATTGACTTCAGGATGTTCCGTATCATTGGGTTGAAAAGGTATAATGCCATCCGCTTTAACTAGTCGGGCCAACCTATTCGCATGATGTAGTAATGGCACAAATTTAAGGTTTTTATTTTTGAAATCAACGGGAGCACAAACGCTAATGACTGATTTTATTTTTTTGTGCGGGTGCAGTGATGCCTGCATCAAAGCGAGTAGACCGCCGGTAGAAAACCCAACGATGTGTATAGTTTGGCTAAATGCTTTAATAATGTCGTAACCGCGGGTAACAGAATCCAACCAGTCATGCCAATCTCGATCTCGCAGGTCCCAAGGTGACGTTCCATGCCCTCTTAATCGAACGCCTAATACATGATGCCCTTGTCCATGTAGCCGCTCACCCAAGCTACGCATTTCTGCTGGCCCCGCCAAAAAACCATGTATTAGCAACACTGCGCTTGCTGGCTCCTTAGCTGCTTTAAGAAAAAACCAGTTTGGGTCAGCTGTCGCAGTTTGTTGCTGATTGATATCATCAAATTTTGGGTTGTTATATTGTTTCTTATCCCATTCGGTGCCGATCTCTTGGTCATTAAATCTTAATTGAGCAAATTGTCTGGCGCTAATTTCATCCACATGCTTGATGCTAGATTCGATCATGCTGGTGGCTTGTTTGAGTGGTGCAATCTCGTTCGCATACACGGCAATCAAGTTCTCGGTTCTAATTTCGTCAATTTCGAAGTCTTCGACCAATTTTTCATCGAGTACGTAACAGCCCTTGTCGACATGTACTAATGCTAACGATTTAGCGGTTTTTAGAAATTGGTCTAGTCGGCTAGTCCCACGATTAACGAGCGCGCCGTATTCTTCAGGGTTACGCAGGCTGCGATGCAGACAATAATCTGTGCCCTGTAATTTCTTGATGCTGAAATACAGCATTTTGTGGAATCGAGCGCAGTTGAGTTGGCGTAATCCCTGATTGAAGAGCGCCAATATCATGTAGGAGGCGATATGGCTCAAATTAATGGTGACTGCTTCATACATCGAGTGCATGTAGTCATCACGAACTCTATTACTTTTCGCCTTCATACCCAGTGACTGTAGCTTGCCTCCAAGATGTCCCTTATCTGGTTCGAGTTTGAATAACTCAGATAAAGAATCGAACTGGTGTACTACGTTTGGTAATATCATTCTCTCCCACCAGCGCCAATAGTCGCCGGCTATAATGGGTTTGGCAAAGTGGATGTCCATATCGGTGTCTTTAAATAGTAAATTGCCCTCGATAATCAGTTCTTCAGCAAAGCGCTTATTGATGCCTTTGCTAAATAACTTAACGGCCTTATGCAAAATGTTGTCACTGACCCGAATCGGGTAAAAGGTAATGTTGCTCGGCACGATCACCGTCGGTTTAAGTGCCTTCACCATTAGTTCTTCGCTAGAGTTAAACTCAAGTTGCTCTGCCCAACGCTCGACTTGGTGATAATTACCTCTTGAAAAATCACGTAAAAGAGCAGTTTTAAAAGCATCAAGTGCCATTGCGATAACGGCAGCACCACGGTGATGTTTGCGACGGCTGTTTGCAGTACGCGAAAAGATATTGTATTGACCATGTTGATCGATCACTTGCTTATCTTTGACCATGCCGCCTTCAGGAAATACGATGAGCTTTCTGCCGTGCAATATTTCCTTCGCCAGAAAAGGGAATAAGTTGGGAAGATCATTTGGCACAACACCGATAGAGTACAGAAACTGACTAAATCGCTCATCACCGTCAAAAAATTCGGCTGAGGCGACCGATCGACAATAGGCCCCGGTTGCTTCATGGAGCAGATACTGTGGGATAAAGGTTTCGAATCTTGCAAAATGGTTAAACAAAAAAATATCGCCCGTCTCAGATGCTTTCTTAGCAGCCTGTTCATCTTCATGTAATTTGATATTGAGCTTCAACATTTTCTTCGTAGTTCGAAACGCCCGCACACAAAAATTGTAAGTCGATTTATCGATATTGAGGTTTGGGGTCTTGTCTACCATGGGTTGGTTTCTTGCTTTTGGAATTGAAATGTTGACTGATTATAACGCTGTTTATGAAAATAAAGTGGCATAAGTGGCAGCTTCAACTATTTTATTGGGAGTATGACCAAAGCAGATTAGAAAAGGTTTCAGATTACTCATTTACTGCCGACAACGAGTTATATTTAATAGGTTATATCAACGCCATGAAGCGACATTTTAGCATCGCGTTCTTTTTGATGATTACGTTCATTGATCAAAACGCTATTGCCACACCAAAATATAATGATATTCGAGTTGTCATTGATGTATCGGGCAGTATGAAAAAAACTGATCCACTTAACCTTCGTATTCCTGCGATGAAAATTCTAAATGGGTTAATACCCGCAGGTTCGTATGCAGGCGTCTGGAATTTTGGACGTGACGTCAATATGACAGTGAAGTGGGGCAAGGTAGACAATGCTTGGCGTAAACAAGCCGATATGGGTGCCACCAAAATACACTCGAATGGACTTTTTACAGATATTGAAAGTGCGCTGGCACGTGCCACTCTCGGTTGGGAGGCAGCAGATCCTAAAGCGCAACGAAGCATCATTTTACTCACCGATGGGCAGGTCGACATTTCCAAAAATGAGGTAAAGAACAAGGCTTCGCGCAATACTGTTTTAACGCAAAGTATTCAGGCATTGAAAGAATCGGATGTCAAAGTTCATGCCATTGCGTTATCAAAAGATGCAGATAAGACGTTGCTCAAGCAATTGGCACTCGAGACCGGTGGGTCGTTTGAAACCGCCGAGTCGGCTAAAGAGTTGCAAAAATTATTTCTCAAGTTATTCGAACGTGCAACTGCCCCCGATATGATCGAATTAGTGGGTAATGAATTCACCATCGATAAAAGTGTCAAGGAAATGACATTGCTCATATTTCGTCCCAAAAAGAGTAAAGAGACACAGTTATACCCGCCTGGTACCGAAGTCATTAGTTCTAAACGAAAAGGTAAGTCGACCTGGCGTAGTGACGAAGGGTATGACCTAATTACCATTAAAAAGCCAAAAGTGGGTGTGTGGAAAATCGATGCCTATAGCGATCCAGACAATCGACTGATGGTTGTAACGGACCTGAAGTTAAAAGTGAATGAGGTTCCCGCTTACATGACACCTTCTGAGTCTTTGAGCATCGTCGCGGAATTGCATAATAAGGGCAAAAAAATCAGTAAAAATAGTTTATTACGGTTCGTTGAGTTTAACTTAACGCATATTGACGAAAATGGCACTGAAAACGAATTGTCGTTAATCCATCGCGACGTAGTTGAGGACAAAGGCCAATATCGGCATCTGCTTGAAGGAAGCATGGCAGAGGGAAAGCATAGTTTTATTGTAACGATTGATAGCCAAACATTTAATCGCAGCAAGCGGATTGACGTTGTGGTGCAATGGCCAGCCAAAGTTGAAATAAAACCAACATCTGAACCGGGAACATATCGATTAACCATTCAAGCCCGCGAGGAATACCTGAAGCCTGATACGCTCCACCCAAACGTCCAGATAAAAACGCCTAACGGCGAGCAGCTCGATCTAAAACTAAACAATATTGCGGGTGTTTGGCAGGCCGATTTCAATACCAATCAAACGGGTCTGTATCAGGCTCTCATTGCAATTTCAGCCCAAGAGGTTAACGGAGAGAAAGTAATGTACGATCTTGGTGCATTTTCGATGGCGGGTGTATATAAAACACCCGTGATCGAAATAGAGCCAGAATTGGAATCTGCGCTAACCGACACTGCTGATTTCGAACCAATTGAGGAAGAGGTACCCATACCTGATGAAGAGACTAATTTGACCCAAGGAATGATTATTTTAGGCGCATTCAATCTGGTGCTTATCTTAACCATTGGCGGCATATTTTTGATGTTTCGGCGGAGTTCAAGAAAGTCTAGTTTTCCTCTCGGTGAGGAACTAGCCGACGAAGCCAATACAATAGAAGAAGAGACTTTCAATGTTTGATATGTATTCACTAACGATGATTTTGCTCGCGGAAACTTGTGTTATCTTATTGGTTGCGCTTATTGTCCTACTTTGCCTGCATATCAGATCTAAAAATAAACAAAGGAAGGCTGTTGAACAACTGGTTTTTCAGATTAAAAAGCAGTCAAAATCGCGATCTGAAGAAACAGGGTCTTTCTTGCAGGAAATTTATGGCCTGAGTGATGATGACCTGATGGTTGCAGCTAAAACTATTGACAAGCAAGAGAGGCTTTTATTTCAGAAACTCGTTGACGCCCTGAGCCAATCTGGCGCTAGCGAGATAACCAGCCTTGATACCTCAGTCTACGTCTTGGTCGACGCCTATAAAAGCTTGACCCCAAAACCAGTTGAAATGATTAACAACGAAGGGGCTGACGATTTAGAAGCGCTGAGGTCTAAAAATGCGGCTCTGACTGAAGAATTGAGAGTATTGCGTGTAACCATCTCGAGCATGAGTTCGGAATTTCGCAACCTGTTTGGTGGAGGTCAGGACAATGATTTAGATAGTGGCGACGTAATGGATAAGGTAGCTACCGTGGACGCTGCTCCAGAAGGTGAAGAAACTGTGTAGGCGCTCTCAATGAAGAGGACGTCAGTGAAGTAGCCAGCAATGAAACTAAGAACAGGTTGATTCGCCATAAATCAGGTCGATTTATCCTGCCATTTGAATCAAATGATGAATAGGGAAATTACCGCCGACTACAGGCATACCATGCCAAACAAATAACTTGTACAACAACCAGATAAATAAATACCTGTTGGTAACCTTCTGACGCGTAACTGCCCATAGCACCGGACGGGAAAGTGTCAATAACAACTCCGATTCCCCATTGTGTAAAAAAGCCAACGGCAAAGACCAAAAAGTTCAAAGCGGTGTTTGCGCGTCCAGCATACTGTGCCGAGAAACGCTGTGAGAGTGCAGCGTAAGTAAGAATGGAACTAGTACTAAAAAAACCAAATAACATCCAGACCGGCCGAGCAAAGTAAACCGGATGAAACGCCAGTGCTATTTGCGTCAAGATAAATGCGCTCATACCGACTAAAGCAATAGTCGTGCTACTGATGCCCCGCTTACTAAAATAGTATGCAATATATCCAATCAAGATGTATCCAGTGATCATTGACACCGCAATCAATAGCAAGGAACTCGCAACTTCGGCTTCATTGAACCCAGCTATATCCCTAAACCATGGGCCCGTCCACAATCCAATTAAGGCTAATGCTGCTGCCTGTGTCGACACGGCGACAGGAATAATTCGCCAGAAATAGCGGTCTCTGAAGATGTGCAATATGCCACCAATATGGCTTGCTAAGCCAACCTGCGCAATTGGCGAAGGTTTATCAGGCACGGCGAAAAATATAATAAACGCTACCAGCAATGTTGCTATAGCCAGTATCCAAAATAGCTCTCGCCAAACTAAGGTTTCCAACAACCAGGCGGTGGGTGATGAAGCACAAAGAACGCCCAATCCACCAGCCGTCATGTGTAATCCGTTAGCCAATGGTAACCGATCAGCGGGGAACCATTGGACGAACGATTTAAACGCCGCCATCAAACAAGCCGAGACACCTAGGCCTATCAAGGCGCGGCCAATCACCAGCATACTAAAACTAGTCGCTGTCGCAAAAATGGCAGCTCCAAGTGCCGCGAACAACAATAGAAACGCCTCGATTCGTCGTGGGCCATATCTATCAAGCAGCACCCCCAATGGCAATTGAATGACAGCAAAGGTAATGAGGTAAGCGCTGGTTAAGAAACCGAGTTCAGTTGCATTTAAATTTAGGTCGGTACTGAGGTCGCCTGCAATGATCGAATTAACAACGCGGTATAGATAGGAAAGGAAATAGCCCAGTGCGAAAGGTATGAAAATACGAAGTAAAAACTGCCAGCTATATTGAGGCGGAGCGGCAGTGGCATCTTTAGTTTTTAAAAGGGCAGGCATAATCAGTCGCTATTTTATGATGACAGTCATCTAGGTTTTATTTGGGTTGTATTTCCCCTTCCAAACTCAGCCAGAAAAATACCACATAACACCAGCCCTAGTGATATGGCATGAAAATCTTCAAAGTGTTCGTCTAAATAAAACACAGCCATCACTGATGCAAAAATAGGCACGAGATTAACAAACATACCTGATCTAGTTGGGCCCACTAGCCCAACAGCATGGATATACAGTAGTTGCGAAATCAGCGAGGGCAATAGTGTCACCAAGGCCACAATGACCCAGCCAGTGGTTGTGGGTGCCTGAAGCCCTTGATATTGAATTTCGATCATCCATAAAGGTAAAGATGCTAAAAAAGCAAACGTTGCAAAAAGAGTAAACAACGACAACGGAGCAATATTTGGGCGCCGAGTTAAACCGATAGAATAAATAGCATAGAAAAAACAGGCGATCAGAACAAATAAATCCCCAAGGTTGAAGACCAACCCCTGCAATTGATTAAATTCGCCTTTGGTGGCGACCACAATCACACCAATGAGCGTAACGCTAACCCCCAGTATTTGTAAAACTGACATTCCGGTGCGTAAAAATATATAGCTACCCAAAAAAACAAAGACTGGAATAGCGCCCTGGATAATACCGATATTGATTGCCGAGGTGGTATGAGCTGCAGCATAGAACAAGGCGTTGAAAAGGGTGAATCCAATCGTGCCCATCAATGCGAAATAAACGAGGTGTTGACGGATGACTAGCCAATCTTTAACCACTTGCCGATGAGAGAAGACCGACAATAAGATTAATACACCTAACCAACGCAGGCTGACCAGCATCATGGGCGATATTTGATCCACTGCGATTTTGCCAAAGATAGCATTGCAACCCCAACCCCAGGTCACAAAGATCAGCATTATGTAAGCTTGCGAATTTGTTTTATTAGACATGCTTACTGTTCTGGTTGTGGTATAGCTCTCTGTGTAATGTATAAAGCCCACCGCCAACAATAATGGTAATACCAATCAGGCTTTGCAAATCGGGTAACTCGGCCCACACAAAATAGGCAATCACACCGCCAAACCCAATGCTCAAGTATTTCAGTGGTGCCACAGTCGAAATTTGCGCCTGTCGATAACTCACCGTCATCAAATATTGAGCCATACCGCCTAACAGCCCGACAGAAATAAAGAACAACCAATCTCGTCCCAGCGGTGCTTGCCAACCAAGAAAAGCAATCGCAATCGAGCTAATGACAACACCTGTCATTGTAAAATAAAATGTCAGGTTAACAGGATCACTGCGAATACTAAGATGACGGATTAATATCGTGGTGCAGCTAATACAAAATGCCGCCGCCAACATATAAATGCTGCCACTTTCAAACATACTATTGCCAGGTCGAACGACGATCAACATGCCTACAAAGCCAGCAATAACGGCGGCCCAACGGTGCAATCCGACCCGTTCCTTTAAAAAAACAATCGACAATACCGTCATAAAAATGGGCGTGGTATGTAAAATGGCAATGCCATCGGCAAGGGCCATTAAAGAAAACGCGTAAAACGCAAAGCCCATGGCGGTGATGCCCAACAAACAGCGTAAAGACAGTAGAAATGGCTCTTGTATTCGTAACAACGAGATGCCGCCGCGCATAAAAATGATGACAGCAATAGGTGCCAACGCTATCGCGCAACGAAAGAACATAATCTGATGCGTCGGATAACTAGCTCCCAGCCATTTGACTATAGAATCCATCGCCGAAAATAGAACAATGCTAATCAGCATCGCACCTATTCCTAGAATGGGTGCATCAGACGGACGTGATGATAGTGATCTTGATGAATTCAATAGTGCCATCGGTTGGAGCAAAAAGGTTGGGGGAAACCGTGAAATCTAAGGTGGAATTCAAGCTTGAACTCCTAGTCAGTATGTCATGAAGCTCTAGTGCCTGCTATCAAAACAAAGCCAAACAAAACCAAATAAAACTAGGCTAGGCTAGGCCAAAATATGATCCGCAATTTTCTCCGCAACCATGATCACCGGCGCATTGGTATTGCCTGAAATAAGGCTTGGAAAAATCGAGGCATCAACGACCCGTAATTGCTGCACACCGTGCACTAGCCCATTTGAATCGACCACTGAATGCCGCGCATCTGATCCCATCATACAAGTACTGGTTGGGTGAAAAATGCTACTACTGCGTTGCCTAATATCATCGATCAATTCATCATCAGAATCTATGTTGAGCCCTGGTGTTATCTCATGCTCGATAATGCTACTTAAAGCGGGCGTTTGTGCCATTGCTCGTAATATTCTGACGCCTTCGAGCATTTCAATTACATCTTCCTCTGCTGAATAGTAGTTAGGATGAATCTTCGGATGAGTGGTTGGCTCGGTTGAACTGATTTCTAGATATCCACGACTGATTGGTCGCAATTGCCCAATCGAATTCAAAAAGCCGGAGTATGGGTCTGGTTGCATTAGCGGACGTTCACTTGGTGGTGCCATTGAATAGGTAATCGCTGCAAAATACAGTTGTAAATTTGGGCGTAATCTATGTGGGCTACTCCGAATAAAACCACCAGCCTGATTCACGCTTAGTGACAACACACCTCGACGTAGTAACACATATTTCATCCCAGCCATTAGCTTTCCCCACCAGGGATAAAGCTGGTCATTTAAAGTAGGTACTTTGGATTTGTAATAATGGGTGTATCCCAAATGGTCCTGCAAGTTGCGTCCGACCGCTTCGGCAGCATGCACAATCGGGATATCAAAGTTTTTCAGTAATTTCGAAGGGCCTATACCCGATAGTTGTAATAACTGTGGTGAATTGATCGTGCCAGCACACACAATGACTTCTCGATTGGCTGATACGACATGAATTTCATCTCGCCTTTTATACTCGACACCATAGGCCGCATTGTCCCGAAATAATACCCGATTGACCTGAGCGTCAGTCACCATCTGGCAGTTGTCACGTTTGAGGGCAGGGTGCAAATAAGCGCGAGCGGCTGACATGCGCAACCCGTTCTTCGTCGTGATCTGATAATGGCCTAAGCCTTCTTGACTTTTAGCGTTAAAATCAGCGTTGTAATCAAAGCCCAATTGCTGTCCTGCTTGCAGAAAGATCTTGGTCAAAGGGTGATATTGTTTGCTTACATTATTGACATACAAAGGACCACTATCACCGCGATAATCATCACCACCATCTGAATTGGTTTCTGATTTCTTAAAGTAGGGTAGTACCTCATCCCAACCCCAACCAGAATTTCCTAATGCTTTCCAGTGGTTATAATCCTCAGCCTGTCCGCGAATATAAACCATGGCATTGATCGAACTCGACCCACCAACAACCTTGCCGCGTGGCCAGTAGTTAGCTTGATTATTGAGACCAGGATCTTTCTCCGTTGTGTACATCCAATTAACCTTGGGATCGTAAAACGACTTACCATAGCCAATCGGCGTTTGTATCCAGAATTTTCGATCACTGCCACCAGCCTCTAATATCAGTACCGAATATTTTCCGCTGGCACTCAGTCGGTTAGCTAATACGCAACCAGCCGATCCCGCACCGACGATAATGTAATCAAATGATGAAGCCAATTTAGTTTACCTGCCAATATTTTAGCCGGAATATAACCATGAACAGTAGTGAAGTAAAATAAAAAATCATGGTTCCACAGTGCTTAACGATATTGCATAATTAGCGCCTCGTTTCTTTCGGAGTTAGTCTTGAAGTTTACCGTTGAAGAATTCCGTGATTGGAAGAATAAAAATGTCACATTGCTTGGCATGTCGGGTGTTGGCAAGTCGTACCTGTCGAGCATGTTGCAAGGTAAGAACTGGTTTCATTACTCGGGTGACTATCGAATTGGTACTCGTTATTTGGACGAGCATATTCTCGATATGATTAAGCAACAGGCGATGCAAGTCCCTTTTCTAAAGGACTTACTGCGCAAAGACTGGATACACATAAGAAACAATATCACGGTCGATGACTTAGGCCCGGTATTAAGTTTTGTGGGCAAGCTGGGTAATCCGGTACTAGGCGGCGTTGAGCTAGATGAATTTATCAGACGGCAAGCCATTTATCGTCAGGCTGAGATAGATGCCATGCTCGAAGTACCAGAATTCATAAAAAAAGCGCAGGACATATATGGTTACCCACATTTTATAAATGATGTCGGCGGTAGCTTGTGCGAGCTTGACGAGCCAGGGGTGATTGAATCCCTAGTCGACTGTAGTTTGATACTTTATATTCAAGTCACTAATCAGGCGCAGGAAGATACACTCGTTCAAAGAGCGCAAAGCTCGCCCAAACCACTGTTTTATCGAGCTGAGTTTTTGCAGCAGCATCTCCAAATGTATTTCGCAGAAATGGGACTAGAATATGCTGCGCAAATAGACCCAGATGATTTTGCACGTTGGGTGTTCCCACATTTGTTTCATTCGCGAATACCAAGATACGAAGCGATTGCTCAACCGCATGGTTACACTGTGACATCGGATGAAGTGGCGCAAGTGAAAGATGAAGATGATTTCCTAGCCCTGATAGAACTGGCTATAGCCAGAAGAAACGAAGTTGGTGAACATGAAGACAGCAACAATCAAGCGAGGAAAAGCTAATGCCATTGGTCGCTCACAATAACCTACCCGCGTTCGACAAACTGTCCGCCGAAGGCGTGAAAATCTTAAAATCCGATATCGCTCAGCAACAAGATATTCGCGAATTACACATTGGTTTGTTAAACATAATGCCAGACGCAGCATTAGGTGCCACCGAACGACAGTTTTTCCGTCTGATCGCCGAGAGCAACCCGATTGCACAATTTTATGTACACCCATTTACACTCGACACGCTCCCCCGGGGTGAAAAAGCCCAAGCACATATCGATCAACATTACGAAAGCTTCGAGCAAGTACGAACCCACGGCCTAGACGCCTTGATCATAACGGGAACGAATGTGGTCGAAGCTGAGCTTTCTGCCGAAGTGTACTGGCAGTCTCTTATAGCAGTGGCTGATTGGGCACATCAAAATGTGACATCGACCTTATGCTCGTGTCTTGTGACCCATGCCGTACTTGAGTTCCGATACGGCCAAAAACGTCAACCACAATCACAAAAAAAATGGGGGGTCTTCAATCATAGCGTGATCGACCAAGGGCATCCGTTAGTTGCCGACATAAATACGCAGTTTGATGTCCCTCATTCTCGTTGGAATAATGTCGATTCGCAGCAATTCGACGCAGCAGGGTTAAAAACACTGGTGACTGGTGATGATGGCTGTATTCATCTAGCAACTAGTGCCGATGGCTTTCGTACCGTGTTTTTTCAGGGCCATCCCGAATACGATACTATTTCATTGTTGAAGGAATACAAACGAGAAGTAACACGATATATCGCTGACGAACTAACGACTTATCCACCACTACCAACGGGGTATTTTGGTATATTTGAATCAGCTGTGATGCGTGAGTATGAATCTAGAGTGAAATTAGCCAAGAGCAATCATTCAGAGATGCCTGTCTTTCCAGAATCTCTAGTATTATCAAAACTTAATAATACTTGGCATGATACTGCGAGTGCAGTGGTTGGTAATTGGATGGGATTGATTTATCAAGTGACCCATAAAGATAGACGAAAACCTTTCATGGATGGTGTCGATATCGACAACCCGTTGGGTTTACCAAAGTTGAGTTGAATAAATGACACTTTGTGAGGGGGCTCAGTTAAATCGGCACCTTTCTATTCCAGTTTGTCAGCCAGTGAAAGCATTTCTCTAGTGTGGTGACTAATGCGATCCATGGAGTAAGTCACTAGAGCAACGTCCCGATCCACAGCGTCCTGAGCACGCAATAAATTATCACCGGTTGCCATAGTTTTCCGCTAATACCTGCATCGGCGTAAACATTATCGAATTCACAATCGTTCGCCAGGCATCAGGCTTCAATTCGATTTTGCTGCGCTTCCAGACTAACCCCTTCTTCTACCTGCCCTTAATGTACTCACCCTGATATATCCAATTGCTTTCATCACTCCTCACCTCTTTTGGGTTTTTAGAGCGTTCACCAAACATAACTTTTGATGACTGATAAGTATTATTGAGGGTTAACTTTCTTAGTTTCAAGATATTCATTATTCCCCCATTTAGGTTCCTCCACAGTGCCGTAAGCTGAGGTAAAAGTGCTCTGACCATTGCGTTTGCCATCCTTGAATTCGCCGACGAATTTACTGCCATCAGCATAGGTCTTAGTGCCCTGGCCATAGGGTTTCCCATCCTTAAAGTCACCAACGAATTTACTGCCATCAGCTGAGGTAAAAGTGCCCTGACCATCGCGTTTGCCATCCTTGAATTCGCCGACAAATTTACTGCCATCAGCATAGGTATAAGTGCCCTGACCATAGGGTTTCCCACCCTTAAATTTACCAACGAATTTACTGCCATCAGCAGAGGAAAAAGTGCCCTGACCATTGCGTTTGCCATCCTTGAATTCGCCAACGAATTTACTGCCATCAGCATAGGTATAAGTGCCCTGACCATTGCGTTTCTCATCTTTGAATTCACCAGCGAATTTACTTCCATCAGCATAGGTCTGAGCGCCTTGCCCACTGATTATGCCATCCATAAATTCACCGACGAATTTACTTCCATCTGCATAGGTATAAGCGCCCTGACCATTGCGTTTCCCATCTTTGAATTCACCAACGAATTTACTTCCATCAGCATAGGTCTGAGTGCCTCGCCCATTGCGTTTATCATTCCTATATTCACCGACGAATTTACTTCCATCGGCTGCGGTATATGCGCCCTGACCATTGCGTTTCCCATCTTTGAATTCACCAATGAATTTACTTCCATCTGCATAGGTATCAGTGCCCTGACCATTGATTATGCCATCCTTGAATTCACCAACGAATTTACTTCCATCTACAGAGGTATCAATTCCCTGACCATAGGGTTTCCCGTCTTTGAATTCACCAACAAATTTACTTCCATTAACTGAGGTAAGAGTCCCCTGACCATAGGGTTTCCCATCTTTGAATTTACCAACGAATTTACTTCCATCAGCATAGGTATAAGCGCCCTGACCAATGCGTTTCCCATCTTTGAATTCACCAACGAATTTACTTCCATCAGCATAGGTCTGAGTGCCTTGCCCATTGCGTTTCCCACCTTTGAATTCACCAATGAATTTACTTCCGTCAGCATAGGTCAGAGTGCCTTGCCCATTGCGTTTATCATCCTTATATTCGCCGGCGAATTTACTTCCATCTGCTGAGGTATAAGCGCCCTGACCATTGCGTTTTCCATCTTTGAATTCACCAACGAATTTACTTCCATTAACTAAGGTAAGAGTCCCCTGACTATTGATTATGCCATCCTTAAATTCGCCGACAAATTTACTTCCATCTGCTGCGGTATAAGTGCCTTGCCCATTACGTTTGCCATTCTTGAGTTCACCAACGAATTTACTTCCATCAGCATAGGTCTCTGTGGCCTGACCATAGGGTTTGCCATCCTCGGGTTCAGCAACATATTTACCACCATTCCTTAAGATAGTGGTGCAACCGTATAATAAAGTTATAGTTAATAAAAAAAATACTAATTTTCTCATATCGCTCCCTTTCCTATTTAAACTTTATCTAAATACCTATTGATCAGGTCTTCTAATAATTCACCGATCGTAGTTCGATCCTCGACTGCCACCATCTTCAATTTGATGTGTAGATCAGCCCGAATACTAGCTCTTAACCCAACATTGGCTTCTGGCACTAAGCCTGACTTAGCACCAGCCTCCAGTGTGCCTTTCTTTCTTTGGACTGCCTGGCTAACCGGCGCTTCTGAAGCGAAGTTCAGTGCATCCTCTGTGTTAACATTATTTTGTATTTTGTATTTTTGATTGAAACGGATATACCTACTTACCTAGGTTTAATATTTGAGTTATGTCGGCCATGAGATCAGTTATCTAGGTATTTGCTGTTTTATCATGCCACTCATTAACAGATAGCCCATTAGCAAGTGCGTCTGGGTATGCCACTCGATAACCAACCTTCGTTTTAAACTCTGGTGATTGGAGTTCGTCGTGTACTTTGCTGCTGACTTTAGTGTAGCTTCGATATCGATTCAAGAGAGAGAATAGAGGCCTATACTCTAGACGATACCTCCTGCACTTGGCTAGTATATTGATTCCAATAATTCAATGGGGATTTTTTTGGTTGAAATGTTCACTAAATGAGTAATAACGTTGTTTTAAATATTCAGAGAGGAACTTATTCTTAATGTAATTGTCTATAAATCAGTAATATACAATATAAACTTAAACTAAATTATATAATAAAATTTATGAAGGCAGTCTAAGCCTGAGAAATACTACGTTTGTTGCTAGCGTCATGACTCTGGCCATTTTTAGAATAAGTCCTCGATTTTTC
>JBLHID010000037.1:0-20926 GCA_047615545.1 Polaribacter sp.
ACAAACATGCCGAAGACATGAAAGACGAGCAGCTGAAAATAATGAAACGTATTAACCATATGCCAGGCACGGTAGAGGTTTGCGTTACTCGCCATGGGACATTGGTCGGCCCGATCCAGACTGATATCACTGGTTTCGAGGAGATTACACCTTACAAGGGTGGCTGGTGTGGCAATGATGTATGGCCAAAAATATTCAATGCTAAAATTAGACGCGAGCTACGAAAGATGGCTTCCGATCTGGGTGACCGTTTATACAAGGAAGGCTATAAAGGCGTGTTCTGTATGGACTTTCTGCTTGATAGTGATGACGGCACGCCTTATCTGGGCGAGGTCAATCCACGCATCAGTGGAGCGAGTCCGATGACGAATTTAATCACGTCTCATTATGGTGGCGTACCATTATTCCTTTTTCACCTATTGGAATATCTCGATGTTGATTACGACATCGATCTTAGGCGTATTCAAAATCGCTGGAATGAGTACGACTTTTGGAGCCAGTTGGTATTAAAGCAAACCGAAGACAAGGTGCGCCAATTGACTCACGCACCTAAGAGCGGTGTATGGCGTATGGATAAATACGGCAGTATAAAATTCGACCGTAACGATCTCGACTGGACTAATGTGATAGACAATGACGAAGCCTTCTACTTACGTGTTTATAAGGAAGGCGACTACACCTATAAAGGTGCGGATCTCGGTATTATCGTTTCTCGCGGGCGTATGCAAACTGAGAAGCGTGAATTACGCGACCGTGCCAAAATGTGGACGTCTGCTATCAATGCCGAGTTCCATGGTATAGAGCCACAAAAGGCGCTAGAATTTCCACACGATCCCTACAAGTCAAAATTATTCTAGGCTGATTCCAGCACTGTTTCTTCGGCCAAAGCATAAACATCGGGTGGTACAACAATCGATTGTTGCCATCCGATTAATGCTTCGATAGCTTCCGCAACCTGCAATACTTCGTCATCACTGCCCGCTGGGCCTAGTATCTGTAACGATAGTGGTAAACCCTCTGACCCCAATCCCATAGGAATCGCGCAGGCAGGCAATCCAGCCAGGTTGGCGTCGTATAAAAATCCTGCCCAATCTAGCCATGGCATTTCAATGGTCGTATCTGCAATTTGTAATGGATGGATCGTTCCGTGTGGGAAGGCTTCACAGCCGAGTGTTGGGGTGATCAAAATGCGCGAGCTAGTTCGCTCAAACAACGCTTCGTAGGCACTTCGAATCACGTCTCGGTATTGGTTGGCTTCATCAAAATTTTGTTGGCCGAGTTGTGCGCCAAAAGCGAGAAAGGCTGTCGCTGCATCACCTATGTCGGCGGGGTCGTAAACTTTATCCTTGGCGTGTTGAAAGGCATCAAATGTGGCTGTCACTGCCCAAGTGACAACAGACGAAGGTAGTGCAGGGCAATCTTCAATTAGTGTTGCCTGAGCCATTTTGAGTTTCTCGACGACAGCGCGAAATGCCAAACGAACATCGTCATTTACTGGCGCAAAACCGAGGTCTTCAGATATGACGATAGAATATCCATCCAGGTTGAGTGCTTCAGTTGTTCGATGATCATCAATATCCGGATTCAAAATGTTATACATTAAACGGGCATCAGCGACACTGCGAGTCATCGGCCCATAAGACACGATCGAATGCCACGAGGGGAAGCAGGGTTCACGAGGAATCATACCGAAGCTGGGTTTAAAGCCGACAATACCGCAAAAAGCGGCCGGTATGCGGATAGATCCGCCGCCATCACCACCGAGTGATAACGCACCTAACCCGCTCGCCACAGCTGCAGCCGCACCGCCAGAAGATCCGCCACAGGTCCTCGCTATATTCCACGGGTTTGATGTCGTACCGTATAAGTCTGACCGTGTAATGCCGGTGAGGCTAAATTCAGGACAGGTAGTTTTCGCGAAAATAACTGCGCCAGCCCGTTCCAGTAATTCGACCGCCTTGCAAGTTTCTCTGGGTATAAAATGACTGAGGGTTTTTGAGCCGTTGGTACAAGGATAGCCAGCGAGGAATTGTGAATCCTTAATCGTAATTGGCAAGCCACACAAAGGGCCGCCGGTACCCGATTTTAATTGTTTGTCCGCCTCACCAGCCACTTGGCGAGCGCGACTATATAACTTTAACGCGAATGGGTTGATCTGAGCGTCAACCTTCTCGGCCTGTTCTATTGTTTGTTCGAGCAATGCTATGGCGCTGATTTCGCCTCTTTTTAATGCTTCAATTTGTTGCACTGCTGTTCTTGTTATCATATTGCTCGGTTCATTTGGGAGGCTCTGCATCGTGACGATCGTGCTGTGCCTTGATCATAAAAAAACGGTTGAACCATGTAGCGCAACCGTTTCGTTATACCTGAGTTTTTATACTACTGCCATATTTAGATTACAACGAACTCTTCTTGTGCAGCTACCGTTTCAGCCACGCAGGGTACTTCTAATTCAACAGCGATTTCCGTTTCACCGTAGGTAGAAGTGTCATTACTGACTAAGCCCGCTTTAGATCGGTTATTGATTTCATCTTTAGAGACGTTTTCAATCTTGCTTGCAATAGACCAGATATGACCATCGTTGTCTGCTAGTAAACCCGTTCGGTCACCCCAATAGGCGTCAAACAACGGGTTGCGAATCTGTGCGCCTGCTTCGACCGCTCGGTTCCAGCTCGCATCAACGTCATCGACATACAGATGAATTTGGCTGCCACTAACGCCAGTACTGAGTGGTGACAAAATATTTTGCTCTGCTGCTTCCTGATTCAGCACGATCATGCTGTTACCAATTTTGATGGTGGCATGTACAGTTATCGAGTCGTCAGCATTTAAATGGCTGTTGAGGACTTCTGCATTAAATGCTGCTTGATAAAACGCAACGGCGCTATCAACATTAATGACGGTCAGGCAGGGTGTCGCTGTTCTATAACCGCGTGGAATGGGTGAAACTTTCTTGCTCATTTCTTGCTTTCTCCTTAGTCAGCCGTTAGCTGAGAATAATGTGTGCTTATGGGCACGGGGTAATTGATGTCGAAGAGTGTGTTGTAGCTTCCGACACCATGGTGCATAATGTATCTAATTATGATTATTATGTCAACACTATGGATCAAGATGTCGCTTTAGGTATTTCGGGATCGGTTACTCAGGCCGATCTTGCCCCGTTGCGTATTGCCGGACGACTCGGCGAATACGCGCTGGTTTATCGCGTCGAACGCGTGCATCAAGGTGGTGGCTATGGCGATCAGGGTAAACATCCAATGGCCTGGGCTGTGGCAGTTTATGTCGATACTCAACTCAACCGAGTGTTTAATGCCCGTAACGCGGGTCGCGAGTGGAACAATATTGATCGTTTGAGCAGTTGGTTGCGCGAGCAGGGCTTCTGGTGTTGGTGGACTCGTAATGATTTAGAAATCGTCGGAACTGCCCAAGTAGAACCCGAGGATTCTGTCGAACCACCGACCACACTTTTCCCTGAGCCACCGGTTCCGCTCTAATGACCCTTCCGACCCAGATGGATTTCAGGTTTCGTGCCTTTAGCGAAAATAAAGCTGGGTCTTTGTGGCGACAGGAATTTGACCAGCGCTGGCCCGCCTATCATCAATGGTTTCTGCGTTATGGTGAGAGTGATCGTCCGACCTACTTTGAGTCATTAAAAGCATTACAGTCTTACATGCCCGAATTATTGCCCGTGTACGAAGACATGGTAGAGCTAGCCGGTGGTGGAGATCATGCGGCTCGGTTTTTGTCACAATACTCGCCACCACCATTGTTTCGAGGTTGTTCTCAAGCGGTGTATGTAAAAGACGAGCCAGTCATCGTGCGAAATTACGATTATTCACCTTACGTGTTTGACGGTTTATTGATGCGCAGTCATTTTGACCAGGTGCCTGTCATCGCAATGATTGACTGTATGTCGGGTGTGCTCGACGGCATGAATCAACATGGTCTGGCGGTATCAATGTCGTTTGGTGGACGCGAAGATTTTGGCGAAGGCTTTGGTATAGCGATTGTGTTGCGCTACATTCTTGAATATGCAAGCAATGTGCGCGAGGCAGTCGAGCTAGTGAAAGATATTCCAATACACGGCGCTTACAATATTACTTTGTTAGATAAGCAGGCAAGTTTTACGACGCTAGCCATCGCACCGGGTGAAACAACGAGAGAAATATCGACGCCTGTCGCAACCAATCATCAAAACTTGGGCGCCTGGCCTTTGTACGAAGAGAAGGTTCAAACCAAAACTCGCTTTGACTATTTAAATGAGCTCATCGAAAGGCAGGCAGACACAGCCGATAGTTTCGCGCTGAAATTTTTACAACCGCCGCTTTACAATACGCAATTTGGGCGAGGGTTTGGCACTTTGTATACAGCCGCCTATTATCCCTGCCGAAACGAGTGCCGCTATATTTGGCCTACCAATGAATGGCGATTCAATTTCGATAACTTCGAGGAAACTGTGTATCACGCCAGTTTTATCGATCCGGAAGGTTATCCCAATCAAAGCCAAGCTTATGCTGATGCCCACACCAGCAATCGCGTACCCGGCTTACAGTTTTAAACTCGATTCTATTCTAATCTATTATTTTTTAAGGGGTGCCCTTAGCTGATTTTTGCAACGCCTCTTCCGTAAACAACTGCAACCCAAACTCTGGCTCGTAGCCGTGGATTTCAGTCACATCTAATGCGCGCATGAATGCCAGTATTTCCTCACTAACAACCTGACCGGGTACTAAAATTGGGAATCCTGGCGGGTAAGGTGTCACAAAAGTAGCCGATACAAGCTCGCGCCCCGAGCGCATTGCCTCGACTATTTCATCATCGTCAATGGTCATGTATTCTGAGTTTTCAACATCATAGGCTAGAAAGTATGCCCTGCGAATGTCGCCATCGGGTGTCGGAATTTTATGCAATGAGCCAGGGCTAAATACGGGATGAAAGTAGCTGAAATCTGGCAAAGGGGGTAGATCAACTGTCAATGACTTGATGCGCTTTTCGATGATGCGGCTTTCGACTCGTCCTGCATCTTCACGAGCCTGATCTAGTTCGGTGGCAATTTTTACCAATACCTCGATCAAGAAAGCGACTGAGCTACGGGTGGTGCCAATATTGGTCATGAATAAAACAGTATTACGTGATGTTTTGTTTATTTGAATGCCATATTTGTCCATCAAATAGGTATTCTTAAAAGTGTCGCCATCGATGCCTGTTTTACCAAGATAAAGCGTCAACCGCGAAAGGTCTATAACAAAGTCATCCTGAGCCCAGGCTTCCTCCATGCTGTTATTTTTCCAGCCAGTCTCGGGGTCAAAATAGCTGCTGATGCCAGAAGGTCTGAATTCTTCAGGGATCATGTCGTCTGCCGCAAGGAAACGAAAGTAGCGACTTAATAAAGGGTGCGATGCTACGCGTTCGCGAATCACCATGGCTAGCTCGATTTGCTTTTGGACCATTTCGAAGCCCTCTAGCTCAACTTGGCGCCGCCCGATATCGAGCGATGCCAGAATTTGATAGTTTGGCGATGTCGAAGTGTGTGTCATAAACGCCTCATTAAACGGCACGTTTACCTTTTGGTTGAAGTCCTGATCATACACATGGATCATCGAGCCCTGACGTAATGATGTGAGTGATTTATGAGTCGACTGAGTGGCATAAGCCCTGATTCGAACTAGAGCTGGATCAGGCATTAGGCGCTCGTTTATCAGCTCGTCATCATTTAGGCCGGCAACTCGTTTTTGGTAAGCTGCATATTCCGTAGCGTACTCTTCGCTGCGATAACGCGCTTTTAATCGTTTCGCTGTTGCCATCGTGGTACGGCGGCGATAGGTCGGTGTGAAGCCAGCGAATGCAAACCAGGCTTCGTCCCATAGGAAAATCAAATCCGGTTTAATCGCCAGGCATTCTTCCATGACTCGTTCAACGTTATAAACCACACCATCAAAAGTGCAGTTAGTGAGCAGCAACATCTTTACTTTATCAAGCTGACCCGAGCGCTTGTACAGTAATAGATTACGTTTGATTTCCGATAGCGGAACTGCGCCATACATCGAGTATTGGTCTAGGGGATATGAATCCAGATAACAGACATAAGCTCCCGATAGCACCATACCGTAATGATGTGATTTGTGACAATCTCGGTCGATTAAAATAATATCGGTTGGTTTAACGAGCGCTTGAACAACAATTTTGTTGGCTGTCGATGTGCCGTTAGTAACAAAATAGGTGCGCTTTGAGCCAAATGCTCTAGCAGCTAACTCCTGCGCTTTTTTAATGGGTCCATTGGGCTGTAGTAAAGAATCGAGTCCGCCAGAAGTCGCTGAGGTTTCAGCCAGAAAAATATTCATACCATAAAATTGCACCATGTCTTTGATCCAGTGCGATTTGGTGATCGACTTACCACGAGATATTGGCATCGCATGAAATACGCCAGTGGGCTGTCTACTGTACTTGCGCAGCGCGGTGAAGAAGGGTGTTTCGTAGCGCTGACCAATGCCACGCAATATATTCAAATGGAGATCGAGATAGTCTTCCTGCTGATAAAAAATGCGCGAGAATTTTTGTGAGACGTTTCCGGCAATATCCTCGACAGCCGCATCTGTGACTAAATATAGGTCGAGCTCAGGACGTAGCTCAGCCAATAGGTTTCCCAGTAGTGGGCCGCGCTCGGTATCGAGTGAATCTTCGTATTCCAGCTCATTAATTTGGGCTAGGTAGCGCTGGAGTATTTCGAGGTGATTAACCGATCGCAATGGAAATCCATATCGAATAACGGCGGCTTGAATGTTGTAGTTGAATAATGCCGCAATGAGGGCATCTTCTAGGCTCGGGACAACGACGATATCGTAAATAAACTGGTCTTCTGGTCGGCGCATATTGCGTAAACCTTCGCGGATATATTTAACATCTTCCTGCGAATTTTCATCAACAATTAAAACTTCAAAATAAGGCCGCTGATTTTGATTGTCATCATCATGGTACTGGCTGGCCTCATCGATTTTATCGAGTTCGTTTGGCGTACGCAGATTAATACGCCGAGAACGATAAGTACCACTCGTTAAGGCGCGTACAATACGGGCAACAATACTAGCAAGCAGGCTATAGTCCTGTTGCTCGAAGACTTGCCAGAGTAATTTGAAGTCATTCTCGGAAGGGAAGGCGCTGTAATTTTCGATGGTCTGCAAAAGAGAAATGGCATCTTCTGCTTTTTTATGAAGTGTCGCCAGGTCCGAATTACGCGTTTGATGTTTCTTTAGGCGACTAGTGTATTCTTCCAGCCGGTGCCAGGTATCAAACCGGAGTTGGGTTGGACTGTGATAAAAGTCTAGATTGGTACGTGCTTTCTTAGCGAGTGAATTACTCTTTCCAGCCATAATAATTCCTTCTAGTTAGTAAGCTCTTATACTACATGAATCAAATTGCGTTGATACCAAATTGAACCGTCAAATCGACAAATTCTGAGTGACATTTTGCATCCACTCCTCGAATAGCCGCGCCCGCCGACTTTGTGTTTCTATAGGGTCGCAGAGTAAATAGTAATCTTGAGACTCAGGAATAGCATGTTCCAGTAAGCGCACCAAGCGACCTTCGCGCAAATCACCCTGTACTTCGAGCGGGTTGCATAATGCGACACCAAATCCATTTCTGGCTGCTGTTAAAGATAACACAGTGCTAAAGAAATGGGTCTGTTGATTGATGGTTGCCATTGCAACATTTATTTGAGAAAACCATTTTGACCAGCTGTTTTGATTGTCGTGTAATAGGGGTAATTTTGCTAGATCGGCTGGCGTTTCGATGGCCGCTCGTCCAAATAGTAAGGTTGGGCTACAAACTGGAAATACAGATAGCGAGATCAACGCCTCAAGTCTTCGATCACCCACATAAGGCTTGCCATAACAAATGGTGATATCAATATCTCTTGGAATGCTTTGTTGAAGTGGGTGTACCTCAAATACTCGAATTTCCATTTGAGGATAACTCGCCTGAAATTCCATGATGTGTTTTACCGCCCAGCTCGACCCAGATGTTTGTGTGCAGCCGATCGTTAATTCCCCAGCAACACTATCCGGATTGAGGTGTAAGGCGCCATCTACGATTCGATCAAAGCCATCGCGTACCGAGATAAGCAATCGCTCACCTGCACTGGTGAGTGTTAATCGGTTATTCGCACGGGAAAACAGTTTGATACCTAGCTTTTGTTCTAGTGCTCGTACTTGGTGGCTGATAGCGCCGTGCGTGACCCCCAGTTCGTCACCAGCCCGGCCCAAATGCAGGTGTCGACCAGCGGATTCAAATGCACGTAATGCAGACAGTGGCAGTGTTCTTCGGTCAAGCACGAGGGAGCCCTTGTGAGTATTTCTCACAAAGAGTACAAATTTTTATCGAGTGCCGCCAGTATTATTAACAGTTATCCTTCGTCGCATCAATATTAACGTAAAATTTCTAACCGAAGACTTAGGGAAAGTCTGAAATATTTTTGAGAAATAACTCATGAACGAAACAAATTTAAAAGTAGTTGATTCAAGCAGCCAATCCAATAGGGATTGGCAAAACCGTAAAGATGATGCGGTCGCACGTGGTCAAGGTAATCTGGCGTCGGTATTTGTTGACCATGCCTCAGGCTCAGAAATATGGGACGTAGAGGGCAAGCGCTACATTGATTTTGCGAGTGGCATTGCCGTTTGTAGTGCCGGGCACAGTCATCCAAAAATAAATGCAGCAGTGGCAGCACAACTCGAAAAATTCAGTCATACCTGCGTCATGGTGTCGCCTTACGATAGCGCTGTCATGCTCGCGGAAAAATTAAACGAATTGGCACCAGGCCCTTCTAAAAAGAAATCTATCTTTGTTACCACTGGTGCAGAAGCAGTCGAAAACGCGGTTAAAATTGCGCGCGCATATACCCGTCGACGAGGCGTTATTGCCTTCAATGGTGGATTCCATGGCCGGACTATGATGGCGATGGCTATGACCGGAAAAATCACGCCTTATAAAAACTTGTTTGGCCCTTTCCCGGGCGAAATTTATCACGCGCCTTTTCCGATCGAATATCACGGTATTAGCATCGAGGATTCGTTGAAAGCCCTCAACAGCTTGTTCACCGTCGACATTGCGCCGAGCGATGTTGCTGCCATTATTGTTGAACCAATTCAAGGCGAAGGTGGATTTTATCCCGCCCCAAGAGAATTCATGCAAGCTTTGCGTGCACTGTGTGACGAGCACGGCATTGTGATGATTTCAGACGAAATTCAAACAGGCTTTGCACGTACTGGGAAAATGTTTTGTACTGAGTATTCAGACATTGAAGCAGACATTTATACCGTTGCAAAAGGCATGGCAAATGGCTTTCCAATTGCTGCCGTAGTGGGTAAGACTGAGATCATGGACGCACCTTTACCTGGCGGACTCGGTGGTACCTACGCAGGGTCCCCGATTGCTTGTGCTGCCGCGTTAGCGATGATCGAAGTGATCGAAGAAGAGCAATTACTTGACTCAGCAATTCATGTAGCAACGGTATTTCGCGCGCGCCTCGATAAACTTCAGGCGCAACACCCTAGCACAATTGGACAATTGCGAACCAGTCATGGTGCGATGATGGCAATGGAGTTGGTTAAAAATGGTGACGCCGATCAGCCAAATGCTGAGCTTACCAAGGCAATGTTGGCGAAGGCCAGTGAAAAAGGTCTTATCCTGCTTGCCTGTGGTTCACGCGGCAATGTTATTCGCTTTTTGCCAGCACTCAATATTAGCGACCAGCTTGTGAATGAAGGACTGGATATTGTAGCTGAGTGTTTGCACGAACTAGTTTAACCCCTCCTATGTTTGAGTTGCTTCGATATGGAGGTTGAAGCAACCGATAATGCCGCTACCGAAATGGCCGCCAACATAACCATCGAGGACGGTTGGGGTGGTGATATTGCCTCCTCGGCAACGGCGCATCTGGCACACCCAACACTAAGCTATTTTCAGTCTTCTGCGTTACATGAGTATACTAACCTTTAAATTGCTAGCGCTGACCCGACAATCAAACAAGGTTACCGGTCGGATACTCACCGCTTAGGCTAGCTGTGAAAACTAACATAGGTGCGCCTGGTGATTCTTTTTTGTCTTTAGTCAGGAAACACGAATGGCGAATATCGAACCCTTTCAGGTCGCAGTATCTGATGATCAGCTCAGGAAAATAAAGCAACGAGTTGCCGATTACCCCTGGCACGAAATGCCCGATGATGGTGGCTGGGACTATGGCGCCAACCTCGACTATATGAAAACGTTTTGTGACTACTGGGTCAATAGTTATGATTGGCGTCAACACGAGGCTAGGATCAATCACTTCTCACACTTCAAGGTGGTCGTAGATGGCATTGACCTGCACTATATCCACGAAAAAGGTAGTGGCTCTTCGCCACAACCGCTGATTATTTCGCATGGTTGGCCCGGATCTATCGTCGAGTTTCTGGACATTATCGAGCCGCTGGCGCACCCAGAGCGATTTGGTGGAGACGCTGAGGATGGCTTTGATGTCATCGCGCCCTCATTGCCTGGCTTTGGTTTTTCGGGTCGGCCCGCTAGACCCATCGGTCCTCGAAAAATGGCCAGTGTATTTAATCATTTAATGACCGATGTATTAGGTTACGACCACTATATTGCGCAGGGTGGTGACTGGGGTGGTGCAATTTCTAGTTGGCTCGGATTAGAACATGCTGCCTGCTGCGGCATACATATCAATATATTAACCATGCGCCATCCGCACGGCCCCCAAGGTGCTGAGGAACAGGCCTGGGCCGACAAGTTCGATCAGGACCAAATCATGGAAGATGGGTATCGAACGCAACAAGCCACTCGGCCACAAACCCTGAGCTACGCGATGATGGATAGCCCGGTTGGCGTCGCCGCTTGGCTCATCGAAAAGTTCAATTCCTGGTCAGATACGGTCGACAATGACATTGACAGTGTCCACAGCAAGGATTTGATGTTGACTAATATTATGGTGTATCTGACTACAGGCACTTTCAACACTGCCTCGTGGATTTACTACGGTCGGCGCGAGGAAGGCGGTCGTTTTATGTCACTCGAAGACCGCCGAGTCGAAGTACCAACCGCTCTAGCACTGTTTCCAGCCGAAATGCTGGCTTGGCCACCTCGGTCTTATGTCGAGCGCTTATACAATGTGAAGCAATGGACAGAGATGGCTCACGGTGGACATTTTGCTGCAATGGAGCAGCCGACCTTATTGATTGATGATATTCAAAAATTCGCAAGAAAATTACGTTGATCGACAGGCTTCTGATACGTCAAACTGATGAACAATGGGTAAGGATATTTACGGTTAAACTTGGTTCACGACAGATATTTATTTTTGATATAGATATGACGGAATCTTTTTTCGGCACTGCCTAATTTCAATATATTGAAATTAGGCTGCTCTCGACAGGTCAGCCGAACGAAAAGGAGACCGAAGGCACTGAGAAATGCTGAAAACTAAAAAATCAGCAAAGCCTTGATGGTTACGCTGTTAATACTGTGATGCTATAGGAATTAGAATAATAAGGACCCAGGCCCAATGCTGTTAAGGGTGGCTCTAAAAATAATAATTTTTTTGTGACCTGTTTTTGCTCCCCGACAATAGCGCCTGCATTGTTCTAATTAGTTACATCCATGTGACGATGCACCAAAAGTAGGGACCATGAGGCCACGACCGCAATCGCGTAAAAAGTGCATTTTTAGAGATGCCCTTAAGTTATGGGCAATATTTCCTGCACTAGATTAATCTTAAATCCGACAGACTGTTAGACTGTCTGCTTTTCTTCTTCACCGAGTAACCATTGATAAAGGTCTTCAATGGGCAGTGGTTTCGAGATGTAAAAACCTTGTGCGAAATCGCAGCTCATTTCGTTTAACACATCCAGTAATTCTCGAGCATTTACACCTTCCGCAACCACCTTCAGATCTAACAGATGGGCTATATCAATCATCGCTTTTATTACTTTATTAGAGTTTTCATTCTTACTTAGTAAAAAGCTCTTATCGATTTTTAGCTCGTTTACAGGCAACTCGGTCAAGTAAGAAAACGACGAATAACCCGTACCAAAGTCATCTATAGATATCGTAAAACCTTTAGTGGTCAGCCGGTTCAATATACTGATTGCCTGCTCAGGTTTACCCATCGCCGTAGTTTCAGTAATTTCGAGGCTAATACTGCTAGGTAGTACATTGAATGTCTCACATGTTTTTTCTAATAAATCAGGCATTTCAGGATGATTAAATACGCGTCCCGAAATATTGACCGATAGCGACATAGAGTCGCCTAGCAGCTGATATTCTTGACACTGTTTACAGGCAGTCTCAAAAACCCATTGGGTCAATTCATAGATGCTGTCACTGCGCTCAGCAATGGGGATAAACTCCTCTGGAGAAAGCAAACCAAAAGTTGGGTGATGCCAACGAATCAATGTTTCTAGTTTGGTAATGCGCTCAGTCTTATATTCTAATATGGGTTGGTAAACTAAATAAAATTGATCCTGTTCGATGGCTGGTTTGATGTCCTGGCTTATCTTTACCTGTCTTCTCAGGATCGAATCTTCTTCGCTGCTGTAACTGGCATAACTGATGCCAGATTGTTTGGCCTGATACATCGCGATGTCTGCATTTTTAATCAAAGTCGCGGCATTCTCGCCGTGTTCTGGGTAGATCGCGGTGCCTATATTAGCCGTCGTAAAGATAGGAATACTGCCATTATTCCCAACAACAAATGGCTCGTAAAAAGTTTTTAGAAGGTTTTCATTAATGATCTCACTGTCGCTATCATTCACAATAGGCAGTAAAGCAAAAAATTCATCACCACCAATTCGGGCCAGCGTGTCGGTACTGCGCAGAACTTTTGACATTCGTCTCGCTACCCCGGCAAGAATCTGGTCACCGATTTGGTGCCCATGCGTATCGTTAACTGATTTGAAATCTACAAGGTCGATGCAGGCGACAATAAATTGTGTTTTATTGCGGGACGCGGTCTTAAGTATCTGATCTAGGCGATCATTGAACAAGGCTCGATTCGGCAGCGATGTCAATGTATCGTGCAAAACCAAATGTTGTAACTCGGCGTTGGTTTCTGTGAGAGATTGTGTGCGTTCCGCCACACGTTTTTCCAGGGTCTGTTTTTGTGACTCGATGATCTCAAATTTTCCAAGGATAGCGACTCGCATTTGATTAAAATTGTCCGCCAATGAAAAAAGTTCATCCTTGTGTTGTGCATCGATTATCTTACTGAGTTCTTTTGAGCTACTAAGTGTTTCCCGTTTGTCTGGGTTAAGAGAGCTAGCCGCGTTTGCTAGTGCATTCAACGGTCGGCCAATCAGTTTATTAGTAAAAAACAGGAAGAAAAGCCACAAAGCGAGCGTTTTTATCACTGAGTTGATGATGATTAATATAAAACTATATTTAACACGCTCAATAATAATGTTTTCGTTGGCATATATATAACCATAACCGAGTAAGTTACGGATGACCGGGGCATCCGCGCCTTCCTCCGCGTCTTCCTCATATACGATCGGAAACCGGTATTCGAACAGCGTTTGCTTTGTAGTGGTGTTAGACGGAATGCTTTTTACTTCTAAAATATCAGAATATTCCAACTGTTTAGTTGAAACGATCTGACTCTCATTTGTGAGTACTGCGCCTATGGATGCAATGATTTCTTGCTGTTGATTCTCAATTTTTATGCCCGATACCATATCTATTTTCTGTATTCCAAACAGCGTTGCCTCGAGTTGGGGCGTATCAAATGACCACAGTGAAGCCACGATGCTGTCCTTGAAGGTATTTTCTAAACCATATAGTTGGACAATTAAATTGGATTTAACATGACGATACTCGAACACCAGCTGTATACCAGTGACGACCACTGCAACAACCAGATAACAAGCAAACACATAGCGTAGTAAGCGCAGGCCAATAGACTTTTTGAGCTTAATCATTCACAGATTCGAGGCCATATTTCGCCAATATTTTTGCTCTGGTGCCATTAACGATTAACTCATCCAGTGCTTTACGCATGGGCTCTAGAATGCGGTCATCGGTCGCGTTGTGGAAGGCGTAACCCATGCTCGATCGTTTTAATACATAGATTATTTCGAAGTCATCGGGGTTAATCTTGGCCTGTTCAAACAGCTTTAATGTTGTGACATGTGTATATGCGACCGCATCAACCCGGCCAGAAGCCAATTTCTTCACCATACTCAAGCCGGAATTGAGCTGGTCGATTGCTTCTGCCTTGACACCTTGCTCAACTAGAAGTTGTTCACCGATATCATCTCTTACTACACTAATTTTTAACCGGTTCAAATCTTCTGCCGACTCGATGTTTAACTGGCTTGACTTGAGGGCAGTAACGGTCACAACATTCGGAGCAACTGGCCCAAGAAATTTCATATTTTCTAGTCTTTTTTGTGTGTAAGTAGTTGAAAACAAAACGGTTCCAGTATTATTCAAAACCTCGTGATAGCCCCGTGCCCAGGGATATAGCCTAAGATTTATGCTGTCGCTTTTAATTCCCAATTTGGCAAATATCTGCATTAATATTTCGACCGAAGCACCGGTTATTGCTCCCGTAGTAGGATCTCGATAGTTAAATGGTGGGTATTCTTCGGTAATCCAGTTTAAATTTTCGATGGTCTTTATGATTTGTACAGGGTCATCCAAATCTTGTTGAGCGGCGGCAGGGCTGCTCATCAAAAGGCCAAGTAGGAACACCTTTAAAAACAAAAATATCGACATTTTTTGATTAGATTTAGTACAAGAAGTTGTATCGAACACGATTAATCTGGTGTTTTATATTTTAACATTCAGACTAGCCTTTAAATACACAGGTAGCAACGTCTATAGCTAAAAGTTTTCAGATTGCATGAATTTAGGCTGAGTCTTGTGTTGAGAAGGGGTAGCGATGACCCCTCGTCAGCTGGCCTTTTTTATGGCATCGACGAAAAATGACAAAGGCCTTGGTATGATTTATCGCCCACTCATCACCTCAATTTCAGCACATTGAATATCGTCTGGACGACCCTCAACGACGAGCACGTCACCTGATTTTAATGTCGTATTCAGCAGCGGGCCTTCACTTCGAATACCGTTACGTCGCAGTGCAACGATGTTGATTTTTGGCAAACACTTAAACGAACCAATTGTCTTGCCGTTTGCAGACGAGCCATCCAACACTTCGATGCTATGCAGGTGATGAGGGTCTGGATTTTTGACATCAACATCGTCCCCAGCACTGTGGAAAAACGCGCGCATACGGGCATATTGACCCTCTCGTGCATCCACTAGCATTTCGTCTATGGTAGTTTGTGCCAGACCAAGTTTGCTCATGGTGTGTTTCGCTAGCATCATGCTCGATTCCAACGTATCAGGAATAACTTCATCAGCACCACTGTCAAGTAACTGCTCTAAATGTCGGTCATCTTTGGTGCGAACGATCAAAGGCAGGTCAGCACGCAAACGTTTTACTTCACGGCTGATATGTTCGCTAGCCTTCACTTCGGGGAAGGTAATGACCAAAGCCTTTGCGCATTGAATACCGGCATGGAGTAGCGTCTCAGCTCGACTACTGTCGCCATAATAAATTGGCTCTCCAGCCTCCCAAGCTTCGGTGATCAATTCAGTATTCAATTCGAGTGCTATAAATGGAATGTTAGCTCGCTTTAGAAATTGAGCGAGGTTTTGGCCTGTGCGACCGAATCCACATAGGATTACGTGGTCTTTCATATGCTGACAAGCCTGTTCAATGTTTTGCTCAGCTTGCTTGCGATGAGAGACATATCCAGGCGCGAGTCGATTCGCAATGGCTTCATTCTTGCGGATCAGTATTGGCGACAATGCCATGCTGATTATAATGGCGGCAATAATTGGCTGGCTTAATCCTATTTCCAATAAACCTGTCGACAGCGAGAGTGCCAGTAGTGCAAAGCCAAACTCGCTACCTTGCCCGAGCACAAGCCCTGCTCGGATCGCGACGCCTTTTTCGAAGCCGGCCCAGCGCGTGATGAGCATAATTGCGATGCCTTTACCAAACACAAGTCCAATGGTCAGGATTATCACCGCGAACGGCTCGTTAATGATAATGGCCCAGTCGAACTGTGATCCGACTGAGATAAAAAACAAACCCATCAGTACATCTCGGAAGGGTCGGATCTCGATTTCGACGTGGTGTTGAAATTCGGTTTCGGCGAGCATGATACCCGCCAGAAAAGCTCCCATCGCCAGTGAAAGCCCCAGCTCCCAGGTCAGCCAGGCGGCCAGCAACGCGACGAGCAGAATAAACAAAGTAAACAGCTCACTCGAATGGGTTGATGCGACGGCGCGAATGGCAGGACGCAACAAATACTGACCGGCATAGTAGATCAGCGTAAACGCAAAGGCACCCTTGGCTAGCGCATACAGAATGGGCAGCAGGGCCGACCCGCCATCTGGCATCGCAAAGATAGGGATCAAAACCAAAAAAGGCACGACAGCCAGATCCTGAAATAACAAAACGCCAAGCGCAATATTGCCATGGCGTGAATGCAGCTCACGTTGCTCGGTGAGTTGCTTAATGGCAATCGCGGTTGATGACATGGTTAACACACCACCAACAGCGAAAGCTGCTTGCCAAGACAGACCTAACCACATGCCAATGGCAATTGTGCTGAGTGTCGACACAAGAACCTGTGCAGTACCAATGCCAAATACAATCCGCCGCATCGCGATTAATCGAGGGATCGACACCTCTAGCCCGATGGTAAATAGCAGAAAAACAACGCCGATTTCGGCTATTTGTTCTATCGCATGAGAGTCCTGTATCAGCCCAAGCGCATGTTCACCGGCCAACATGCCGACCACTAGGTAACCTAATACTGAGGGAAAATTCAGTTTCTGGAATATCGCAACGCCCAGTACCGAAAAAAACAACAGTATTAAAACTTCGTTTAGCATCTTGATCCTAGTGAAATGTGGTATTTATATGATAAGAACATGATCAATATTGACCAGTAATAATATAGGTGATCGCCTAGTTGCCTTGACTCTATAGTTCTATCATAACCCAATCCTGTACGGCGATCTGTTTATGGACATGACTGAAGGGATTTTTGCCTTATCGAACTGCTCGGCGGTTATGTGTTGTAATATATTCGCAGTGGCGAACGACACTGGCAGTCCCAACGAATCAATTCAACTTTTAGGTAGTGACAATATGGCATCAGATAGATCATCAGATAAATCGTCACAAAAGCTCGATAAAATAGTCGCCGAGGCACGTAAGGAATCCGATCAGCGCGAGAAGGGCTACCGTGCGAAATCACTCAAAATGTATCCCCATGTTTGTGGACGCTGTGCACGGACATTTGATCGTACCAATTTGCAGGAGCTAACGGTGCATCATCGTGATCACAACCACGACAACAATCCACAGGATGGCAGTAACTGGGAGTTACTTTGTGTCTATTGCCACGATAACGAACATTCTAGATATGTCGATTCAAGTTATGGGAACTTAGTGACTGATGAGACACCAGAAGAAGAAACCCATAACCCTTTTGCTGGATTGTCTGATTTATTGAAGAAAAATAAATGACAGCAACTTCGCATTGATTAAACCTTGCCCGCTGACTTTATATTTTCATATCGAAGTCAGCGTATAATGAAGATGATGTGATTATATTAAGAGCCCAATTTATAGGTCTTATTTATAAGTAACGACCAAAAAACACACCAGCTCGTCCTTCCCGGTATTTTTGATACAGTGTTCTAGGTCAGCCCGATAATGAGCCGAGTCGCCAACGCCAAGGTCACAATAGGTTGTGCCCGATTCGATACTGGCACTGCCCTCAGTTACCGTAAGTAATTCTCGCGCCCCTTCAAAATGAGCGGCGCTTTTCAGGCTGGCTTTAGCTGCAATTTTCAATTCATAGAATTCAACACTTTTTTCTGTATGCAGCGGAGACAGCGTTCTAATCCTGCATTCCTGATCAGCACGAAATAAATTGTTAGGATCATCTGCGTGCACAATATTTATATTCGAACTGCTGCCTGTCAGCTCGACTAATTCCCCAATACTAATCCCAAATGCCTGTGCTATTCGGAAGGTAACAGCCAGCGTAGGATTTGCCTGCCCTCGCTCTATTTGACTCAGCATTGAACGACTCACGCCAGATAACGATGCAAGTTGATCCAACGTTAGTTTGTTTTTCTTACGCAGCAAGGAGACTCTGTCCTGCAATACCTGGTTCGTAAGATCGGCTGTTTCATCGGGGGTTGGCATTTTTCTAGGCACCATATTCTTGTATAAAGGAATTAGTTCTTGTATATCGCTGTATTATTTTCTAATATGCTGGAATCATTCCACTATATTACTCGAATAGTCTAGCCTTTTCACGCGGAAACATTATGAAAGCACTTGTCAAAAGAAATGCCGAAACCGGGCTGTGGTTAGAAGACGTTCCCTTACCAGAATACGGCATCAATGATGTCCTTATCCGTGTTTTGCGAACAGCCATCTGTGGCACAGACCTGCATATTTACAACTGGGATAGCTGGGCACAAAAGACCATTCCGGTTCCGATGGTGGTTGGTCATGAATTTGTTGGCGAAATTGTCGAAGTCGGTACAAACGTGATCGATTTTCACCCAGGACAAATAGTATCGGGTGAAGGCCATGTGGTATGTGGGCGCTGTCGCAACTGTCATGCGGGTCGTCGTCATTTATGCTCGCAAACCAGCGGCATAGGCGTCAATCGTCCCGGCGCATTTGCAGAGTATTTGTCACTGCCTATGTCAAACGTATGGGAACACCGCGCGGGTATTGACCTAGATGTCGCTGCCCTTTTTGATCCTTTCGGTAACGCGGTTCATACCGCTCTGCAATTTGATTTGCTGGGAGAAGACGTGCTGATCACTGGCGCTGGCCCCATCGGCGCAATGGCCGCTGCCATTTGTCGTCACGCAGGCGCACGGCATATTGTCATCACCGATATAAACCCAAAGAGACTGGCGTTGGCCTCAACCTTGGGTGCAACCAGAGTAGTCGATGTTCGAACTGAAAGTCTAACCACGGTACAACAAGAACTCGGTATGTCCGAAGGCTTCGACGTTGGCCTCGAAATGTCAGGAAATGGGCAAGCCTTTCGCGATTTACTCAACAACATGTGCCATGGCGGCAAAGTGGCCTTACTTGGAATTCCTGGTGAAGAGGTTGCTATCGACTGGAATACAGTGATATTTAACATGCTGACAATTAAAGGTATTTACGGTCGAGAAATGTATGAGACCTGGTACAAAATGTCGGTATTGATCGAATCGGGTTTGGATATTTCACCCGTCATAACCCACAGGCTTAACTACAGCGACTTTCAACAAGGGTTTGATGCCATGAACTCAGGCGAAGGCAGTAAGGTTATTCTTACCTGGGCAACCTAACACAGGAACAATCATGTACGGTAAATTACAACAACACCTAAACCAAGAATTAGACCACATCGAGGCGGCCGGTCTGTTGAAACAGGAACGCGAGATAACCACGGCGCAGGGGTCAAACATTGGCGTAGTCGATGGGCGAGAAGTATTAAATCTGTGCGCGAATAACTACCTTGGCTTAGCCCAGCACCCTGACGTCAATGCAGCGGCCAAGGCTGGGCTCGATCAATGGGGTTATGGCATGGCGTCCGTACGTTTTATTTGTGGCACTCAAGTTATTCATAAGCAGTTAGAAGACAAGCTTAGTCAATTCCTCGGTATGGAAGACACTATCTTGTACCCATCGTGTTTTGATGCCAATGGTGGTTTGTTCGAAACACTACTCAATGAGCAGGACGCTGTGATATCCGATGAACTCAACCATGCCAGTATCATCGATGGTATTCGGCTATGTAAAGCCAAGCGCTATCGGTATAAAAACTCCGACATGTCAGACCTAGAAGCTCAACTACAACAGGCAGATGAAAACGGCGCACGATTTAAGTTGATAACCACTGATGGTGTTTTTTCGATGGATGGCTTTATCGCAAAGCTTGATGAAATTTGCGATCTGGCAGACAAGTATCAAGCTATCGTCCACTTTGACGATTGCCATGCTACCGGCTTTATTGGTGACAGTGGGCGCGGGACACATGAATATCGCAATTGCATGGATCGAGTCGATATCACAACCGGAACTCTGGGCAAAGCACTTGGTGGTGCTAGTGGCGGTTACACTAGCGCCAGAAAAGAAATTGTTGCTTTATTACGTCAACGTTCTCGTCCCTACCTTTTTTCCAATACAGTCGCACCACCAGTTGTCGCTGGTGCATTAAAGGCGGTAGAACTAGTTGGCGAATCAAACGAACTACGAAATCAACTCAAAGAAAATACAAAACAATTTCGCACGGGTCTCGAACAACTTGGTTTTGATCTACAACCGGGTGAACATGCAATCGTTCCCGTCATGCTTTATGACGCCGAACTTGCCAATAAATTCGCCAATGCCATGTTAGAACAAGGCGTCTATGTCGTTGCTTTTTCGTTTCCTGTTGTACCCAAAGGGAAAGCCAGAATTCGAACTCAGGTGTCGGCCGCATTGACACCACAACAAATCGAATTAGCATTAAAGGCTTTTGCCAAAGTAAAGTCGCAACTCGGCATCTAGTGGGTAACATAAGCATGATCAAACTATGGGGCCGACCCAATGCCCACAACGTTCAAAAAGTCATGTGAGCGCTCGATGAACTCAATATTACTTATGAACAAATTGATGTTGGCAGTAAGCCTGGTGACCTGGAAACAGCCAGCTTCAAACAACTAAATCCACATTAAAGAATTCCTGTTATTACAGATGGAGATGGCGACGACATCATCTGGCAATCAAACACAATTATTTGGTATCTATTTGCCAAGTATAGTTGCAAAGATATTGCACCAACTAGCCCTATTC
>JBLHID010000038.1:0-20537 GCA_047615545.1 Polaribacter sp.
GAATGAGTTCATTTAAGGTGCGAGGCTCTAGCACTGCGCCAGATAAAATGTGCGCGCCCACTTCTGAACCTTTTTCGAGGATGCAAATGGTCAGCGCGCGTTCCTGTTCTTGAGCGAGTTGGGCCAAGCGAATACCGGCGCTTAACCCAGAGGGGCCGGCACCGACGATGACCACGTCAAAACTCATTGATTCTCTTTCCACTACTGGCCTCTCTTACGTAATCTTAAAACTTAATTAATGCCGGCCCCCAAACTGATGAGCGGAACGACAATACAAGGTGAATATTATAGAGTAGTTAAGTCTATATTCATTAGTAGAATGCGGCCTTTAAGGTCGCTTTCGTCACAGGGCATCTCTAAAAATGCACTTTTCACGCGATTGCGGTGTCAGCGATTTTATGCTCCTGCAAAATCGACATACCTACATCCATGTACATAGGCCCCGTGCTGGTGCGCCAGCACGGTTGATCCTCATGTGCCTCAAGCAAACTCTATTTCTCCGCGCGGCTCTTTGCTTGTACTTATTGCCATGTATGCCTGTTTTGCAGGAGCAAAAACAGGTCACGAAAAAAATCACTATTTTTAGAGGCGCCCTACAGGTTTCACGCGGACTTCTTATAGGTGATGACTAAAACATCACGATACGCTTCCTGCGTTACGTCTTGCTGGGTAATTGGAGTAACGCCGTGATAGACCTTGTGGTCATCGACAATCGCCATGTCGAAGGTTTCGAGCAAGGTAAATTCACCAACCTGTTGATTGTCGAGGTTGTAAATGGTGGTCGCGCCGCTTTCAATATTGACTCGGTTGATCATCACTACAATGACAAAGTCGACACCATCGCGGTGAACGCCTTCAGGCGTTGGACTGCCTTTTTGACCGTCTCTCGCTTCAATCCGAAATTGATGTAATTCAATGTGCCATTGGTTGGCTCCACTCATTCGGCTAAATAGTTGCCTTCCAAAATCCAGTAAAGCGGTTAGCGTGGGGCTTTCGATAAGGTCGGGCATGATTGGGGCAAAGTATCGAGCGATACCGCCATTTAACTGGTTGTGGTCTTCAGTTTGATAATGTGGTTGATAAGGCATTAGTCGTGGTTTTGGTGCTCGCTGTGTGGCCTCGAATACGGCGTGACGTCGTTTGCGGTATCGCCCGCCATCGGCCATGTACTGATCTTCTTCTAGGGTGTTCCAGCTATGGACAAATGATGGGTCGTCGCCAATGGCTGTTTTGGCAATCGCGCTGAGTAGATCGATGACCTTAGACGCTGAAAGGCTGAGAAAATCTTTCTCACGAAGTTTTTCGATAATGTCATCAAGCTTGATAACATCGTCGTTTTGTAAGGGGTTTAATTCAACTGCATTCACGGCTTCATCACAAGGCTACATCACACTGATTGGTTCAGCGCAAATTGTTGGCTTATTCTACTGCAAAAAAAGGCTGGGAATCCCAGCCTTTTTCAGTTTTTCGCGTATTTTTTACTATTTGGTCTATAAAGTTAACGAGGTAAGTTAACTATGCAGCTTAGCTAGGTAGGTTAGTGATGGCATTATCGATAGCGGTAATAATCTCATCAATATCATCTTTAGTACAAATCAAAGCAGGGCTCAAGCACAGTGTATTGTTGTATTCATGTAGGCTTCGGTTAGTACGTCCGATCATCACGCCTTGCTTCAAGCAATCTGCTGCGATTGCGGCTGCAACAGATTCATTAACAGGCTCGCGTGTCTTCCGGTCTTTAACCAAATCAGCACCAAGAAAAAGACCTTTGCCTCGCACGTCACCAATAATAGGGTGCTTTTGTTGCAATTCGCGTAACTGATCTAGTGTGTAATCACCCATTTTTGTGACATTGTCGAGTAGGTTTTCTTCTTCAATGATGCGCATGTTTTCTAACGCAGCAGCCGGACCTGCGGTACAGCCACCGAATGTGCTGATGTCGCGGAAATAGCCCATTTTGTCCGACGGATCGCCGAGGAATTCATTGAACAAGTCTTCGGTAGTAGCCGTGACGGAGATCGCCGCGTAACCACTGGCGACACCTTTTGCCATGGTGACTATATCCGGCTTCACATTATAGTGCTGATAGCCAAACCACTTACCGGTACGGCCCATGCCGCAAACCACTTCATCGATATGTATCAGTACGCCATATTTGGTGCAGATTTCTTGAATGGTCTCAAAGTAGCCTTCGGGTGGCACAATAACACCGCCACCAGCAGTAATCGGCTCTAGGCAAACCGAACCGACTGTGTCTGGTCCTTCACGCAAAATTATTTTTTCTAGCTCGCGAGCCGCTTGAACACCAAAGTCTGGATCGTCACCATTCGGTGAGCGATAGGCTAGGCAATGTGGCATCTCTACGAAGCCCGGCGTGTAAGGGCCGTATTGATCCTTACGTTGTGCTTGCCCCGTGGCACTCAGAGCGGTGATGGTCGTGCCGTGATAATCACGGTCGCGATAAACAATTTTATGCTTTTCACCGTTATTTTTCATATGAGATAATTGACGTACCAACTTGAAACCTTTTTCATTGGCTTCTGAACCTGAGTTTGAATAGTAAACACGATTCAGTCCGGGCATTTTGTCGATTAACTTTTCGGCGAATTGTGCGCCAGGTATGCTACCCGCCGAGTTAGCGAAGTAACACATCTTGGTCAGTTGATCACGCACAGCATTGGCGATGCTTTCACGACCATAACCGACGTTTACAGTCCAGACACCACCGGAGACCGCGTCGAGATATTCGCGTCCGTTGATATCTTTGACGCGCATGCCTTTACCTTCCACAATCATTAATGGGTCGGTCGTTTGTAGTGGCTTATGCTGGCTTAGGTGGTGCCAGACGTGGCTCTTGTCGCTGTTTACTATGTCAGTGATGTCATTTTGGTTCATGGGGTTCTCCGTCATATATCATTGTTTGTCTGATAGCCCAATGAACGCTATCGGATCTAGATCGTTTCGTTATTCAATTTCTCAATTCAATGTCACTATTCAGTGCCGTTAGAGCACTGAATATGAAGGACTGACGTCTTATTGCAAGCTAAAATGATTTTACCCAGTTACAATAGAGCCAGAGCCTATTTATCGATGATACCAACTGGCTAATTAACACTAGGTAATTACTGAATTGAGAGTCAAAAACCAGCATAACCAGCAAGAAAAAATCATGTGGCGGAGCTTATTCGAGCTATCGAACAACCGCAAGATGAGTTATCAGCGTCAATTACGAGAAATGATTGTCACTGCTATTTTGGATAAAAAATTACCACTTGATATAGCATTACCTTCGTCGCGCGAGCTCGCTCGGCACCTGGGCATTGCTCGGAATACGGTGGTCTTGGCCTATCAGCAACTCATCGACGAAGGATATCTAACATCGCGCGAGCGCAGTGGCTATTACATCGATCAAACTTTGTTAGGCGGTCGAGTGAACCATCACCAGGTGATACAGAAATCGAATGATATTCAGCCCGATTGGAATAAGCACATCAAGTATCGGCCTTCCCAACAGCACAATATTGTTAAGCCAGTTGATTGGCAAAGTTATAGCTACCCGTTTTTGTTTGGTCAGCTCGACCCTAAGCTATTCCCTGTCGCTGACTGGCGAGAGTGTTGCCGTCAAGCATTGAGTTTGAGCGACATCGAGGATGTCACTCCTGACCACATTGACACTGACGACCCGTTACTCATCGAGCAAATACAGGCGCGTATCCTACCTCGCCGAGGTGTTTGGGCATCTCGCGACGAAATTCTAATTACGATGGGCGCCCAGCAGGCTGTCTATATCCTTGCTGATTTACTCATCAATAAAGACAGCCGTATTGGCATAGAGAACCCTGGCTATACCGATGCGCGCAATATTTTCTCGCTGAAGTCCCCGCAAGTTGTGCCATTGGATATTGATGAAGATGGTGTCGTGCCTGGCCCAGATATGCACAGTTGCGAATTTGTATTTGTCACTCCTAGCCATCAATCGCCGACTACGATCACAATGCCACTGGCGAGGCGTAAACAGCTGCTTGATGATGCCGAAGAGCATGATTTTTTGATCATCGAGGATGACTATGAAAGTGAAATCAACTTCGTAGGTGAGCCTACGCCAGCATTAAAAAGTCTCGATAAGCACAATCGTGTAATCTATATCGGTAGCTTGTCGAAAACGCTAGCACCAGGATTACGTATCGGGTACATGATTGCATCGCAAGAGCTCATCGCTGAGGCAAGGGCGCTCCGCCGACTGATGATTCGTCATCCAGCCACTAACAATCAGCGCTTGGTTGCCTTGTTTTTATCGATGGGGCATCACGACTCGTTGATTCACCGGCTCAGCGAAACCTATCGAGAGCGCTGGCAGATCATGGGAGACGCACTCAACAAATACCTACCCGAATCGACCAGGAAGCCTTCTTTTGGAGGAACCTCATACTGGGTGGAGGTGCCTGTCCAGGTAGACACCCGAGAGCTAAAAAAACGAGCGCATGAAGCCAGCATATTGATCGAGTCGGGCGATATTTGCTTTTTGCAGGATGACCCGCCACAGAACTTCTTTCGTTTGGGTTATTCATCAATCACTGCTAGTCGGATCGAACCGGGTATTAAGAAACTGGCAGCTTTGATTCATGAGATGCTGTGAATCTCTAACGCTTTAAGTGCTCATCCTTACTTACTAGCACTGGCCCAATTGGTATTATGAAAAGGTCTTTTCTGGTACTACCGTGAAACTCCTACGAGATTATCGTAGTTTGGATATAGCCAATTAAAGTGCTGGTTATGTCTCAGCGGGGCTATATAATTGACTGCAACAGACCGCAAAACTATTTCATTCTGCACTCGTTTGTGTATTTTTGCTTTGTAATATCCGAATCAAAGCCTGACTGATTACATCAGTCAGGCCTTATTTAATCACTCACTAATTTAAAGAAAAACTGAGAAAACGCTTATGAAAATGACACCTAGTGAAGCCTTTGTAGAAACGATGGTATCGAACAATGTCACTGACATGTTTGGCATCATGGGTTCTGCATTTATGGACGCGATGGATATCTTCGCACCCGCCGGTATTCGATTAATTCCTGTAGTTCACGAGCAAGGTGCTGCACATATGGCCGACGGCTATTCACGTGCAACGGGTCGCCATGGTGTTGTTATCGGCCAAAATGGTCCCGGTATCAGTAACTGCGTAACCGCTGTCGCTGCTGCTTTTTGGGCGCACTCACCTGTCGTCGTCATTACACCAGAGACAGGCACAATGGGTATGGGACTTGGCGGATTTCAGGAAGCTAATCAATTACCGATGTTCCAAGAATTCACCAAATATCAAGGGCACGTTAATAATCCTAATCGCATGGCTGAATTTACGGGGCGTTGTTTTGATCGCGCCATGTCAGAAATGGGGCCGACGCAGTTAAACATTCCGCGTGATTACTTCTATGGCGAAATAGATGTAGAAATCCCAAAACCACAGCGTCTAGACCGTGGAGCTGGTGGCGAAACTAGCCTAGCTGAGGCAGTAGAGCTACTCGCACAAGCCAAGAACCCAGTGATTATCTCTGGTGGTGGTGTTGTTATGGCTGATGCCGTTGAAGAATGTAAAGCATTAGCAGAGCGCATTGGTGCTGCGGTTGCAAACACTTATCTGCATAACGATTCATTCCCTGCAAGTCACGAACTTTGGGTCGGCCCATTAGGGTATCAAGGTTCTAAAGCTGCAATGAAATTGATGGCCAAAGCGGATGTTGTATTGGCACTTGGTACTCGTCTTGGACCCTTTGGTACTTTGCCACAGCACGGTATGGACTATTGGCCGAAGGATGCCAAAATCATCCAGGTTGATGCTGATAATAAAATGCTCGGGTTAGTGAAGAAAATTTCTGTTGGCATTTGTGGTGATGCAAAAGCCACAGCAGTTGCTCTACTGGCACGCATTCAAGATAAAACTCTGGCAAGCGACGCGACTCGTGCAGAAAGGCTTGCCAACATCGCAGCTGAAAAAGTGGCATGGGAAGACGAGCTCGATGATTGGATTCATGAAAAAGATGCTTACAGCCTAGATGTTATTGAAGAGCATAAGAGCGAAGAAGGCAGCTGGTTACACCCACGTCAAGTATTGCGTGAGCTTGAAAAAGCGATGCCTAAAGACGTCATGGTATCTACCGATATCGGTAACATTAACTCAGTGGCTAACAGCTATTTGCGTTTCGAACGTCCACGTAGTTTCTTCGCTCCAATGAGCTTCGGTAACTGTGGTTATGCGTTACCGACTATGATGGGTGCCAAAGTTGCTTCACCAGAACGTCCTGCGGTTTCTTATGCTGGTGACGGTGCTTGGGGTATGAGCATGATGGAAACTTTGACCTGTGTTCGTCACAACATTCCGGTTACATCAGTTGTGTTCCATAATCGTCAATGGGGCGCTGAGAAGAAAAATCAGGTTGATTTCTATAACCGACGTTTTATCGCTGACGAACTTGAGTCAGAAAGCTGGGCAGAAATTGCCAAATCAATGGGGGCAGAAGGCATTACTGTTGACAAGCTTGAAGATGTTGGTCCGGCATTCAAAAAAGCCATCGACATGCAAATGAATGAAGGCAAGATGTGTGTACTCGAAATTATGTGTAGCCGCGAACTTGGTGACCCTTTCCGTAAGGATGCACTTGCGAAGCCCATTCGTTTCCTAGATAAGTATAAAGACTACGTTTAAACGCTTCACTAAAGAGTTTAATGTGCCTGCTTTTTGAAAAGCAGGCGCATTACTTTATGCATAAACCCTAAATATAGAAGCCATGCCCTGTGGTATGCTCGATAGATAGGTTTTACTCGCAGACCCCATCATTTAAAACTATGTATTGACTTATTAATTGCGTGACATAGTTTCCAGAAGAGGTATATTCGAGACTACAATATTTATTCCATAACATCATTGTTTAGAATGACGTAATGGATTAGGCGTAAAAGCGATAACAAATATCGCCTGTCATCTTAGCGACATCGACCCCGACTAATATGTAGGGAAGGTAGATTCAATGTTAAGGCATACTTGCTATCTTAGAAGTTAGACATCTTATAACAACAGCAAAACAGGAGAGAAAATGAAAATTAATAAACTCACATCGCTTGCCAGCGCAGGTGCAGCCGCACTCTTGCTGACAGGTGTGCCTTTTGCAACGGTTAATGCCGCAGGCTGCCCTGCAGTCACTGTTGCGAAAGACATGGGCATTAAGGGCGAGTACCCACAACAATTTGAACTCAGTGAATTCGAAAAACTCGCAAGTTGTAAATTATCATTCAACGGCAATCCAGATTCAGCTGCTATGAATGGTCGCATTCATGGTAACCCTGAACTACCGTCGCTTGCTGATCGGCTGCCAACAGAACCGCTGGTAGTAGCACCTTACGATAACATCGGACAATACGGCGGTACATTCGATGCACTGTCAAATGCGACCGAATCGGGTACCTCAGACTTCATGGCTGTTCGTCACGTCAACTTGGTGCGCTATTCAGATGACCTTGAAACCATCGTGCCAAACGTAGCCCAAGGTTGGGAGTGGAACGATGACTTTACTCAACTGACGTTTTTCCTACGTAAGGGCCATAAATGGTCGGACGGAGCACCTTTTGGTGCTGCAGATGTCGAGTTCTGGTATGAGAATCTAGCAATCGACACGAATGTTCGTGAAAAGCCTAAGGACTATGTCCTTGTTGGCGGTAAACCGATGACGGTCGATGTTATCGACGCGCAAACAGTGCGTTTCAACCTGCCTTCTCCAAAACCTGGTCTGCTATCACATTTCGCCAACCATTATGCACAGGGCTTCCAGCCCAAGCATTTTCTCGGCCAGTGGCACCCAGCGGTTAATCCAGATGCCGACGCTAATGCGCAAAAACTCGGTTTTGAAAACGGCTATGCAGCCATTGCCGCCTACTATGGCAGCTCTGACTGGATGGACACGCCAACTCCGATGCTGACCAATTCTGACAAACTTGCGGTTTTGCCAGCACACGCTCACCCGACACTAGAAAGCCATATTGTTATTGCGGAAAGTACTGAGGGTCGACACTTTGTTGCTAACCCGTACTTCTATATGGTCGATACGGCCGGTAATCAGCTACCCTACATTAGTGAGCAGGACGAGCTGTTTGTGGGCGAAAGCGAAGTGCGTACACTGAAGCTAATGAATGGCGAAGTCTCTTTCAAGCAACAGGCATTGACTCTTGATCAAGCGCCTCTGCTGCTGGAAAACCAGGAAAAAAGCAATTTCACGGTTGAATTGAAACCTGAAGTCGCCATGTCAACATTTGCCTTTAACGTGACGTCTGAGGACCTGGAAAAGCGTAAGGTCTTCGGTAACCTCAAGTTTCGGCAGGCGATGTCTGTAGCCATCAACCGCGACGAAATCAACGAAGTTGTATTCTTCGGTATGGGTACTCCCCAACAATATATCGGCTTTTCTCCGACACCATCGTTTGTTGATAAGAAGTGGACTCAGCATTACGCTCAGTTTGATTCGAAGCTAGCCAATAAATTGCTGGATGAAATCGGTTTGAAAGACGCTGATGGAGACGGCTGGCGCGATTTGCTCGATGGCAATCCTTTGGTACTGAATCTTCAGGTCGCCACGCAGTCAATGTCCATCAAGCAAGTTGAACTAATCGGTCAGCACTGGGGTGCTGTGGGCATCAATAATACGGTTAAGGAAGTCACCACGGATGAATTTCGTTCGGCCATGTCATCCAACCAGCTCGATGTCACCATGTACTTAAAAGGCCAGCCTTTGGCTGTTATTCTGGGTATTTCTGAGTTGTTCATTCCGCCTTACGATAACTACTTCAACCAGAGAACAGCTATGCTTTGGGGCGAGTACATCGACTCAGATGGTGCCTCAGGTGTGAAACCACCTCAGTATGCCTATGAGATGATCGACGATATCAGTGCCTTTCAAGGTGCCACAGCGGGCACTGCTGAATCGAATCGATTGGGCCAGAAACTAGTAAAAGCTATGGCCGAAAACCTGCTCTTCATCGGTACTGTGAAAACGGTTTCACCGGTTTATCACAGCAATACTCTGAAGAATTTTCCTGAGTATAAGACTGCATCTTATTCCTACTACAGGTCTTATCCGTACCGTGGTCCTCAGTGGTACTTTGGAAAGTAACAGTTAGTTTTAAGTAATGATTCGTCCACGGCTACCTTTCATAGATAGCCGTGGACAATTATTATAGATTAGTGATCTAGACAAGTTATGCTCGGGTAGTGTTACTAAGCCGAACCCAGAAACGCAATCAGTAAGGACGTAGACAAAATGCAATTCTTTCGTTTCGCTATAACACGGGCATTTTTGGCCATGTTTACGCTAGTCATGGTCTCCCTGATTGTTTTCAGTTTGATGGAACTTGTGCCTGGCGACTGTGCAGAACGCTATCTTGCTTTCAAAAGTTCTCAGGGTGGGGCAATCACCATTGCCGACATCGATGCGGAACGCGCGCGTCTAGGCTTGGACCGGCCTTATTTGGTGCGCTGGGGAAGCTGGATTGTAAACGCTTTTCAGGGTGAGTTTGGTGATAGCTGCATCTTGCGCCTTAATATCAGCGAGCTACTAGGGCAGAAGTTCTGGTTGAGCCTCGCAATTTGCCTTACCTCGTTACTCGTCGCTTATTTAATTGCTATTCCTGTTGGCATTATTTCAGCAACTTCCAAAAGCCCATGGTTAAACAATAGTCTTAGATTGGTCAGTTATCTCGGGCTGGCGTTACCGAATTTTCTACTGGCACTTATTATTATGCTGTTTTCGACGATATATTTCGGAGACACTTTAACTGGACTGTTTTCGAAGGAGTTTCGCGATGCAGCCTGGTCTTATGACCGTGTTATGGATTTTCTCTCCCGTGCTTGGTTGCCGGTATTTATTCTGGCCTGGTCAGCAACGGCATTTGCGATTCAGACCGTACGCGCATTGATGTCTGATGAAGTGGGTAAACTCTATGTGACAGCTGCCGCTGCCAGAGGCGTTTCTGGTCACCGATTGCTGTGGCGTTATCCTGCACGGCATTCCCTTGGACCCATCATTAATTCGCTAGGGTTTGATTTGAACCGAATATTTAACGAGCTGCCGATCGTCGCATTGATTTTAACTCTCACCGAGGCAGGATCCCTGTTGATCGAAGCATTGGCTCGGTCCAACGATCAGCAGTTAGCGGGGGCGATAATATTTATGCTAACAGCGAGCATTGTTGCTATCAATTTCATCACTGATATCATCCTAGCTCTCACCGATCCGCGCGTTCGTCGCAGCATCCTAGGGTAAGTTGAGATGACCGTTACTACTAATAGTGCTACAGCTAGCGTTGACATGAATGTTAACCAAAAACGTAAAGAAGCCTACTTCACTGCTTCCCAGGGTCAATTAATCTGGACACGATTCAAAAAACAAAAAGCTGCCATGGTAGGCGCTGGCATTCTCATAGTTTTGATCCTGGCGGGATTTTTTGCACCCTTCTTGACACCCTATGACCCGACGATTAACGGGCGCAATAAAGACTATCTCAATGGTGCGCCGAATGTTCCAAGTTTCTGTGATAGCAACGGCTGTTCTCTGAGGCCGTTTGTCTACACCTATAGCCGGAGTCGCTCAATCAAAACGAATTTCCGCTGGGTTACCGAAATTGACACGGATGCCCGTCGTTACTTGGTTTTATTCCCTGAGGGCGATAAATATAAATTCTTAGGCATGAATTTCACGACGCATTTATTTGGTGTCGATACTGGAAAGATCCATATATTCGGTACAGACTCAACTGGTAAGGACATCTATTCCAGAACGCTTCAGGCGATCAACACTTCGCTCGCGGTAGGTACGATCGGGGTCTTTATTGCCTTTGTACTGGCATTGATAATTGGGGGTATTTCGGGTTATTACGGCGGCTGGATCGACTCGGTGTTGCAGATGATGACCGACGCGGTTCGAACGATTCCAACCATCCCATTGTTTATGGCGCTGGCCGCATTTATTCCTGATACCTGGAGTTCGGAGACCCGATTTTTATTCATCTCGATTATCCTAGGATTTGTGGGCTGGCCAACACTAGCTCGGCGCGTGCGTACGCATTTACTGACCGAGCGCAACCAGGAGTACGTGCTTGCGGCGCAATTGTGCGGTGCTTCTGCAGGTCATGTTATCCGGCGTCATCTGTTACCTAGTTTTACCAGCTATATCATCGTCGATTTGATTATTTCATTCCCGTACATGGTACTTTCCGAAACTGCCCTCAGCTTTATCGGTCTTGGTTTGAAAGATCCGGTCAATTCACTCGGCGTCATGTTGCAAAACGTCACCAGTGCGGACGTATTGCTGAATTACCAGTGGTATTTCATACCAGTTATATTCTTCATCATTCTGGTGCTGGCATTCGTGTTTGTTGGCGACGGGTTACGTGATGCCGCCGATCCTTATGCGGATACTAAAAAATGAGCACCCCATTAATTTCAGTCAAAGACCTTACTTTAAGCTTTCGGACCGATGAAGGCTTAGTCAAGGCAGTCGATCAAGTATCCTTCGATATCGCGCCAGGCGAAGTCATGGGTCTGGTTGGAGAAAGTGGCTCGGGTAAATCCGTTACCGCTAAATCACTGATGCTACTCAACCCAGATAATGCGGTTTATGACCCCAAAAGCAGCATTACCCTGAATGTAGATGATAAATCGATCGATGTTTTTTCACTCAAAAAACCGAGTGAGCAAATGATTATCCGGGGTGGTGCGATCTCGATGATTTTTCAGGAGCCTATGGCGAGCTTTGCACCGGCTATCTCAATCGGTGATCAAATGGTAGAGCAGCTCATGATCCACTCCACGATGAATCGAGCCAGAGCCAAAGAGATATCCATCGAAATGTTAACCCGTGTTGGTATTCCCGATCCGGCTCAACGTTTTGGTCAATATGCATTTGAGTTTTCTGGTGGCATGCGTCAACGCGCAATGATCGCAATGGCGCTTTCGACCAAGCCAAAGCTACTCATTGCGGACGAACCAACCACTGCGCTGGATGTCACTATCCAAGCACAGGTTATCGACTTGATGAAGGATCTGGTCAAAGAATTCCACATGGCCATTCTGTTTATCACCCATGATTTGGGCGTCATTGCCCAAACGGCTGATCAAGTAGCGGTCATGTATCTGGGTAAGCTAATCGAAAAAGGGGCCGTTCGACAAGTGTTGCGTAATCCGCAACACCCGTATACGCGTGGGTTACTCGACGCTTTACCCCGACTGGATGACTTGGATACACCCCTCAAGCCGGTGGAAGGTGATATTCCTTCACCATTAGATCGTCCCTCAGGTTGTGTTTTCCATACTCGTTGCCCAGTATCACTCGGCCAGGAATGTGAAACCATAATACCCGAGTTCACCATCAATAAAGATGGGCAGCAAGTTGCCTGCCTACTCGCACAAAAAGAAGGGGCCGAAGTATGAGTGAACCAATCATCTCGACTGACGACCTGTCCGTCCACTTTCCGCTAAGAGGCCCTTTATTTGGTGAACAACCAGTAGTACGTGCCGTTGAAGGGGTGAGTGTTGATATCGGCAAGGGAAGTTTTTATGGTCTAGTCGGTGAATCCGGTTCAGGCAAAACAACCTTTGGTCGTGCTTTATTGCGTGCTGCACCGATTACCAGGGGATCCGCTATTTACAATGACGGCGAGGTCAGATACGACCTGCCCACGATAAAAAAACAAGAACTAACTGATTATCGCAAACGTGCCCAACTCATTTTTCAGGACCCCTACGCCGCCCTAAGCCCACGTATGACAGTGCGCGATATTATTGCGGAACCACTCGAAGTCATGGGTTTGACCAAAACACGTGAAGAAACCGATGAACGTGTCCGTGAGATTGCTGCTAAGTGTCGTATTAACCTGGAACATTTACGCCGCTTTCCACATGCATTTTCAGGTGGTCAGCGCCAACGTATTTCTATTGCCAGAGCGCTTGTTTCAAAACCGAATTTTATTGTTGCCGACGAGAGTGTTGCTGCATTGGATGTGTCGATTCAGGCCGATGTACTCAATCTACTGAAGTCTATTCAGCAGGATATGGGGCTAACCTTCCTGTTCATCAGCCATGATTTAAGTGTTGTCGCCCATACCTGCGACCATGTTGCCGTGATGTATCTTGGACGCCTAGTTGAGACCGCGCCCACACGAGAGCTTTTTGCCAATCCTCGGCATCCCTATACCAAGGCATTGCTTTCGGCAATTCCATCTCTGGACCCAGACGATCGGGGTAATCCTTTAAAACTGGAAGGTGAAATTCCTTCGCCAACCAATCCACCACCGGGTTGTAAGTTTCAGACCCGCTGTCGATATGCAATCGACCTCTGTCGCAAGGAAGAGCCGAAGCTGGATAAGTTAGGGGCTGAGCATGATGTCGCCTGTCATCGATGGCAGGAACTCGCTGAATAGCTCGAAAATTCTAGTGCAAAGGTCAGCGCTAGCTTAGTTTAGTTTTTAACTCTACATGCAGGATTAACCGTTGACTCATACTATCTCTGATATTTCAGAAACAGTTCGGTGTATGCTTGATTCTGCATCACAAATCTGCATACAGCATTTTCGTAGCCAAGTACCTTTTGATATCAAGCAAGATGACTCTCCCGTCACCATTGCCGATAAAGCGGCTGAAAAAGCGTTGCGTGATATTCTTGCCGCGCGATATCCCAAACATGCAATCTATGGTGAAGAGCAAGGTCATAGCGAAGGTGAGGGCGGTACCTGGGTTATTGATCCAATCGATGGCACTAAGAGCTTCTTGCTGGGTAATCCATTGTTCGGTTGTTTGGTTGGATTTGTCGAGGACAATGTAGTCCAAGCCGGTGGATTAGCCATGCCAGCACTCAACGAGATATGGACGGCGGATCGAACTGGCTCAACCCTGCTAAACGGTAAACCATGCCGAGTAAGCGAATGTAAGCAACTAGATCAAGCTAACATCTTAACCTCATCGCCCGACTTCTTTAACCCAGAGGAACTTAAGCAGTTCGACCAACTCTGTGAACATACCCGTTACCGTCGTTATGGTGGTGATTGTTATACCTATGCAATGCTAGCTGGAGGTTGGGTCGATCTAGTTGTCGAATCCGGTTTGTTTCCGTTTGACTACCTACCCCTAGTGCCTATTGTCGAGCAAGCAGGTGGTGTTATCAGTGATTGGCAGGGCAATGCCCTCAACTTGCATTCAGGACCGCAAGTGATAGCCGCAGCTACGCCTAAGCTACATGAAGCCGCTTTAGCAGCACTAAACTGACGTCTAATTCTGGCAAGATGCATTAGTGCATTAATGCACTAATGCACTAATGCACTAATACCCTACACCACAGCCGCAGAAAAAGTGAATTTTAGAGATGTCCTTAAATAGTATGTAGCGCGGTTGCTTGATACAATTGAGCTTTCTATCATCAGCTGCATATAGACAAATGACAATTCAAAACACCAACATCACCGCCGTTATTCTGGCTGGTGGTATGGGACGACGCATGGGCGGCCTCGACAAGGGCTTGATTGAATTTGAAGGGCGTTTACTGGTCGAAATTTTGATCGAGAAGTTGCAGGAACAGAATGTTAAGATCATCATCAATGCCAACCGCAATCAATCTGTTTATGAGGGTTATGGGTTCCCGGTAATCAATGACCAGCTAAGTGATTATCAGGGGCCTCTTGCTGGTTTTGCCAGTGCTATGGCGGCAGTGGAGACTCAGAATATTCTGGCCCTACCTTGCGATAGCCCATTGTTGAGTGATCAATATGTCGAGCGTTTCATAGCTTGTCACAACTTACCCGACAACAAGTGTGCCCCAATCAGTGTTGCCCATGATGGAGAGCGCTTGCAACCGGTACATGCGTTAATCAATGTCGATTTACTCGCAAGCTTGAATACTTTCCTCGACAGTGGAGACCGTAAAATTGACCGTTGGTACGCGCAACATCAATTTAACCGAGTCGATTTTTCAGATCAGCGTGATATGTTTAAAAATATTAATACCCCAGAAGACCAGCAAGACTTGTTAGCGAAAGTGCCAAAGTGATGATTTCTACGAACATACCCACTATCGGTTTCAGTGCCTATAGCGGTACAGGGAAAACAACTTTGCTCAAGCAGATTATCCCATTGCTAAAGCAGCGCAAGTTACGACTGGCCGTTGTAAAACATGCGCATCACCATTTTGAACTGGATCAACCAGGCAAAGATAGCTACGAGATTCGCAAGGCTGGAGCTGATCACACTATTATCTGCACCACGACCCGCATGGCACAGATCACCGAATTTCCTACACCTGAACACGAGCCATCATTACAAGACATTATCAATGCGCTTAACCCAAATAAGTTCGATTTGGTATTGGTCGAAGGCTACAAACAAATGCCATTTACCAAAATAGAATTGCATCGTACAGAACTAAACAAACCTTACCTTCATCCAGACGACCCAAATATCATCGCCATTGCCTGTGATGGGCCACTACCTGAATCTTCTAATATTCCGGTTTTGGATATTAACGATATCCAGCGTATTGCACATTTTATTTATCAGCGTGTTTACTTAAAAACGTACTAATTTCAAAAGCACCTAAATTCACACAGACAAAATGACGCCGATCGATGCACTGGTTGCAAGCACTGCCAAAATATTCCAGTGGAGCCGGAAGATCAGCAAAGCGCATATCCCTGACAGCAAAACTACGCGCCAGTCGATCGAACTAAAAATAGGCACTAAAATTTTAAATGGCCCATAGGTTTCGGTTTCGACAATTTTGAACAATACCTGTAACGAAAACCACAAAGACAGGTTCAAAATAACCCCAACAACGGCTGCAGTTATTGCCGCTAGAGCACTTTTTAACCGCGGCTGATCACCGATCCATTCCAGATAAGGCGCACCCGCGAATATCCACATAAAGCAGGGTACGAAAGTAACCCACAAAGTGATTAACGCTGCGGAAAAACCTAGCATCAAGCCACCTTGGCGATAACCGGCAATAAAACCAACGAACTCTGTGACTAAAATTAATGGTCCGGGTGTGGTCTCAGCGAGTCCTAGGCCATCCATCATTTCACCTGCTGTTAGCCAACCAAATTGATTTACCACGTCTTGTGCGAGATAAGCGAGAACGGCATAGGCACCACCAAAAGTAACCACAGCTAGCTTCGAGAAAAACTCGGCTATTTGAATCAGTATTGGTAAATCGAAAAAGTAATCAATAGCAACAATGGGTAACCACCAGATTAGTAACCAGAAAACTACCGTGATTAAAGTGCTGGGTAGCAAGCTGCTGAGTTGCTGAGTTGCTTGTCCCGTTTGCATCCTTGCTTGGTCATGCGCCGAATCGTGTGATAGGCCAGCTATTACTTCTGATTTTGCGCCGCGTAAGAAACCATATCCTGCCGATAGTGCAATAACAAACGGATATGGTATCTCGAGTAAAAAAAGACCAATAAAAGCAGAGGCAGCAATAAACCAGTGTTCTGTTAAATGTAGTGCTTTTTTTGCAACACGAAATAGAGCTTCGACAACAACAATTAGAACTGCAGCCTTGATACCTAGGAATAATGCGACAGTCAGAGGTAAATCACCAAACGTTACATAAATTACTGCCAATCCCAGAACGATGACTGCACCGGGTAACACAAACAATAATCCAGCCATTAGACCACCCAGAGCGCCCTGAATTTTCCAACCGGCATAAGTCGCTAACTGCATTGCCTCCGGCCCTGGAAGAAGCATGCAAAAACCAAGCGCATTTAGATATTGCTTTTCATTTAACCAGCCTTTTTGCTCCACCACCATTCGATGCATGAGGGCGATTTGAGCAGCGGGGCCTCCAAATGATAAAAAACCTATTTTTGCCCAGATCCAGAACGCTTCGACGTAACTCGGCTGCCTCAGACTAACAGCTCCATGTCTGTCAATTTGACTACTCATGGCTTAGGTGAACGCCTAAATATAATGATTTTTTCGTAGTCTTTTCGTTGCTCATATAAAAACAGTTGGCGCTTTGAGGCGAAGACAGTTCACATACTGTACTTGGCAAGAAGATCAAAACGTCTGAGATTAGCAAGGCGGCCACCATCCTTTTGTTGTGTAGTGGTTCATAAATAGCGAAGGTACCGAATCCTAGGTTTCTATTTTGTGTTTTACTAATGTCGCGCTTAGTACTCATGCTTTCTATCTGCATAATTCTGAGGAATTATTATTTCATTTATACCGGTTGAATCCAACTTGGCTTTTAGCTAGCATCATCATTGCATACAATTGGTAGACAATGGAGGCCTGTCAATAGTCACCCAGCCTAGGCAACTCTTAGAGATATAAAAATGAAATTTAAAGGCATCTATACCCCTATTATTACACCGTTTCATGAAGATGGGTCAGTTGATTGGGACGGCTATGAGGATGTCATCGAGTGGCAGATTGAAAATGGCGTTGCTGGCATCATTGTTGGCGGCTCTACAGGTGAATTCTATGCGATGACGAAGGAAGAGCGTATTCAGCAGTTTAAGTTCGCAGCAGAGCGTATCAATAAGCGCGTGACATTTATGGCTGGCGTCAATGACATCCTAGTAAGCGAGTGCTTATCAATTAGTGTTGCGGCACGTGATGCCGGAGCGGACGCGCTGCTAGTAGCAGCACCGCCTTATTCGTTACCATCCGAAAGTGAACTTGCCAGCCATGTACTTAATATTGCTGACACCACCGGGTTACCTATTATGCTTTACAACTACCCCGGACGAACTGGCGTTGAAATGGGTGAAGAATTCCTGACTGCAATCTCTAAAAATCCGTTGGTCTGTGCGATTAAGGAATCCAGCGGTGATTATACCCGTATCCCTTTTCTGACTCGCAACTTCCCTAATATCCAATTAATTATTGGTGGCGAAGAGCAGGTGCTCGAATTTGCAGCCTGGGGATCTAAAGCCTGGGTTTGTGCTACCGGTAATTTCTTCCCAGACGAATGTGTCAAATTAATGAGCATAGTGGCGAACGGGGATTTTGAGCTTGGTCGATCCTTGATGGCTGCCCTTATGCCAACCATGAGTGCGCTTGAGCAAAGCGGTAAGTTCGTCCAGAGCATCAAAGAAGGCTGCCGATTACAGGATCGTCCCTGTGGTATCGTTCGCCCACCCATGCAGTCATTGGATAGCGCGATGCAACAGAAAGTCGCAACCATCATAACCGAGGCACGTGAGGTACTTCACTCACTTTTGACTAAATAGCGCGACCTTTGCAGTGTATTTTTTAAGACAAGCTAAATCCGTTTTATATGATCAAGAGAACCTAACCCAATGCGTTGGAAAAAAACAATTACCATGGTTGAAGCTCATGCCGAGGGTGAGGTTGGACGAATCGTCACGGGTGGCGTGATCGACATCCCAGGCCAAACTATGCTCGACAAGATGAATTACATCAATCAGGTCGATGATAGTTTGCGCCGTTTCCTTGTATTCGAACCGCGCGGCTACGCGCAAATGTCTACCAATTTGATTTTCCCTCCGTCGCACCCTGATGCCGATATCGGCTTCATCATTCTGCAAGGCGATAAAGCGCATGCGATGTCTGGTTCAAATTGTATTTGCCTGGCGACGGTAATGCTTGAGACTGGGATGATCGAGATGAAAGAGCCAGAGACAACGATCACGATTGAAACCCCAGCAGGGTTGGTTAAAGCGAATGCCAGCTGCCATAACGGTAAATGTGAGAGAGTCACTTTATCGATGACACCGAGTTATGCCGATCAACTCGATGCGGTTGTTGAGGTCCAAGGACTTGGCAAGGTGACTGTCGATATTGCTTTTGGCGGTGTCTTTTATGCTTTGATCGACCCGACCCAATTTGATTTAACAATATGTCCAGAAAATGCCCGCAAGCTAGTCGACATAGGAACCCGGATACACCGAGCAGTGAATCAACAACTCGATATTCGACATCCGACCTTGTCTGGCATAGAAGGTATTTCATACACCATGTTTACTGGCTTTGACGATGATGGCGCAATGAAAGGTGCTACCATTTTGCCCCCCGGTCGAGTTGATCGCTCACCTTGCGGCACCGGTAATTCAGCACGTGCTGCCGTCATGGCTGCTCGCGGCCAAGTCAATATAGGTGAAACTAAAATAGCCAGATCAATTATCGAAAGTGAGTTCCAGGTACAGGTAGAAGGTCAGAAAGAGATCGATGGTCAATTATGCGTGCTACCTATAATTTCAGGTCGTGGTTGGATACACGGTATACATCAAATTGGCGTTGACCCAAGCGACCCTTACCAGCAAGGATATAAGGTATCCGACTGCTGGGGTGATGCATTTGATTTGCTCAATTGAACTGCTCAACTCATCTAGTGAATTAATGCTTCGTCATTCTGGAATCACTCAATGAATGACAGGGCATTCCCGTCGGGCGCGTCAATCGCTATTGTTGGGGCTGGCATCATCGGTGTTGCTAGTGCTTTCGAACTATCACGCCGGGGTTATGAAGTCACTGTTTACGATGATAACGCCGTAGGCGAAGGGGGGCCTTCTCGCGCTAATGCAGGGCATGTCGTTGGTTCTGATATCTACCCTTTAAGCACACCTGGCATTCACTGGAAGGCACTAAAAATGCTCAGGGATCCTGATGCACCACTGAAGATCCCGTTAAGAGACGTGCTGGCGCAGCTACCTTGGTTCTGGCGTTTTTGGAGAACCTCTCAGGGTCAACGTTTTTTGACTGCAACACAGGCGCTCAGCTATCTATCGCAACACACATTGACTGATGTTCAGGCCATGTTTGAAGCCGCTAATATGGCTGACAAGGTAACGGTAAAATCCTGTGCATTCCTATATGACTCCGAAGCTAGCTTCAACGCCAGTCAGCCGTCTTGGGCAGAAAAAATGGGCATGGAAATTGATAGCGATGCAATGAGCGAATCGCAAATCCGAAGTCAATTACCACTTGTATCAGACCATTTCAAACAGGGCGTTTTATCGCACAAATGGGCAATAGTGAGCGACCCACTTGAGGTAGTTCAATTACTGGCTAAGGCTTCAAAAAATAACGATGTCGAGTTCAAATCCTCACGAGTAGAGAATTTGCGCGAGTCAGTAAACTCGGTTCAGTTGCGAACAAAACAAGGATCGTTTCACCACGATGTGGTAATAATTGCCGCCGGTGTTCATTCAAAAAAAATAGCTCAAAGCTGCGGTGATTTTTTACCTGTGACCGCTGAACGCGGTTATAACATCACTTTGCCAACACCAGGCGAGACGCTCAAACGACCGGTAGTGTTTGCCGACAGAGGTATAGTCGCCACCCAATTAACCTGTGGCCTTCGCATTGGTGGCTGGGCCGAATATGCGCCACCGCACCGACCTGCCAACCAATCCTATTTTAAATCTATCGCCCGCATTTCCGCCGAACTATTCCCTGCAGCTAATTTCGAAAATGCAAAATATTGGATGGGTAGCCGTCCCTCAATGCCTGACTCTGTTCCTGTTATTTCAAAATCAGC
>JBLHID010000039.1:0-20323 GCA_047615545.1 Polaribacter sp.
GAGCCAATGCAACCCGTTGTTTTTGACCACCCGAAAGCTGTTCGATGCCGCGATTACCAAGACCATCAAGTTGAACCGTCTTGAGAGCAGCGTCGACTCGTTCAGCCGCTTCTGCTGCGCCAACACCGCGCAGTTTAAGTGGGAAGGCAATGTTTTCTGCGACACTCATATGTGGAAACAAGGCATAACTTTGAAATACCATGCCAACATTGCGTTTATGCGGCGGTTTCAGAATGACCTCTTCATCGCCAAATCGAATACTACCTGAATCAGGCCGATTAAATCCGGCTATGGCCATTAGCAGCGTTGTCTTTCCTGATCCTGACGGGCCTAGTAATGTTAGAAATTCACCACTTTTAACGTCTAAACTAACAGAATCGAGTGCGTACATATCACCGTATTTTTTAGTTAGATCTTGAACATGAATGGGTAGTGCGGTTGTTAATTCGGCCTGTGGATTATTAGCTTGGATAGACAAAGAAGGAACCTATATTGGGAAAGGGGCCGGGTGGAAAAACCACCCGGCAAAGGCAGATATCTCTCTTTTTTATTCGCTCATCATTTCCATGTACATCTCAAGCGCTTCGGTCCTGTGCTTGCCGTACCATTCCAGATTGATAGGCAACATCATCGGCACATTCTTGGGATGAGACGGTAAAGATTCAACTAGCTCTTTCGACGCCGTAGTTATTTCGTAAGCTTTTTTGTTAGTTGGGCCATAGGTAATATGAAATGGCAGATTAGCCTGATATTCGGCTTTAGAGATTTCAGCTAGAAATTTCATCGCCGTCGCTTTGTTTGGAGCACCTTTGGGCATTGCCATACAATCAAAGTCATACAAAGCCTGATTAAAAGTATAACCAACCTTAGCACCGTCTTTTTTGGCATTATCAAATCGACCGTTCCAACCGGTAATCATATCCACTTCACCATCCTTCATAAGCTGTGCCTGCTGCGCACCTGAACCCCAAAATACAGCAATATTTGGTTTTAACTCACGGATCTTGTCGATAGCTCTCTGCTTACCAGCTTTGGTTGAAAGCACTTCATAGACTTTATCCGCTGGAACACCATCAGCCATCAGTGCTGGCTCGAGTGCACCATCGACACTGTTGGCACGGTAGGCGCGGCTACCAGGAAATTTTTTCACATTCCAAAAATCGGCCCATGTTTTGGGTGCGCCTGAGCTACCTGGCTGTCCAAACTTGTCCGTATTCCACGCCATAACCGTAGCAAACACGTCGGTACCAACGCAATAATCAGTATAGGTCCCGGGAATAAAATCAGAAACATCAACAACACTATAATCAATTTTTTCCAAACAGCCTTTGGCTGCAGCAGAAGCTGATCCACCCGAACCAGTAACTACCAGATCCCAGCTGACTGAGTTTGACTCAACCTGCAAACAAGTTTTTGACATGCTCGCACCGGATTCACGAATTATCTCGATACCCGTGTTTTTCGATGCATCTGTAAATAGCGCAGCATCCTGTGCTTTACCATAACTTCCGCCCCAGGAAACAACCGTAATCGGATCTGCTGCCTGTATTTGACCTGCACTGAATAACGAGGCTGCAATCAATGCCCCTAGCTTAATACCTTTAGTATTACTTTTCATCCTAACCTCTTATTTTTGCTATTGAATTGAGTCAATAATTTAAGCCATGGTTACAGTAAAGTCGAAGGTCCATTATAAATAAACGAAGATACCAATTTTTATGAACCCTAATATAATTAAATATTAAGACTATCTAACCAACGATAGTATTGTATTGATGCCGACAAAAACCAAGGCGTGCCGGTATACATCGGGCGTGTTTGAAAATTTAATCCATCAAAACCTGTTTTTCCTTCCTGCTGTCCCAGTAGCTGTTGTCCAATGCGCATACCCAAATAGCAAGACATCGAAACGCCAGACCCACAGTAGCCCATTGCATAGTGCACACCCTCGTTCTTCCCAAGATGCGCCAGCGAGTCAAAAGTATAACCAACGAAACCTACCCAAGAATGGCTAATCCGTGTTTTAACCAGCTCAGGAAAAATGTCCACCATTCTGTCGTGAAGTTTGGGGCCACTAGCAAGTGGGTTGGTTTCCGCGTGAGACACTCGTCCACCGAAAAGTATTCTTTGTCGGTCTGGCGACGAACGATAGTAAAAAACCATTTTACGCGTGTCACCCAGCATTCTATCTTTTGGAATTAGCCGATCCATTTGTCCATCAGCCAATGGTTCAGTCCCGATAATATAACTCCCAATCGGAATGATGCGACGTCTTAACCAGGGCGTCGCCGAACCCGTATAACCGTTGCTCGCGACGATCACTTCCTTTGCCCAGATAGATCCTTTGCTGGTAGTTACCCGAAAACCTTCTCCCTCTTTAATAATGTCGAGGGCCGGGTTATAAGGTATGACAGTAGCTTCGGCTGCGAGAACACGTTCAAGCAATCCACGATGCAGACGAGCCGGATCAACAGACGCAACCTTGGGATAGACGACTCCCCCAAAATATCGATCAGTTCCCAGCTCCTGGTGTTGTTCAGAACGTGACAACAGATACGCATCAGTTTCTAGTCCCTTGACTGAAGTGTCCAATTTTTTGCCTAATTTTTCGTATTGAGCTGGATTATGTGCACCCAGGAATTTACCGACAACTTTAAAGTGGCAATCGATACTTTCGATTGAGACAAATTCTTCTAACCACTCAAGTGCGTTATGACCTTCTTTTAAAATATTGAAAGCGCGTTCTGGACCATATCTAGCCGCCAAAGCTTTATGCGTTGGCTTGATACTGGTGCTAATTTGCCCACCATTACGGGTACTACAACCTGCACCAGCATTTTCAGCATCAATTACGACTGTGTGACGTCCTGCACGGGCAGTCTGTAATGCAGCACTCAGGCCGGTATAACCGGCGCCAATGACAACTACGTCGGCTTTTTTGGGCAATTCAAGATTAGGCTCGCCCAGTAGAGATAATTCGGGTGGCGGTGTGGCGTCCCACCAATATGGCGTAGTTTTAAAGTCGTCAGACAATAACGAATCTCTCATCAAGCTTATAGCTCACTCTTTTGATAACTGGCTTTATCGAGCCAATCAGGATTTATTTCCACGCCCCAACCAGGCGCATCAGGAATTAATGCTTTACCATCAACAATGTCATAGGGCGACTTCACGAACAACCCATCCTGCCAAGGATAATAGTCGTCTCCTTCGATTGAGAACTCCAGATATTTTCCAGCGTTTGGAATCGAAGCTAATAAATGCATTGTGAATAAAGTCACCATCGATAAGTTAGCGCAATGCGGTGTACAGGGTAAACCCACTAACTCACCCATTTTCGCCACGCGCAAGGTGCGGGTTAAGCCGCCCAGATAACAAACGTCTGGTTGAATAACGTCAACCGCCCGCATTTCAATCATGTGCCGCCACGTCGAGATATCGCAATCTTGCTCACCACCAGAGACATCGATATCAAGCGCATCGGTCACTTTTTTAGTTTGTTCCATTTCCCAGTAAGGGCAAGGCTCTTCAAAGTGGCCATAATTACTATCTTCCAGCAAACGTCCAACTTCAATAGCGCGCTCTGGCGAATAACAGCTATTGCCATCCGCTAGAATAGTGACGTCGTCTCCCAATGCCTTGCGCATAGTTGGAATGATTTCTTCTGTGCGACCAGGCCATTCGTCAACATCACGACCACATTCTGAACCAACTCGAATTTTAAAAGCATCAAATCCATATTGATCGCGTAACTGCTGCAATCGAATCGCTTCATTTTTAGGTGTGATATCACGCTTCATTGAGGAAGCATAGGCTCGCAGCGGAGTCCGCTTGCCACCAATCAGTTCACAAACCGATTTGTTTTCTCGTTTTGCATGCAAATCCCACAGAGCAGTATCAATCCCACCAATGGCTCTTCGCAGGTAGGAGCCGGGAAACTTGTGCTCTCGTTCAGTAATGATATCGACCAGCCCATCGATGTCTGTCGCGTCCCAACCAAGCGACCATGGCGCTATCTGGCGGTGCAATATTGTCGATGTGATGTCTGAGTGATAGGTGGATACCTGCCCCCAGCCCTGTTCACCACTATCGACTGTGACCCTGACGAAACCGACGAATTCGGTGCTAAATGTCTCGATCGTTTTTATTTTCATGATTTTATTTTGTAAGCTAATTTATGGTCGAATTTGTCTATATAATGAACGCAATATTGAACTCCTAAAAAGTTTCAAATGGCGTTTAAAAAAGTATCTTGACGTAAACTGAGTTACAGGTAAGGTCCATTTTGAAACTATTTTAATACCATTTATTATCTTAGGGCGGTGCTATAACTAAAGCGCCTCTAGCTAACAACCACTCAATAAGGTCTGCTTAGAATCATGATAAAACGTGCCGGGGGTGCTTTACTACTCTCTATCGAAATTGATCGCAGTGCGCCAGGCACAGTCAGTCACCAACTGTATTCTGCGATGCGGGATATTATTCATGCTGGTGGTATGCATATTGGCGAGCGGCTCCCCGCTAGCCGAACACTCGCAACAGACTTGAAAATATCACGCACCACCGTGATCAACGTCTTCGAAATACTCACATCAGAAGGTCTTATTGAGTCGCGAACGGGTGCCGGTACGTTTGTAAGCAAAGCTTGGATGACTACAAGACCAACAGAAACTGAAGTCATCAAAAAACTGGACTCCGAGCGACCAATGCGACAGCCGCGCCTCTCGGGAGTGATTACGCGCGCCTTAGATAATTTTGTTGATCGACTACCACATGAAACTAAAGCCTTTACCACCGCATTACCCGCTTTTGATGCCTTTCCGAGTTCACTTTGGGCTCAGTATGTGACCCGCAGCTGGCGTTCAAATCATCAGGGTAATATGGGTTATGCCGACCCACGTGGTCATTTCCCTCTGCGTCAGGCGATTGCATCGCATCTGTTATCTAACCGAGGCATAAAATGCGAACCCGAACAGATCTTTATTGTCAGTGGCGCACAACAAGCCTTTCAAATTATCGGTACTGTACTACTCGATCCTGACGATCTGGTCTGGTGCGAAAATCCGGGTGCCATTGGCGCTAGTAATAGTTTGATTGCCAGTGGTGCAAAGCTCATACCTATTCCAGTAGATCAGGACGGCCTAATGGTCGAACATGGAATTCGTCGAGCACCCGATTTTCGCCTTGCTTTTGTCACCCCAGCACATCAGCAACCATTGGGGGTTTCTATGAGTATTGAGCGTCGCTTTGCGTTGCTTAATGCCGCCGAACGTGCCAACGCCTTTATAATAGAAGACGATTACGACAGTGAGTTCCGTTATAGTGGTCACCCACCCCCGACACTTAAGAGCATCGATAATTTAGGCCGTGTCATTTACGTCGGCACTTTTAGTAAAACACTGTTTCCCGCACTACGCCTCGGATTCTTTCTAGCACCACCACCACTGGTTGATGTTTTCAACCGAGTATCCAAAGCCTTATTGCAGGGCGTGCCATCCAGTCATCAGGCGGTTGTTGCGGCCTTTATGCAAGAAGGTCATTTTGCAACCCATATTCGACGCATGCGTGAAATTTATGCCGAACGTCACCAGGTACTGTGTGAAGCGGCTCGAGAAAGATTGGGTGGCTTACTCGATATTGTGCCAACCGATACTGGGCTGCATACAATCGCTCGCATTCCAAATAACCTAGATGAAGTAGAGATCGCAACCGCGGCACTAGAAAAAAACGTTGTGGTCACACCAATCAAACGTTATTGCGTCGCACCCACTGATCAAAAAGGTCTTGTCCTTGGTTTTAGTGGCATTCCACCTTCAGAAATAGTGGATGGTGTTAAGACACTTGAAAAGGTTTTAGACACTATTGTCAAAAAATAAACCCAGCTCTAGTTAAATTGGTATGTTCAGATATTGGCAATGGATCTGCAGCCCGTAGTTCTGGACGAGTAACATTTTGTTATTGCGCTTTGCCCATGCTGTTTGACAAGGCAGGTATAAATCTAAACCCGATAATAAAACATCAACCATATGATTAAACTGATGATGAATAAAAGGACCGAATTACGTGCCTGATGATTATGACTACATCATAGTAGGTGCTGGCTCGTCGGGCAGTGTTATTGCCAACCGATTGTCGGCTAATAGCCAAAATCGAGTTTTATTATTAGAAGCAGGTGGCGATGATCGACGGTTCTGGTTGCAGGTGCCGCTCGGATATGGAAAGTCTTTTTACGATAGCCAAGTCAACTGGATGTATCAAACTGAACCTGTCGTCAATACGGCCAACCGACGCAGCTACTGGCCACGTGGAAAAGTGTTGGGTGGTTCGAGCTCGATCAACGCAATGATTTATATCCGTGGACAAGCGGAAGATTACAACAATTGGTGTGCCGCTGGAAACCCAGGCTGGGACTGGCAAAACGTTTTGCCACTGTTTAAACGAATGGAAGATCATAGCCTTGGTGAAAGCGAATTTCACGGTGCCAATGGGCCCCTGCACATTGACGCATCATCTCGTGGTTTGCACCCCATTTACAAACATTATGTGACAGCTTGTCAGGAAGTCGGGTTGGCGCTCAATAATGACTTTAATGGTGCATCCCAAGAAGGGGCTGGCAGTTACCATATCAATGTTAAAAATGGCCAACGTATGTCAGCGTCTCGCGCCTATTTATGGCCTATTCGAAAACGCCATAACCTGCGCATTGAAACTAATGCATTAGCTACAAAAATTCTGTTTGAAGGAAAGCGTGCTGTCGGCATCAATTATATTAAAAATGGCGAAACAAAAACAATACGAGCGGGGGTCGAAGTCATTCTGTCAGCTGGCGCAATCAACACACCACAGCTACTATTATTGTCGGGCGTCGGGCCAGCAGAAGAGTTGTCACTACTCAATATCCCACTGGTTCATAATAGCCCAGCTGTCGGTAAAAATTTACAGGATCATTATGGTCTAGATCATATTTATCGTTCTAAGTTACCCACACTCAATAACCAGTTACATCCAATGATGGGGAAGCTTTGGGCTGGATTACAATACTTGGTCGCGCGGCGTGGGCCATTGGCTCGAAATATTAATCATGCAGGTGGTTTTTTTAGAACTAGAGCCGAATTGAAGCGACCCAATATGCAACTTTATTTTTCCCCGCTAAGCTATCAAAAGACCCCCCCTGGAATTCGACCTTTATTGAACCCTGACTCATATGCAGCATTTTGTATCGGTGTATCTCAATGCCACCCCACTAGTTTGGGGTACATTCGCTTGAAATCGACTGATCCGAATGAAGCGCCAGAGATTCAACCTAATTACCTAGAGACTGAACATGATCGGCAGGAATTGCTGGAAGCGATACGGTTCTTACGTCGGTTAGCTGATGCACCAACGATGCGGGACATAATCTCTAGTGAGATAGAACCAGGGTCGCTGATAATGAGTGACGAAGGGCTAATGAATCATGCTCGCGAACAGGGGGGCACTGTATATCACCCAGCAGGCACCTGCCGTATGGGGCCAGATACAACAACCAATGTTGTCAACGCAGATCTAAAAGTGCATGGAGTTGAAGGTTTGCGTATTGCCGATGCTTCAATTTTTCCATCACTGCCTTCAGGTAATACCAATGCACCAGCAATAATGGTCGGTGAAAAAGCAAGCGAATTGATTCTGAACCACTAACATCAAATTTGGATGATGAGTCACTTGTAATAATAAAGCATTACTTAAAACAAGCCTAAGGCACTGCTACTTAAGAAACTATTTTATCTTCATGAAGGGTTTCAATACTGGCTTGGTCTATGCCCAACACCTGAGACAACACTGCATCAGTATGCTGGCCCAAAGTGGGAGCTGCTTTCCCATACTCTAGTGGTGTTTTTGACAGGTTAATTGGATTCTTAACAGTGTTGACTTTTCCTGCGGTGGGATGATCAAGTTCAAGCTGCATGTTTCGAAATTGCACCTGAGGATCTGCGAATACCTGATCCAAATTATTAATCGGGCCACAGGGTATGCCCTTTTGGTTGAGATGATCTAGCCACCAGTCGGTAGTTTGAGTACGCATCATGTCGACGATCAATGGGATTAATGAACTGCGATTTTTGACTCGGTTTGCATTCTTTTGGTAGCGTTCGTCACTCGCTAACACCTCGGCATTGGTGAGTTCACAAAATCGCCTGAACTGAGTATCGTTACCGATTGCTAGAATAATAAAACCATCCGCTGTCTTAAACGCCTGATAGGGCACGATATTCGGATGTGCATTGCCAAGCCTTTGCGGGTTTTCACCACTCGCCAGAAAGTTCATCGCTTGATTTGCCAATGTAGCGACCTGAACATCTAACAAGGCTAGATCAATATATTGCCCCTCTCCTGTTCTCAGTTGATGAATTAAGGCTGCCTGAATAGCATTCGCTGCGTACAACCCCGTCATCACGTCGGCCAGCGCCACGCCGACTTTCATCGGTTCGCCCTCAGGAGTACCGGTGACGCTCATCAAACCACCCATGGCTTGTATCATAAAGTCATAGCCCGCTCGTTCTGCATATGGCCCTGTCTGACCAAAACCTGTAATCGAGCAGTAAACCAATTTTGGGTTAAGGCTTTTTAAGTTGTCGTAGTCGAGGCCATATTTTTTAAGACCACTTACTTTAAAATTCTCGATTAGTACATCGCTTTTGATGGCTAGCTGCCTAATCAAATCCTGACCTTGTTCTGTTGATATGTCGATACAAACAGATTGTTTTCCACGATTAGCGCCATGGAAGTAGGCTGACTCGGTGGTGGCATTGCCGTCGTGGTCGGGCATATACGGCGGTGCCCATGATCGAGTATCGTCGCCTTGCATTGGTCGCTCTACTTTGATGACCTCTGCCCCTAAATCGGCGAGCATTTGACTAGCCCATGGCCCAGCTAGAATTCGGCTTAGGTCGAGAACCCGGAAACCACTTAACGCACCAGTCATCGTCTAGCTACTGGCAGATAAGTTAGCGCAAAATTCAATATCAGCATCTGAATCTGTAATAACGAGGTAATTGAGGGACCAAAAATTATAGGCGAATATAACCTGCAAAACTAGCAATACCAACAAAAGAAGAGCAGTCTGTGGAGCCGTGCTGGCACCACCCAAAAACCAACGCAGAACACAAAACCCAAATGGCTAAAGAAACTCATGACTAATAACTCGAAGGGCATATTGTGCCTAGTTTGCGCTGTGGCGTTATTTACCATTAGCGATTCAATTGTAAAGCTACTCAGCCCGACCTATGCGTTGCATGAAATCATGCTTTTTCGGGCCCTGTTCGCCATGATGGTTGTCATCGTCATTGTCCAACTAGAAGGTGGTTTCGTCACGCTTAAAACTCGTCGTCCGATATTACATTTTATACGAGGGTGCATGCTGGTTCTGGCGAATATGTTTTTCTTCCTAGGTCTGGCTAGTCTGCCCATCGCTGAAGCAGTTGCATTGTTCTACTCCGCACCTTTGTTCATCTGTTTGTTATCGCAGTTAGTTTTAGCTCAAAAAGTCAGTTTGTATCGGTGGGTCGCCATCTTTGTCGGTCTTATAGGTGTCGTCGTTATGCTAAGACCAGGTAGCGAAATTTTTAGGATGACGGCATTATTGCCAATCATTGCCGCCTTCGCTTACGCCTGCATGGTGATGATCACGAGTAAGCTTGGCATGCAGGACAAGGCTGGGACTATGACCTTTTACATCCAGTTTGCCTTTATCGTGGTCAGCTCGATCGTTGGTTTATCTGTCGGTGACGGGCAATTCTATACACCAGACAATCCAACCTTGGGCTTTTTATTACGCAGTTGGAGCATACCCGTTATAGGTGATTTGGGTTTAATTGCAGCGGGTGGGTTTTTTGTAGCCGCTGGCGGTTATTTGATATCTCAGGCCTACCGGACTGGCCAAGCGTCGCTGTTGGCACCTTTCGAATATAGCTCGATGCCGCTAGCGTTATTGCTAGGATATTTGGTTTGGGGCGACTGGCCAGATCACTACTCTATGCTCGGCAGCGTACTGATAATTTCAAGCGGTATTCTTATTGTTGTGTTCGAAAAGAAAGTGCGAATAAAACCCGCTATGTAGAGTTAGTCGAAGATTCCAAGTTCATCTTACGTCGTTCATCTCGAATTCCAAAAATACAATAGGAGCTAACACAGACAAATACAATACCACTGCCGAGAATAGTTAATAAACTAGGCTCTTCCCCAACACCGATCCACACCCAGATGGGGCCAAGAATAGATTCAGTTAACGCAAATAATGCGACTTCTGAAGCCATGATGTACCGAGTCGCAATCGTAAAACACCAGAATCCGATTCCAAACTGTACAAATCCCATCAACAGCGAAATCATCAAATCATGATTCGAAATAACCAAGTTATCAGCGACTAATCCCGCAACGCCGCCCATAACCAAACCGCCTAAACAGGTCGCTGGCAACATATCAACATGCCGACGACTTCGCACAATCATTAGAAAAGCGACAAACGAAGCCACCACCAGTAGCGCAATAACATTGCCTAACCAGCGTCCTTCGAGCAATCCATCTGCGAACATCAACCCTATGCCAATTAACGATACCAACATGGCTATGATGCCGAATTTAGGCGTTCGTTCTTTTAAGATGAGCCAGCCTACCAAGGCCGTGGCAAGTGGTGCAGATCCGATAATAAAAACAGCATTGGCGACTGTGGTTAGTAAAATTGCATAGACATAACAAATCGAGCCTAACCCAAGCACTATCGCGGCCCAAATACCGGGTCGACCAATAGCGCGAAAAGCACCAAAAACGCCGCTGCGATATTTGAATAGTAAGATGCAAAACAACATGGAGGAAAATGCGAGACCGCGATAAAACAGAATTTGCCATCCGCTCGCGGATTCGATATTACGCAGTAAAATTCCGGATAAGCTCAGGAAAACGCCGCCGATAATGACCAAAGTTACGCCGTAGGTATATTTACGTTCCATTTTCAATCGCATCAAAAAAAACAGACGCCAGTTTTCCATAGGGGCGGTAAAATGACAAGCGTATGCCTTACTGTTTATGTCAATTGCGTAATGGCCTGACTAGTGTATAGCCCAATTGGACCAAATCTGATTATCTTGCTAAGAAAATGAGAGGTTTTCTCGACCGTGTAGAAATCAGGCCTTGTTGTTTTGAAGTATAGTGGGAGCCTATCATTTAGTAAGGCGCTTACAGCAGCGCTTTATCAAAGAAGGCAACCACGCGGCGTTCATATTCGACGGGTTTTTGCGTGTCAAATTTAGTGTGCCCTAATTCCGCCTCGAACCACAGCTCCTTTTCGCCACATGCAGCATCATAAATCCACTGCCCACTATTTACGGACACCACAACGTCCTTCCCACCTTGCATAATGAATAAAGGTGTATGGCACAACTTAGCAGCCGCTTTGGTGGCATCGACTAGCTCCACATCCATGCCAAGTATCGCTTCAGCCCACAAGGAGATCATTGGTGCAAAAGGAAATGCAGGTAAGCCCGTAAAATATTCAACGGAGACGTTAATGGTGTCTTGTAGGGAAGAGAATGGGCTCACTGCCACCACTGCCGCGATGTCTTGGTTTTGCGCTGCATATTCGATTGCTATGGCAGCACCCATGGAGTTACCCAACAAACCCACTTGCCCCACAGTCGCTTGCTGCTCTTCTATTAGATAGTTATACCAGGTATTGACGTCATCGATTTCCAAGACGCCGAAGGTTATTTCATCACCATCGTTCAAGTCGTGAGATCGTACACTCGTCACCAATACACCGTAACCTGCACTCTGCAACATCTTCGCTTCTTCGAGCATATAGCTACGATCAGCCTTAAACCCATGTTGCAGCATCACGTAGGCACCATTGTTACTGGCCGCAAAATAACCATGCAATTTTTGCCCGCTGCTGTTCCTGCGAACTACTTCTGTAGCCTGTAAATCGAAATCTTTTAGCTGATGCTTGGCTGGACTACGGGTGTCTAATGGGTAATGTACTAGGTGATCGGCCTGTTGATAGGTCACCAATAAAAAACCAACGAGTAATATCATAGCCATGCCGGCTAACAACCATTTTAAAACTCGTTTCATAGATATTCTCCATCATATTTGGAATAGTAAAAAAAACACCATGCCAATTGACTACAGGGCATCTCTCATTCAGCATCATGCTTGATCTTTGGTAAGCCACTCAAGGCGTCAATGCCTGTGCTTGCACTATTTTCCACAATCATCATTAAAGCAGAGATTGACAGCGGGTGTTAGCTGGCCGACAAAATACCTTCGAGCTTTATTTGGTCCACAGTAAATAGCCGTATGCCTTCGGCCAGTTTTTCAGTCGCCATCGGATCATCATTATGCCCCCAACGAAAAGCCGACACATCTAGTTGATTTTTGCTGTCAGTTGACGTGGTGTTTTTTTCATCGAGAATTTTTTCTAACGATAACTCGCTATCCGCTAATTCCTGCATTAAAGCGGGGCTTATCGTGAGTCGATCACATCCAGCCAATTGTCGGATTTGATCGCAATTTCGGAAACTGGCTCCCATTACCACTGTGTCAAAACCATGCGTTTTGTAATAGCTGAAAATGCGTTGGACGGATAGCACACCCGGATCTTGCTCAGGTGAATAACTATCAACACCATCCGCCTTTTTATACCAATCGTAAATACGCCCAACAAATGGAGAGATTAAAAATACACCTGCATCGGCACAGGCCTGTGCCTGAGCAAAACTAAACAGCAAAGTGAGATTGCAATTAATACCTTCTTTTTCAAGTTGTGCGGCGGCCTGTATACCTTCCCAGGTTGATGCTAACTTGATCAGTATGCGCTTCCGATCGATGCCGTCCTGCTCGTATAAGCCTATTATTTTGCGCGCCCTTTGGATGCTGTTCTGGGTGTCAAAAGACAAACGTGCATCGACTTCGGTAGAAATTCTGCCCGGTACAATACCCAGTATTTCCTGACCGATTAAAACTGCCAGCTTGTCTGAGGCATTGTCGAGCTGCTGTTGGGCGTCACCACCTTCAGACAATGCGTAGGCACGTGCTAAAGCGAGCTGAGGTTGATAGTGCGGTAAGCTAACCGCCTTTAAAATAAGAGAAGGATTGGTTGTTGCATCTTCGGGGGTATATTGCCGAATCGCTTCTATGTCACCGGTATCAGCGACCAGTGTTGTGAATTGCTGTAGTTGTTGGAGTTGATTCATTATTTTTAACTTTTAGTTAGTCGGTTGATTAATAGGGGATAGTTTTGGCTCTAGATAATACCTTTAATATGATACTGGGTTGCGTAACCCAGTCATGATGTAATTGCCTTCAGAAAATAAAACCGGTTTATTTTCGTCATAGTCCTGTATCGTCAAAATTGACAGGGCCTTATTGTATAGGGTATCCAACTTGTCACCTAGTATGACAATGGAAAGTCTCTCCTGTGAACGGAGTTTGGAAGAATATTGTTTGAATACCATGCTTAGCCACGCGCATCAATCATGTGACGTTACTTTCCGTACGGCCTTATGCCAGCCAGCCAATAACAGGCTTCGTTTGGATTCATCCATGTTGGGACTAAACTTTGATTCGGACTGCCAATTTCTCGCAATGTTATCGGTAGAGTTATAAATACCGACATGCAGACCTGCCAAGTAAGCTCCACCCAACGCCGTCGTTTCGGTTTCGAGTGGTCGCTCTACATTGACACCGAGGATATCGGCAAGAAAACCGCAAAGCCAGTTATTCTGAACCATACCACCATCAATTCGAATACTCAGTGGTGCTTGCCCATCGCGGTTCATGGCGTCTAGTAAGTCTGATGTTTGGTAACAAACCGACTCTAACGTGGCTCGAACTAGCTCCGCTGACCCGGTATCACGTGTCATACCAAATATAGCGGCACGAGCATCTGGGTCCCAGTGGGGAGCGCCCAAACCAGTAAACGCGGGGACTAGGTAAACACCCGCATTTGATGCTAGGGAAGATGCCATTTTTTCAGTTTGTGCTGCTGTATCGATAACACCAATACCGTCACGCAACCACTGAATCCCAGCACCAGCAACAAAAATAGAGCCTTCTAGCGCATAGGTGGTGACGCCATTCAAACGATAGGCAACGGTTGTTAACAACCGGTTCTTCGACTCGATAGCCTGACTCCCAGTATTAAGCATCATGAAACAACCCGTGCCGTAGGTGCTTTTGATCATGCCCGGTTCAAAACAGGCCTGTCCGATCAGTGCAGCTTGCTGATCACCCGCAACACCACCAATGGGTATTTCCACACCCAATAATGCATGGCTCGTAATACCAAAGTCAGCAGAACTATCTTTAACTTCTGCTAATAGTGACTCGGGCACTTCCAATAATTCCAGAAGTTCCTTGTCCCAACTTTGGGTATGTATATTGAACAACATGGTACGCGACGCATTGGTGGCATCAGTCGCGTGCACAGCACCTTGTGTCAGACGCCAAATGAGAAAGCTGTCGATGGTGCCAAAAGCCAGTTCACCAAGCTTAGCTCGGTCGCGCGCACCCTCTACATGACTCAAAATCCAGTTAATCTTTGTGCCTGAAAAGTAAGGATCTAGGAGTAAACCCGTTTTTGAGGTTATCGCTGACTCTTTGCCCTGTGCTCGTAACGACTCGCAATAGTCGGCGGTTCTTCGATCTTGCCATACGATGGCGTTGTATATCGGTTTGCCAGTCACTCGATCCCAAACCACCGTGGTTTCTCGCTGGTTGGTGATACCTATCGCTGCGATGGTAATATCTTCTTGTTTGGCTTTTGACAAAGCATCGATGACTACATCGAGGGTCGTCGACCAAATTTCCTCAGGGTCATGCTCTACCCAGCCATCATTTGGAAAATACTGCGTAAATTCCTTTTGCGCTGTGTAACAAGCCTTGCCACCGTCGTCGAATAACATAGCACGCGAGCTCGTTGTTCCTTGGTCTATGCTAAGTAGGTATTGCTTCATTAGAACCTCATTAAGAATTACTGATTGCGCTCAACAGTTTGATCAAGGATTACTGATCAAGAAATATTCATCAAACTTAGCCTACGCGTCTACACCAAATAATTTTTCACAGGCCTCAAACAATCCCTTCGAACGTATGAGTTGATGCTTCGAGAAAAGCTGTTCAGTTTTGGAATGGCGTCGAGGGAAACTACCCAGCAACTCGTTGTGCGATTTGCATAGGCCTGCGCCTAGTCCAAACTCATAACTTTCAATGTACTTGATGCCACCCCGAACAAGATCAGAGGATTGTTGACTGGTGAAAACAGCAAAATCGCGCGCATCGATCAAAGCAACCCGAACACCGCGGACGATTAGCGCGGCAGCAGAAACCGCACTGTTAATCCTCCCACCTATGGTCAGAACATCGAATTCTTCAGACTCTTGTTGTTCTATATTTCGGCTACGTAAACCCATTATGTATAATTATTACTTAAGTTTGTGTTTCGAAAATTACTAACAGTCTTTTATAGGCTGATGAAAACATTAAGAATATCATGACACTCACTATTAGTAGTTAAAAGTAGGTCAAATAGTCTCGATAATCAAAACAATACTATGATATTTTCTACTCTGCTATTAGTGACTAATCTGGGCGTAGATCAAACTCGTTGCTCTCATCAAGGATAGCTTGCCCAATTGATTCAATAATAAATTGAATTTGTCTAAATACATCAAATACCAGAATGTTTCATGAAAACATAAAGCCACAGAAGCGATGTTAGCCGAAGTTGATGCGATGATGTATGCCAACAAACACGATTGATAACTGTATTCGTCAAAAGTAATTTATTACTCACCAGTACTTTTATAAATAATAACTGGACAGATAAAAAACTCCCGTAGTTTTTTCAATACCGAGGTTTCGGGAGGTATGCTGGTGAACGGCTATACCAAACCTTAACAAATACTGCGCTGCACTATTGCTCTAGGCGATTAGCAAGATAACTCAGTTAGTCGAGTAAAGATGTTACCAATTCGGACGGAGTACGTGAACAGTACCGACGAACTCCAAAATGGTGAACGATATTAACTTTGTTGGTTATTAGCGTGATGACTCCATGACACCAGGAGATGAATCATTTTGACGACTTAAACCCACTTTCCAACAGTAACGGGTGCTATTACCAGAGCAAATGCGATGGAAATAAAGATACTAGGGGAAGTTTTAGTCACTTGATTTGATGATATCGATAATAATTTAGCCTAATCTAACAACCGGTCACGAGCCACTTAGATGCACAGGAGAGCCTTCTGCTAGGCTTCTACTCGATATTATTGCTGATAAAGCGGTTTATCAGAGTGTCGAGCTGAAAACGGAAATCACTATTCGTGAATCGCGCTGCCTGGCAAACCCGCAGAATTTAGCCTATCGATAGACTGTTATACGCTGTCAGGGTTATAGTGTTTTCGATGACAGTCTGAGAGAGCTAGAACCATAAGTGAATACTCTGTTATCTTATTTCTATCATTATGATTACCATCTAAACTTCCTAACTAATCTTGTTAATGTTAAAAATATCAGCTTTAATCATTGGGTCATTCTGGATGACTCTTACTGGGATTCACTTTGTCAATTTCTCTACTTAAAACACTTATAGCCATTTCTGAGCTGGGCAGTTTCAGCGCAGCGGCCGACCATGTGCATGTTTCTCATGCAGCCGTTGGGCAACAAATGAAACGTCTAGAGGAATTACTACAGGTAACCCTGTTTGATCGTAAAAACAGAACACCGCGGTTGAATCAATTAGGTAAAGCGTTGATACCCAAGGCGCAAGACGTCGTGCTTGGCTATGAAACGCTGCTCGACGATTTGACCGGAGATGCCGATTTATTTGGCGAGTTGACTCTGGGCGCAGTGCCTTCTGCGATTCGCGGCCTCGTGCCTTTGTCAATAAAGGCCCTAATGTTGATCTATCCCAAATTAAAGGTTCGGGTGGTGCCCGGCCTTTCTGTAGATTTACAAGCTCTGATAGAAAGTGGTGCTCTAGACGCTGCTATTTTAAGCGAGCCAACTCGGATTGGACCGAATGTCAATTGGCAGCCATTTGTCGAGGAAGAGCTTATTTTGCTCACCTCAAACGAAGTCATTGACGACGATCCTATACGGCTCATGCAAAAGTTGCCCTATATCCATCATACACGGCGAGGTGCAGTAGGTAAGCTCGTCGAGGACTATCTCATACGTAATAACATAACAGTTCATTATTCGATGGAAATGGAATCGCTCGAATCTTTGACTAGTATGGTATTGCATAACCTAGGTATATCAATAGTTCCAAATGCCTGTGTGCCCGATCCTATATTCGCAGGATTGAAAAAAATTACCCTGCCCTCATCCCCCGGGTGCCGGGTGCTCGGTATGTTAACGAGAAGCGACTGTGCGAAAATACATCTAGCCAATCGTTTGTTACAACAGATTATCGAAACTGTTGCCAAGCAAAAATCGACCAATGTTTGATGAATTCAAATGGAACATTATACAAAACGTAATGACTGTGAGTTTAAACTCGATACTTGCCTTTCGTTTACTGCGAACATCGTTCAATTTGGGTTTATTGTCGTTGATCTATACTAATTAGAATCAATTTATAGCGTTTAAACAAATGCCACTAAGTTGTTAAATTTGAGCCCATATATTTCTTAGAACCAAGCGGCGTTATCAAAATTGAAAGTATATTTAGTAAAGCTCTAAACCTCCCATGCCCCTAGTCTTGAGACAATATTAGTAAAATAATACTTTAGCATTTGTTAAATAACTATGAATTGAGTTAAATAATTCTATAGTACAAAATGCAATTTAAATTTGGAATAGATAGCGAGGAAGAACCGTGTCAGTCAGTGCAAAAATAGTTAACGATTTCGTAAAGAATAAAATTGAGTTTGTTACCACAGTACCCTGTAAGCAATTAGCAGGAGTAATCGACAATATCGAGGCAAGCGACGATATATACCATATCCCTTCAAACAAAGAAGATGAAGGCATTGGACTTTGTGCTGGAGCGTTTATGGGTGGCAAACGTTCGGCAATTATCATGCAAAACACAGCGATCGGCGTGACCGTAAATACTTTGGTGACGTTGACGCAGTACTACCGCATACCCTTACCAATGTTGATCAGTTATCGTGGTGAACTGGGTGAACCAGTTGCCTGTCAGGTTGAAATGGCTGTGCACACAAAGGCGTTACTGGCGCAACTCAATATTCCGACCTACCACTTTCATCATGAAGATGATGTCAATGAACTCGATGCTATTTTAGCTTATACATTTATGTGCAATAAACCCGTCGCTATCCTTACCGATGCGACTTTTTGGAAGGGGTATTAATAATGATTCGCTCTGAAGTTATAAAACAACTAATACCCGTTATATCTGACCACTTTGTAGTTTGTAATATCGGCTTGCCAAGTCAGGAATTACATATGTTTGATGATCAGCCAAGTAATTTTTATATGCTGGGTACTATGGGCTTGTCCTCTTCGATAGGACTCGGTTTGGCGCTGGCGCAAAAACAGAAGGTCATATCTATCGATGGTGACGGTTCTGTACTGACAAATTTCGGCACCTTGCCGACTATTGCCAATAATATCGCAGATAATTTCATACTATTGATTATTGACAACGGCAGTTACGGTTCAACTGGTGATCAGCCCACCTACGCTGGCAAGAAAACATCTCTGACCTCAGTTGCTAAAGCCTGTGGTTGTGAAAACGTTGTGGAATGTCAGGCAGAAGATGCCGCCACAACAGTACAAGCTGCGCTCGATAGCAATAAGATGACTATCATTATCTGCAAATGTTTGTCGGGTAACATTAAAGTTCCTGTCATCAAGATGGATCCTGTCGTAATTCGAGAACGCTTCATGACTGAATTACAAGCGCGAAACGCCTAGTGCGTGCGATCCATTCCAGCGAAGATGCGAGAAATCTCGCACGTAAACGACTACCATGGATGGTGTTTGATTATTACGATGGTGCTGCTGGCGTAGGTTATGCGGAAAAGCTCAACCGCGATCAAATTCAGAGCATACAGTTACAACCGAGTGTGCTGAATAACGTAGAGAAACGAGATTTAAGCGTCAAACTATTTGGCAAGGAAGTCGGCTTGCCTTATGGCATAACGCCGATGGGAATGTGCAACCTTGCGACACCAGGCGCTGACCTGATGCTCGCACGCATGGCAGCGAGGCATCGGATACCAGTTTCTGTGTCTACTGCAGCATCAACCTCACTCGAAAACATAATCGAAGTAGCTGAAGGCAATGCCTGGTTTCAACTCTATTTTAGTGGCAACCAGGATCAATCTAATGCGCTAATAAAACGGGCTGATGCTTCTGGATACGATACTCTCGTATTAACCGTCGATGTACCCGAAGTTGGACGCAGGCCGCGTGAGTTAAAACGTGGATTTAAAATGCCATTCGAAATCGGGCCGCAGCAATTATTAGATTTTATGATGCATCCTCGCTGGTCACTATCCACTCTGGTAAAAGGTAGGCCAAAGCTGGCAAACTTTGGCGGACGCTATGGTGAATTTCAACGCACCGCTAGCCGTGCAGGAGCCGACTGGGCGCTTCTACAAAGTATTCGTGATAACTGGCAGGGAAAATTAGTAGTCAAAGGTGTTCTTAATGTGGAGGACGCGACAAGGATGAAAGCCCTTGGTGTCGACGCAATTCAGGTTTCCAGTCATGGGGGTCGTCAGTTCGATAGCGGCCCACCCGCTATTTACGCTCTCGCTAAAATCCGCACTGAGTTGGGAGAAAATTTCCCTTTATTCTATGATTCGGGCTTACGCACAGGCGAAGACATCGTCAAGGCCTATGCACTGGGTGCCAATTTTGTCTTTCTAGGGCGACCATTATTATTCGCTATGGCCGCGAATGGTGAAACGGGTCTCAAGCAAATCGACAATGTTCTCGCCGAAGAAACCAGTATCGCACTAGCTCAATTGGGGTTATGTAATATGCAGGCCGTTAGCCGTGAACTGATTGTCAGTAAAGAAGCGTAGGCTAGAAAAGGCGTAACCGCCTTCCTGTTTTTACTCTTTTCAACCGGCGTGTCAATGGTGGAACCCGCTTCGCTTTCTGCACTGCTTGCTGTATTAACACCATAGTCCTATTAGATCGCACTCTAAAAATCTAAAATCTTTTCGAATAATTGATTTATCAAATTACAGGCAAAAAAATACCCAACTCAAAGAGCTGGGTATTTAGGGTATTAATGCCTGGCAATGACCTACTTTCACATGGGAACTCCCACACTATCATCGGCGCAGTTTCGTTTCACTTCTGA
>JBLHID010000040.1:0-20255 GCA_047615545.1 Polaribacter sp.
TTGGTTAGTTTGGTTAGTTTGGTTAGTTTGGTTAGTTTGGTTAGTTTGGTTAGTTTGGTTAGTTTGGTTAGTTTGGTTAGTTTTGGTTAGTTTTGGTCAAATAATGATAGCAGAATGGGACAATGGTCGGCGCTTTCGTTGGCACCATCACACTGATGTGAAATTTTACTTAGTGTCGTTTCTATTTTTTTAAGGTCGCTGATTCTTTGACGAACCTGCTCTAGGTGGTTTTCAGTTAGAGCCTTAGCTTCGGCCCGAGTATGCTGCCCGATGCCACGGGAGATCTCTAATAGATCACGAATATTGTCGTTATCGAAACCAAGCGACTTAGATTTCATAATAAAACCCAGTCGCTGTAAATGGTCATTATTGTAGTAACGATAGCCGTTACTACCTCGGGCTGGTTCTGGTAACAACTTTATTTTTTCGTAGTACCGAATCGTTTCACCATTGCAACCCGTGAGTGCCGCTAGCTGACCCCGTTTGTAGGTCTCTAGTGACACGCTTTACCCCATTTTTTAAGACGCCAGTAATTATAAGGCCAAGGGGTAAGGAAGCCTGCGATTAGCATCAGCGGTATCGCCCACCAAGTCAGTAAAGCGCCGCCGGTCAATAACCAGTCTGTCAGGTTCATCGACGTTTCCATCGCAATCATCGAAATCATGCTCATGCCAATGGCGGTTTTAAATGCCAGCGCGAGGTTCATTCCGGCCCGTTTCATAATGATTGTTTCGAGCAATATACTGGTGGCAAGACCGTTCACAATGGCCAATATCATTATCGCTAATGTGGGCCAGGGTATTTGCATGTACTGGAAATACCCGATGGTTCCAAAATCACCAATGGCGCAGCCAATTAAACACCATTTTGTATTGTGAGCGCTGTTGAGCCAGGTGTGTTTACAGCGCCAAAAGTCGCTTAGATAGGTTGAAGCCAATTTCGAGTTCATCATAATATTGGAATTGTAGGTAACAGACCGCTCATAGTAAACCCTGTAGCTAATACTGGGTCAAGTGGTGTTAGCTTTAAGTAACGACTTTAAACAGTTTGCCATTTTTTCTACTAAGGGCGGAATGTCGTCAGGTGCGGTGCCACTGAATCCTAACACTAGCCCTGCTTTGGTTTGAGGAGTAATACTAAATATCGATAGCGGTATGGTTTCAATTTCCAACTCTAGCAAGGCTTTATGGGTTTTCAATTCATCCAACCCATCACTTAACCAGGCAATTAAGTGCATGCCAACATCGGTATGAACTGGGGTTAGCATGTCGCTACATTGTCGACGCAATTCTACGGTTAGAACATCTCTTCGTTGCTGATAGATGACTCGCATTTTTCGAATATGATCGGCAAATCGACCATCTTCGATAAAACGAGACACGACCTCTTGCATGAGCACCGAGGCACCCTGCCCTAATAAACTTTGTGCCGCACTGAAAACAGCCACTAGATCATGTGGAACAATAATATAGCCTAGTCGGACTGCGGGAAATAATGACTTCGAAAACGTGCCTACATAAAGCACTGAACCCTGATCGTCTAAAGCCTGTAACGCAGGTAGTGGCCGACCTCGGTACTGAAACTCACTGTCATAGTCATCTTCAATAATCCATGATTTATTGTCATGAGCATAGGACAGAAGCTGTAACCGGCGAACCAGAGACATGGTTGTGCCCAGTGGATGTTGGTGTGATGGCGTAGTAAAAATGACCGCTGGTTTTGGATGAGTGGCGATGGCCTGATCAAGGTCTAAGCCTTCTTCGTCGATTGCCACCGGACAAATCTTTGCACCCATGGTGTGGAAGGCGTCTCGTCCTGCAATATGACCTGGGTCTTCATACCAAATGATATTGTCTTTATTGATCAAGGCGAATGCGATCAAGACGAAGGCCTGTTGTGCGCCCGTTGTAATGACGATTTGCTCGGCGTCGCAGTTAACGCTACGGGCATCTCTTAAATGCGCAGCGATAGCGTTCTTTAGACGAGGGATGCCACCCGTTGGGCCATATCCGAAACTATCGTCATCGCAGTTGGTATTAACCTCTTTCCAATATTTGTTCCACAGCTTGCGTGGAAAAACATCGAGTGCAGGTATGCCGGGGCGAAAAGACCGTGTCTCGGCGATGCGAGTCGTCGCCTTAGATAAGGTTATTCGTTTACTTTGTTCTGACAAGACGTGCTTTGGAGTTGATTTGCGTTGGCTGTATTTAAGCAGCGTTCGTTTATTAGGCCGAGGCGATTTTTCTCTTTTAAGGTTTTCAGCGGCAAAGCTGCCTGAACCTATTTTGCTGTAAACATAACCTTCGGCTATTAGCTGTTCATATACATTTTTAACCGTAATACGCGACACACCCAGATCATCCGCCAATTGCCTTGATGATGGTAGTCTCTGATTGGCAATTACAGCGCCGTTCAGAATCAGCTTTCTCATGGCTTTGTCGAGTTGCTGGAATAGCGTGATTTGTGAGTTCCGATCCAATTGAATCGATGATAAAAGTGCGCCTTGGACTGATTTCATTGAACTAGTTTCATTGGGTACGTACATCGTAAATTGGGTATATCAATTCATTTTAAATGGGTATAACAAATATATCCAATAATCCATATTATTTCATCAGAACGTATCGCGAAATATATAGCACAACCTATCAACACAGGCAGAACAATGAGCAAATACTTAGTATTCCCAGCAGGGCTGCATCTCTTAAAGCGTTGGCAATCAGGCGATGCCGAAGCGAAGGCCGAGTTACGTCTTTTGATGGATGAAACTATCGCTGGAGATCATGACGCTGAATTCTCCAAGCCGACACCCAATGATCGCGTTCATACCACCGCCTCGGTGCATATGTTGCCATTGGCCATTTTGCACGATTTGTATGGTATTGAGTCCGCTGAATATTACAAAACAGACCCAGAACGTTATGCGCGCGTTAACTTAATGACTAGTTGCATGATGGGTATTAGCAAACAATATACAACCTGGGCCGTGTATGCATTTACCTGCGAAGCCATTGGTCAAACAATGATGTATCCAGACAAGTTTCCACCTGGGTCTGACCCTGATGAACCACTCATGACAAAAGAAACCCTGCAGTCTGTTAAAGCACCTGACTTCAACGGCATACCCAAAATCGTTAATGACATGTTACGCGTTGCTCAGCGTCTGTCGGGTGTCGCGCCATTGTTGCAGTTATCGTCGCCTTATAGCCTGGCTGCTGATATTTACGGGCAAGAACCGCTACTCTCTGATGTCGTGCATGATCCTGATTTTGCAAACAAGCTACTGGATCATTTGGCTGATGTAGTGCTAGCACCCTGGATTGATCATTTTATCAATGAATTCCCCGATGGTTGGGTAGAGCTGTCTGATGCATCTGGCTCTCCATTTTTCATTGGCCCAGATAACTGTAAACACATGGCCATTCGCTCCATTCAACGAATGGTTAAAGACAAGCCGTGGAAAGATCGAGTATTCGATTGTAACTACCGTGGTGATTATGTTACTCAAGCGGTTAAAAAAGATCGTTCAAGACGTAGAAAGAAACCGGGTGCTGAGACTGCTGAGCAAAAGCCAACAATGAGTCTTGCTGAATTGACCGAAGCAAAATATGACGTTTGCCAGCCGTTTATGATGCGCTTAGAAGCGGATAAAATCCCTACTGATTTTTATGAAGGCGAGTCCATTACGCGCAGCATACCGTTAACCACGGGCGTGGGGTCTTGTCAGATTGACAGAAATAGCATCGGTGACCTGGACAGTGCCAAGGAACGCATTCAAGCGATGGCTAGCGAATATGTCGCCTCGATTAAAAATGTTTGCGAAACCATTGGCTGGCCCGATGAGGCGCTACTGAGCTACCCTTGGCCAAGCCATATTTATTTTGAAGACGTCAATGGTCAGACTCAATTCGATTTGATTGACATCATCGTGCGCGAAGTACGGGCCAATGGTGCTTTTGAGAAACGGCCTTAAAGATTTGTTTCCGTACCAATGTAGACCCTATTACTAGTGCGCTTCGTAATACCTTCTCATTTTTGGGGAGGCATTACGACTATTGCGTTATGAAGACTTGCAGAGCGCCTCACGAATGGCTGACTCCAAGATATCCAGCCCTTCATCTACCAACTCAAATGCAGCGGTTAATGGCACCAATATTCTGAGCACATTACGCGCAGGCCCCGCAGCCACCAGGATTAAACCCTTCTTCAGCGCAATGGCCATGATAGCAGCGGTAAGCTCTGTCGCTGGCTCCTGTGTATTGCGGTCTTCCACCAGCTCAAAGGCAACCATCCCTCCAAGGCCCCGTACATCACCAATACAGGAAAATTCACCCTGACTGGCTAATGCGTTTAATCGTTTTTTTATTCGAGCGCCGAGTTTTATGCCCCTGTCGAGCAACTGCTCTTCCTCGATGACATCAAGAACAGCTAACGCTGCGGCGCAACCAAGCGGGTTTCCGCCAAACGTACCACCAAGACCACCCGGTGGCACAGAGTCTATAATATCGGCATGTCCTACAACGCCAGCCAGCGGTAATCCACCGCCTATGCTTTTGCCAAAGCAAGTCAGATCGGGCGCAACGTCGAAGTGCTCGCAGGCAAACATTTTGCCGGTACGACCACAACCGGTCTGAATTTCATCGGCAATCATAACTATGTTATTTTCATCACAAAAGGTTCTAATCCAGCGTAAGAACTCACCGTCAGCGACATTAAATCCACCTTCACCTTGTAATGGTTCGAAGATGATGGCGCCAATTGAGTCGGCATCTGCATCACTCTTCAATAGAGTATTGAGACTGCGCATAGCATCGCTTTGGCTAACACCATGATATTCATCCGGAAAAGGAATTCGATAAATCTCGGTCGGAAAAGGTCGAAAACCTTCTTTGAACGGTGTCATACGGGCACTAAGCCCCATGCCCATATAAGAACGCCCATGATAACCATTGGTGAAAGTGATGATGCCGGGCTTTCGAGTGTAGTAACGCGCAATTTTAATCGCATTTTCAACTGCCTCACCGCCGCTCGAAAAGAACAAACTCTTCTTATCAAACTCACCAGCCGCTAATTCATTCATGCGCTCAGCCAGTTCGATATAACCTTGATAAGGACTAATCTGAAAGCAAGTGTGAGTTAATTCAGCAAGCTGCGACTCGATAGCAGCCACAACTTTGGGGTGGCGATGCCCCACGTTTTGACAACCAATACCGCCACAAAAATCAATGTAACGATTACCCTCAACATCCCAAATCTCGGCATTTTGTGCTCGTTGAGCGGTAAAGGTTGATGCAAAGGCAACTGCTCTTGCAACGGCTTTATCGCGCCGCGCATCAAACATATCGTTGGTTAGTGTCATTTTACTCGTTTCATTCCTGTTTCCGCAGTTCTAGCTCTAATATCTGTTATTTAAAACACATCAATTTTACGGCTTAGGCTTATTGTTTAGATTCAGGTTAACGCTGATCGCCGAGTCATCGGGCCATTCTCGGTAATAAAGATCTCAGTCAAACTTCGGTCTGTATGGTTCATTCGCCACGACAGCATTTTTTGTGCATATTCTAATACCAGTGATTGGTATTCCGCCTTGTCGGCCAGGTTAGTAAACTCATTCGGATCTGCTTCTAAGTCAAAAAATAGCGGTGGCAGTGCCGTGAAATGAACATATTTATAGCGGTTGTCTCGAATGACAGTCAAGCTGCACTGATGAGCGGTCAGACCAAAATGGCGCTCGACCGTGTCATCCAGCACTAAACGGAAGTCATACTCCCAATGAACTTCTTTACGCCATGATTCAGGTACTTCACCACTTTGCAATATTGGCATTAGGGAATGCCCGTCACATTGAGCAGGTATGTCGCAACCGAGCCAGTCCAGCATAGTTGGCATAATGTCGATGTTTTCCGTGAATGCTTCGATATGAATCCCTCGGCTTGCGTCAGCACTGGCTCTAGGATCACGAATAATAAGCGGGACATGGTACGACTGATCAAAATAACCCATCTTGCCGATTAACCAATGGTCCCCCATTTGTTCGCCGTGATCGGAGGTTAAAATAATCAGTGTCGATTCCCATTCGCCACTCGTTTTCAATTGATCGATTAGGCGGCCAACGTTGTTGTCTACCTCACTCATCAATCCATAGTAGTGAGCTTTTGCCTGTTGAATTTTGTTAACCGATTCAGGTGAACCCCAACGCGTATTCTCGATGTGGTATTTTAAAAAGGGGTGTTGCTGACCTTCTTCACTCGCACTACCTGATCGAATAGGATGAGTTTGTTCAGCTGGATCACAAAACAGATGATAGGGGGCTGGTGCGGTGAAAGGTGGATGCGGGCGTAACATGGATAAGTGTGTTACCCAGGGCTTTTTTTGTTGACCATTAATCCACTCAATACATTTATCAACCATGAAATGAGTTTCATGGTCTTCTGCCTTAATTTTCAATGGCAACAAAACATCACCACCATCTTTCCAGTCCACACCTTCCACCGTGTCACCATGCAAGTCCCACAGCTTTTCTGGCATTTCATAACCTTTACTAATCAACGAATGGACCCAGTCCGCTGAAACTTCTTCTTTGTATTGCGTGTAGCTACCAAAGCCTGCCATTGGTTCGCTGTAATTGACCAGTCGCGGGTCATTTTTATCAAGTCCACGGGGGTCGGTTGCTGAATCGGTATACCCAAATAACGAGGGGTCGTAGCCGGCCTTACGCATTTCCAGCGCCCAATTACTCAATCGGCTATCGATCGGTGTCCCATTGTCCACACATCGGTGATTACACATATACATACCGGTATGTATAGACGTTCGGCTGGGTGCGCACTCCGTTGCCTGTGCATAGTGTTGCTTGAACAAAACGCCTTCTTTCGCAAGAGCATCCAGGTTGGGCGTTTTCACTACGGGATGATCTAAAGCCGATAAACATTCGCCACGCCATTGATCGGCAGTAATAAAAAGAATATTCATAAGTATTTGTTATTTCCACGCAGTACAAAGTAAGGTCAGAAATATAAGCGCCCGCTCACAAAAATCCAACAAAAATAATTGATCACGGTTATCGACCAATTCAATCGAGTGAGAGAACAAGGTCCAATATTTGTTGAGCATGACCTTTCGCTTTAACTTTGTAATTAACTTCGACCAAAATTCCATTTTTATCAATGACAAATGTCGAACGTGCGATGCCCATATATTTCTTACCCATAAACTGACGCTCGCCCCAAACACCGTATGTTTCGCAAACCTCACCCGTGGTATCGGCCAGTAATTCGACTTTAAGGTCATGCTTAGCTATAAACTTTAGGTGCTTTGCACTGCTATCTTTACTCACACCTAATACGACTGTGTCGGCAGCGCCAAATTCGGCAACAAGCGCGGTAAATTCATTGGCCTCAACCGTACAACCTGGCGTGTCATCCTTCGGGTAGAAATAAAGCACAACATGCTGTGTACCTTTAAATTGAGACAAGCTAACTGCTTTATCGTCCTGATTGCTCGCTGTAAAGTCAGGTGCAATTTGATTAATTTCTAACATAGATAATCCGTAATTTAGTTATTAGGGTTCTGCCGAGCTTTTATACTGCGAGTTAGGCTTCGATATTGACCCAGCAATCATATCGTTTGCATGCATTCAAGGCTAGCAATTGACTCGTCTAAGTAACTCGGTAACATGGATTTCTTTTCTACGCCTATGGTAACGACCATGTCGAACAATAAGATACTCATACCACTGACTCAATCTGTACTGAGCCAGAAAATTTTTCCGCATATCGAAAAGTTCTTCGCGGCAAGTGATAATGATCTCACCCTGTTTTTTATCACTAAACCACCGACCGGTGCTGGCTTTGGCGACATTGACGGCGGAACTAACTATGTTCACATGCCCGGTGATGGCTCAGCAAGGCCATCACTTCACCCTATTTATGCTACCCAACAACAAGACAGCATCAAGGCTCATGTTGAAGCAGAATTGATACCCGTCACTAACCGTCTAAAGGAGGCTGGCTACAACGTCTCGTTGGTAGTGAGTTTCGATAAAAACCCATTAGATGCCATATTGAAAGTGATTAAACGGAATAAAATTGACTTAGTTGCTATGTCGACCAAAGCGCGCGTAGGTGTCACACGATTCTTTTTTAATGATATTGCCAATCAGTTATCTCGAAAATCGCACATTCCGGTACTGATTACGCATCCTGCTGGAGATTAATATTCAAGGATCGAGTTAAGGGCGGCGATAGCGCTTTGAAATATCTCGAACCTAACATCGACCTTTTGAACCATGTCAATCATTGTTAGTCGAATTTACGGTTTTCCATTATCGCAGAGAAGCACGATGAATAAATTTTACTCCTTGCCTGTGTTACTACTGTCAGTGGCTAGCTTACAACTTTTCTCCATAAAAGAAGCTTTTGCCGAAAAGGCGATTCTCGCTGGCGGGTGCTTTTGGTGCATGGAGTCTGATTTCGAAAAGCTCGATGGTGTGAGTGGAGTTGTGTCTGGCTTTACCGGCGGCGAAATACCGAACCCAACCTATCGAGGAAATCACGAAGGTCACTACGAAGCCGTAGAGATCACGTACGACCCTGCCGTTGTCGACTACCAAGGCATTCTCGATCACTACTGGGTCAATATCGATCCTTTCGATGCTGAGGGGCAATTTTGCGATAAGGGCAGCAGTTATTTGAGCGCTGTATTTGTTGCCAACGAGGAAGAGAGGTCGCTGGCACAAAAGTCGAAACAGAAGGTTATTAAAATGTTCCCAGCAGAGACCGTCGTGACCCCAATACTCGAAGTTTCAGCCTTTTATCCGATTACTGGGCCTGAGATTCATCATCAAGATTATTACAAAAACAATCCAATCCGCTATAACGCTTATCGCTGGAGTTGTGGGCGTGACAAACGATTAAAGACTATCTGGGGCGACCTTGCGACTGTTCACTAGCCTCACATTTATGGTGACCTGTTAATGTGATCAGTAGTTTGCTACTAGCGATCCACGCTATCTGAGTTGGTAGCGTCTCCCGTTCGGCTCAGAAGCGGGATCATAAAAACAAAACACGCGATCAAAAATAGAACACCCCCTGTCAAACTCAACCAATCACCTGCGCGAATACTGGAAGAGATAAAGAAAATGGCCGAAAAAATAAATAAAAGCCACCCCAAAATTTCGTAGCGACTTGACGCTGATTTGTTTGATTTCATGCTCATAGATTATTGGGAAAAGATGATTATATCGCATTCATACTTGTGGTCACTGCTCAATATTAAAATCAACCACTGGACTCTCCATCCACAAAATGCTCTCGCTGCCTTGCTTCGAAATAGCGGCCCGCGAGCGTCGCTTTAGCACCGAAAATATGAAACGCCGTAACCGAACTGGCTGCCAATATTGCCGTAAACGCATATTCTGTTGAAAGCCAAAATATCGGCACGTATAATTGTTTCCCAAATAGGCAACTAACTACTACCGAGAAGGAATCATGCCGGAAAACTACTTGCACTCTTTATCAGTGGATTCTTTTTCATTGCATGGGAAGAATGAAGTCGGCGACCAGCCTGCATTATTGACATTTCAACCATTCGCCAAAAAACCTAGGCCGTAGGGGTATGGCAGCGATCGAAAGTGGTTATAAATGGAAACTATTTTCCAGCGAGACTCAATACCAGTGTCATCCAGGTGCCATCGTTGTAGGCGCTGTAGTCGTGCGTGGCAAAGGGACTAAACTTGCCAACTAAAGCTAGTGACTCACCCCAGGTCTGGTTTGCCAAGGTTGGGGATGAACCCGCATTGCTTGAACATCAAGTAATCGAACAGCTTTCGAGCAGTGAGCGCGTCCGATTAGAGTCCATCAAAAGTATTAATAAACGTCAAGAGTATCTACTCAGTCGAGCACTCATGCGCCATGCGTTGAGTGAGCGATTTGCGCTTGAAACACAAGCGTGGAAATTTGTGGAAGAAACCAATTCCGCACCGATTATTCAAAACCTACCGGAAGGGCACTGGTTAAGTCTTAGCCATTCGCATGGTTTTATTTGTTTCGCCTTGGCCAACCAACCTATTGGCATCGATATAGAACTAGCTAAGGCTAGAACAAATTTTCTCGCCTTAGCGAAGGCTTTTATGAGTGACGATGAACTTGAGTTAATGAATTCAAAAGATCATTCGGACGCTGACACCTTTTATAAAATCTGGTGTGCGAAGGAGGCTTTTTATAAGATGCTGACACCGGACGAACAAGCAGGTTTATTTCTTAAAAAAATCAATTATTTTGATCTAGTCAAAGGCCATCATTGTCTATTGGCAAATGGTAAAATCGATGATTGTTACCTGGCTTTAGTCACTAAGGAATCACCCGGTGAACCAATCCAGCTTAAGGCGCATACTTTTAACGGTTCAGTTCCAATTTCATGGTATTGACGCTCTACTTTGGACTCCGCAAGTTGCCGCTAAAAACAAATAACCGCCTATAACCCCAACAATAAGGCAAATTAGTCATATATAGACGACTTGTTTGCACGAACGGCCTTGTACTGTTCTGCTTGCAGGTTATAATCGCGCGCCTTATCCATACCCGAAAAAAATCATGACATCCAGTAGCCGCGCGCACCTTCGCAATATTGCCATCATCGCCCATGTTGATCATGGTAAGACCACCCTTGTTGACCAGTTACTCAGACAGTCTGGCACTCTGGATGCACGCGCCGAATTACAAGAACGCATGATGGATTCTAACGATCTTGAAAAAGAACGTGGTATCACCATCCTGTCGAAATGTACCGCCATCAACTGGATGCATGTAAAAGAAAACCAAGATTACCGAATTAATATTGTCGACACCCCTGGACACGCCGATTTTGGTGGTGAAGTGGAGCGAGTATTGTCGATGGTTGACTCAGTTTTGCTATTAGTCGATGCAGTCGACGGCCCGATGCCACAGACTCGTTTCGTTACCCAAAAAGCATTTGCAATGGGTTTCACGCCGATTGTTGTCATCAATAAAATTGACCGACCCGGCTCTCGCCCTGACTGGGTTGTTGACCAAGTTTTTGATCTGTTTGATCAACTCGGTGCCAATGATGCACAACTCGACTTCCCCATTATTTACGCTTCTGCACTTAACGGATACGCATCGACCAATCATGAAGTACGTGACGGCGATATGACACCATTGTTTGAATCGGTTATCGAAAATGTTGCGCCACCTCAAGTAGAAGTTGACGGCCCATTTCAAATGCAGATTTCAAGTCTCGATTACGATAGTTACAAAGGCGTACTGGGCATAGGCCGAATCACTCGCGGCACAATTAAGCGCAACACGCCCGTCAAGATCATCGGTGCAGATGGCAAAATCCGTGATGCACGAATGATGCAGATATTCACCTTCAAAGGACTTGAGCGCATAGAAACAGAAACCGCCCAAGCTGGCGACATTATTGTATTTTCAGGTATCGAAGAGCTTTATATCTCTGACACGTTGTGTGATCGAAATACCGTTGAAGCATTGCCACCGCTAACGGTCGATGAGCCAACCGTCAACATGACATTTAGTATCAACACCTCGCCTTTCTCAGGTCAGGACGGCAAGTTCCTAACCTCACGTCAAATTGACGAACGCCTACAACGTGAATGCCTACACAACGTAGCATTACGGGTAGAGATACTTCCGGAGTCAGACAAGTTTCGCGTATCGGGTCGTGGCGAATTACACCTCGGAATTTTAATTGAAACCATGCGTCGCGAAGGCTTTGAATTATCGGTATCGCGTGCTGAAGTTATTCTGAAAGAAGTCGATGGCGTTATTTGCGAACCTTTCGAACAATTGACCGTAGACACCGAAGATCAATTTCAGGGTGCGATAATGGAAGCCCTCGGTGGTCGTAAAGGCGAGCTTAAAAACATGATGCCTGACGGAAAAGGCCGAGTTCGACTCGACTATGTCATTCCATCTCGCGGCTTGATAGGCTTTCAAGCTGAATTCATGACATTAAGCTCAGGCACAGGCTTGCTATACCATGTATTTGATGAATATGCGCCAAGAGTTTCTGGTGAAATCGCACAACGTACTAACGGCGTATTGATTTCAAGCGCAACTGGAAAGGCACTCGCCTACGCACTATTCAACTTGCAAGAACGTGGCAAGCTAATGATTGGACACGCCGAAGCAGTATATGAAGGCATGGTCATTGGCATCCACTCAAGAGCAAACGACCTAGGTGTCAACCCACTAAAAGGCAAGCAACTCAACAATATCCGAGCAGCCGGTACTGATGAAAACTTAATCCTCGTAAAACCGATCCGATATACTCTAGAGCAAGCTCTCGAATTTATTGATGACGATGAGCTAGTTGAAGTGACGCCAAAGAACATTCGTATTCGTAAAAAGTACCTGCAGGAAAACGAACGAAAGCGTGCTTCAAGGAGTTAAGGCTCACCCCTTTAACTTAACTTCATACTGATACTGATAACGACCCGAATGCTACTTAATTACTTTGCATTCGGGTCGAACATGGCCAGCCATCGGTTGCTGCAGCGACTACCAAACGCCAAAATATCCGGCATTGCTCAGCTAAAAAAACATCAACTCAGCTTTCGTAAAAATCATGTCGGGGAATCTGGCAAATGCGACATCGAGCTAACCGAAAATTCAGCTGACATTGTCATCGGCGTTGTCTATCAAATCTCTGACGACGACCGACTAATACTCGATCAGTACGAAGGACTAGGCTGGGCTTATGACTCAAAGCCAGTCGAAGTCATCACCAATACCCAAGAAATCCTATCCGCCTTCACCTACACCGCACTCGATATCGGCACTACGATACTGCCTTTCCACTGGTACAAAGAACATGTATTAAGAGGCGCGGTCGAGCACGGCTTTCCAGCTGAATATATTCAATTTATCGAACACTTCGAATCAAAACCAGATCCAGACCAACAGCGCAGCGAAAGCGAGCTTTCTATTTACCCCTGATCTAGTCCGACACTTATACCTATCAATCGGCACCAATTGTAGCCGCTAAACCAATATCACAGCATCATGAGGTCGATTATTTCGACGACTTAAAGGCACTTTCCACCTGCAACTGAGTGATGTTGCTAATCACCTAAATAATAAATAGAGTGGCCTCAGCCGTTTCATAGCGAGGTATGTGCTGAGCTTACATACAACTGGTTATAGAGGCACGCTAACGAGTGGCAGCCATTTATTGTCTAGCGTATTTTTTAAGGTGTTGCGTAAAGCAAACTCAAAAATATCGGGGGAGGTAGTTCTATTTAAAGCCTAGGCTCCAAACCAATGACTCGGACTTTGCCTGGAATCGATGGATTGAATAGGTGGTTGTGCCAATAGGTGGCTTGATGCGCTTCGTCATCTTCAGGTAGTTCGGTGACATCGAAGTCAAAGGCGTATTCGATGCTGTCTTGCTTGAATTTAAGGTGACATTGCCCTGCTTCGAGCAGTGCATCAGCTAAGGCTGAATCGAAACTAAATAGTGCGGTTATCTGAGTAGAGAAGTTGAAGTCATCTTGATAGTGACGCTCGGACAAAATCCGTAGGCCGTTTTTGAGCCAGTCTTTTGAGTCCAGTGTCTTGCGAATGATGTGTGTAAATTCGGCTGTTACGTCTACAGTGTCTTGCTTAACGATGAGGAAGTTTAGTCGACTTTTTTCGGTATCTTCGTCTCGAACGACTGAATAAACACCAGCAGTCATACCGATCGATGGTTGACCGCCCAGTTCACGTACACACATTTTACGTAACCGGCACTGCCACGACATAAATCGTTTGAATAGTTCAGCTTGGGACAAAGATTGTTGCATACAATTAAGCTCTAGAAACCAAAGTCGACCCCTGCTATCGAGATAACGATGACAGAGGCCGTCTGCAGGGAAACTTATTCAGATTACCCCTGATTGGTTCGAGTACAAGGCAAAAGCACGCAATATAAACAGGTATATGAGCACTATTAACGCAGTAATCATGTCAATCAGGGGTGAGCTGAAATTTCCCTTAGAACAAACCTTCAACCTGACCTTTGTCGTTTAGACAAATACTGTCGGCTGATGGTACTCGTGGTAAACCAGGCATTGTCATGATGTCGCCACAGACAGCAACAATAAACTCTGCACCGGCTGACAAGCGAACTTCACGTACAGGCACTTCGTGTCCTGTTGGTGCACCTAATAGTGCTGGATCAGTTGAGAAGCTGTACTGAGTTTTCGCCATACAGATTGGGAAGTGACCGTATCCGTCTGCTTCAAATTTAGCAAATTGATCCCGTACTTTCTTGTCTGCGATGATGTCATCTGCACCGTACAAAGTACGAGCAATGTGACGCGCTTTATCCCATAAAGGCATATCGTCGTCATATAACGTATGGAACTGAGCTTGACCCGAATCAGCAACTGCTGCTACGTGAGTTGCAAGTTCCTGAACACCAGCACTACCTTCGCCCCAATGATTACAATCAAAGACTTTAACGCCTAGCTCACCACAGTAAGCTGAGATTGCTGCCAATTCACCTTCGGTATCAGCCGAGAAGCGGTTGATTGCAACAGTAACTGGAACACCAAATTGGCCCAAGTTACGGATGTGACGGCCAAGGTTTTCACAGCCAGCAGTGATTGCCGCGACGTTTTCACCAGAAAGTTGATCCTTAGCAACACCACCGTGCATTTTAAGCGCACGGGCAGTGGCAACAAGAACCACGGCAGCAGGTGTAAGACCGGCTTTACGACATTTGATGTCGAAGAATTTTTCAGCACCCAAATCAGCACCAAAGCCTGCTTCAGTTACGACATAGTCAGCTAGTTTTAACGCTGTCTTAGTCGCAATTACTGAGTTACAACCGTGTGCGATGTTGGCGAATGGGCCGCCGTGGATGAACGCTGGGTTGTTTTCTAATGTTTGAACTAGGTTAGGCATGAAAGCGTTTTTCAACAATACTGTCATTGCGCCCTGTGCATTCATTTGCTTGGCTAGAACGGGCTTCATGTCGCGAGTGTAACCAACAACGATGTTACCAATACGACGGCTTAGGTCGTCAAGGTCAGTCGACAGGCAGAAAATAGCCATGATTTCAGATGCAACGGTAATGTCGAATCCGCTCTCACGAGGTGTGCCGTTACCTGGGCCACCAAGACCAATGGTGATATCACGTAGGGTACGGTCGTTCATGTCGATTACACGCTTCCAAGTGATGCGACGCGGATCAAGACCTGAAGCATTGCCCCAATGAATGTGATTATCGATCAAGGCTGTTAGCAAGTTATGCGCTGCGCCGATTGCGTGGAAGTCACCTGTGAAATGAAGATTGATATCTTCCATTGGTACTACCTGGGCGTAACCACCACCAGCAGCGCCACCTTTCATACCGAAGCAAGGCCCGAGACTTGGCTCACGCAAACACATGATTGTCTTTTTGCCAATGCTGTTTAAGCCATCGCCGAGACCAACCGTTGTTGTGGTCTTTCCTTCACCGGCAGGTGTCGGTGAGATAGCTGTAACAAGAATTAACTTGCCGTCTTTCTTGCCTTCCAAAGACTTAATATATTCAGCTGATAACTTTCCCTTGTCATGGCCGTAAGGCATTAGGGCATCGGCTGGGATACCGAGATTATCGGCAATCTCGAAAATTGGTTTCAGGGTCGCTTCTCGTGCAATTTCAATGTCACTTTTAGCCATGTTTATTCTCCAAATAGCGTGGGTTGAATTCGTTATTTAGGCTGTTAAAAACCTAACGGTAACGACTCGTTTCCTGGAACTCATACCCGCGTATTTATTAAGGTATGAAGCAAATTAGTCGCAATTACCTACCAGTAAAAGCGACGCAAATCATAGTTTCCAACAGTAAGGGAAGGTATCTCAAAAACGACACATTCAACCCATTTTTTTTCAAAACTGATATTAATTTTCTTTATTTAACCATTCAAATGATAAATACATAAAACGTTCTTAATTAAGTCGACTGTGATTGATTCCGGCGGGTGACGCATAATAGCAGCCGACGGTGCAATATTCTGCTATTCACCAGCCAGTTTTTGTCGCCACAAACTAAAAAACCTCATCGTAACTATTGTAGCGATGAGGGCTTTAGTACATCGACTGCCACAAACTAGATTAGCAATCCAGTGTGTGCTGACGTTCCCAAGGGCTTAGGTCATGAGTAAACTCATTCCAGTCTCGCATCTTCAACTTAACGAAGGCATCGACGAATTCATCACCGAGTGCTTTACGCATGATTTTGTTATTGTCAAACAAACGAATCGCGTCAAGCAAGTTCTCTGGTAAGTGACGTGCGTCTGTTACCAAGTGACCTTCTTCATACATGTTGATGTCTAATGGATCACCTGGATCACGGTTGTTTTCAACACCGTCAAGACCGGCGGCTAACATACCTGCCTGGAGCAAGTAAGGGTTAACCGCACCGTCCATCAAACGTAGCTCAAATCGACCTGGATCAGGCACTCTGACCATGTGGGTACGATTGTTGCCGCCGTAGGTAACTGCATTCGGTGCCCAGGTTGCGCCAGATAAAGTGCGTGGTGCATTGATGCGCTTAAAGCTGTTTACCGTTGGGTTAAAGATCGCGGTCAAGTCAACTGCGCTTTCCATGATGCCGCCAAGGAACTGGTATGCCAGCGGAGACAGTCCAAGACCACGAGGATCTTCACCGTCGGTGCTGAACAAGTTCTTCTTGCCATCAAGATCCCAAATAGACATGTGGGCGTGACAACCGTTACCAGTCAGGTTCATGAAAGGCTTAGGCATGAAAGTCGCACGAATTCCGTGCTCTTCACAAATAGCACGTGTCATATACTTGAAGAATACGTGGCGATCAGCCGTTTTCAACGCGTCGTCATAATCCCAGTTCATTTCGAACTGGCCATTCGCATCTTCATGGTCGTTTTGGTAAGGGTTCCATTCTAGCTCAAGCATCGCGTCAGCAATTTTGCTGATGATGGGATACTGGCGCATGACCGCTTGCTGGTCATAACATGGCTTAGAATGAGTATCCATATCATCAGCCAATGCTGTACCTTCTTTGTTGATCAGGTGGAATTCACATTCAACACCTGTCTTCATGCGATAGCCTAGTTTTTCGGCACGTGCCAATTGTTTTTTTAGTGCGACACGAGGAGAAGCTTCTAAGGGCTTGCCATCCATCCATAAGTCACAGGCAACCCAACCAATTTCTTTCTGCCAGGGTATCTGAATAAAGCTATCAGGATCAGGCATGCCGAATAAATCAGGATGCGCTGGTGTCAGGTCAAGATAAGCTGCAAAACCGGCGAATCCTGCACCGTTTTTTTGCATGCCTTTGATGGCACGAGTCGGCACTAACTTTGAACGCAACATGCCGAACATGTCGACCCAGCTTACTAGGAAATACTTAATTCCTTTCTCTTTTGCTATTTTCTCTAAATCTTTTTCCATTACATGGACTCCTCTTTAACAGTTTGTATTATCGATCACTTATCGAGCATTATTAATCAACTTTGGCCTATCAAATATGACTTACCAACGATTCTAAGGACTTTACCAAGGTTAAAACAACCCAAGCAAAGCCCTTTAACCGCTTTAGAACGATCCCTTACCCGGGTACCAATCGGTGCCAGCCAAAGGTACTTTCGCCATAGCGGCAGCTTCCATCGTCAGTGCTACTAAATCTTCTGGCTCTAGGTTATGTAAATGTGACTTACCACAGGCGCGAGCCAGTGTCTGGGCTTCCAGAATCATCGTTTTCAGAAGATTTTCAACACGACGACCACCTAGCTTAGTATCAAATCTTTTAGCCAGCTCAGGATCCTGAGTAGTGATACCGGCAGGACACTGACCGATATGGTACGCGTCATAATAGCCAGACGCCGAACCCATTTTACGATATTCCGCATCATACTTTGGAGAGTTACAACCCAGTGCATACAGAGCTGCCATACCGATAGAAACGGCATCTGCACCCAGCGCCATACACTTAGCGACGTCTGCGCCATTGCGAATACCACCAGAGACAATCAGCTGAACCTTACGGTGCATACCCATTTCCTGTAGGGCTTCGACTGCAATTCGTACTGCAGGCAATGTTGGCAGGCCAACATGCTCCATGAATACATCTTGAGTCGCAGCTGTGCCGCCCTGCATACCGTCAACAACGATAACATCGGCGCCCGCCTTGACTGCAAGCTGCACGTCATATTTGGTACGAGTTGCACCGACCTTTACGTAGATTGGCTTCTCCCAATCGGTAATTTCGCGAATTTCTGCGATCTTAATTTCCAAATCATCAGGGCCGGTCCAATCTGGATGACGACAAGCACTACGCTGATCAATGCCTTTCGGCAATGTGCGCATTTGTGCAACACGGTCACTGATTTTCTGACCCAACAACATACCGCCGCCGCCTGGTTTAGCGCCCTGACCACAAACAACCTCGATGGCATCTGCGGCACGCAAGTCATCGGGGTTCATACCATAACGTGATGGCAACATCTGCAACACAAGCGTCTTGGAAGAAGCACGTTCTTCCTGAGTCATACCACCATCACCGGTCGTGGTTGTGGTGTTCATCGCAGCAGCAGCTTGACCTAACGCATCTTTTGCCTGCGCAGACAAAGCACCGAAACTCATACCAGCAATGGTGATGGGAATATCGAGATGCAGTGGCTTCTTCGCGAAGCGTGTGCCCAACTTTACATCGGTATCGCATGTCTCACGATAACCTTCAAGCGGGTATCGAGACATACTCGAACCAAGGAATAACAGATCATCAAAATGCGGTACTTTACGCTTAGCACCACCACCACGAATACTGTAAATGCCCTCTGTTGCGGCACGTTGTATTTCCTTGATTGTCTGCCGAGTCCAGGTAGCAGACTCCTGTAGCTCAGGATGCTCTTCGTATTCATCGGGTCGTTCGCTATCAGTAGAATCGCTCATTTTCTTACCTCTTCTGGTCTGAAATAGGCCGGTTTACCTGCCTATTAATTATTTTCATTATCGATTATGGCTTAAGGCTCAATGGTTTAAGTTAGGAACCTTATAAAACCGCGTTATCGATCTTGAAGTTATAAAGGTTTCTGCCTGGGCCGTAGACCTTGAATTTCTTTGGGTCGGCGTCGATTTTGGACCTATCAAGAAGATCGGTGAGGACGGCCAATTTCTCGGCATCCATCTGCTTTTCCTCACAATCTGTACCCAGGCTCTTGACTGTGCCCTGGACAAAAAGATTCAATTCAAAGATCGAGTCACCAAATGCATCACCAGCATCACCGCAGACTACGACATTGCCTGACTGCCCAAGAAAGGCACACATGTGACCGACGTTGCCGCCGACGACAATATCGACGCCCTTCATAGAGATTCCGCAACGTGCAGCAGAATCACCTTCTACCACGATGAGACCACCGCGGCCCGTTGCACCCGTGTATTGTGACGCGTTACCTTTAACTCGAACCACACCGGACATGATGTTTTCAGCCAGTCCCGCACCAGCATTTCCGGTGACGGTAATATTGGCATGCTTGTTCATACCACCGACATAATGGCCGGCATGACCGTCAATGGTAATATCCAGTTCGCCATCAACACCCACGGCAATATTGTGTTTACCATTTGGGTTGACAATTTTAAAAGATTTTTCGCCCTTCTTACCATCAACACTATGCAATGTTGAGTTTAAGGCGCGTAATTCTGACTTATCCAGATCTATCTCAATCATTTTTTGTGACCTCAGATTGCATGCTTATATGTTCGTTTCTGATAATAGTTTTTGATAATGGTTGCTAATCATGAAAGAGCTGCTTTGGTTAACAGCCCCTCCACTAACGTTTTAGCCATGCTTTTAGGCAGGCTAGCTTTCCTATATCAGTTCTTGTACCAGCTATAAACGCGAGCTGGCTCTGGTTCCCAAATTTTGGCGTTCTCGACACCAGGTAATGTAGCAATAGCGCGGAATTCTGAAGCCATGGCAACCCAATCATCTGTCTCAGCCAATATGGCTGGCTTGGCACCAATAGGATCCCTAACAACGGCAAACCCGTCATGTGTGCCTATGGCAAAGGTATAAAAACCGTCTAGTTCTTCAAAGCCTCTTTCCAGTGCTTCATCGAGCGTGTCACCTTCCTGCAATCTCCAGGTCAAATAGCCCGCAGCGACTTCAGAATCATTCTCAGTTTGAAATTCAACACCATGGAATTGTAGAGTACGACGCATACGATTATGGTTGGACATCGAACCATTATGAACCAA
>JBLHID010000041.1:0-20222 GCA_047615545.1 Polaribacter sp.
GATATGGCACCTGTTTCGGCGCTACCAACATTTGCGCGGAACACACCAAACAAATCTCGGCCTGTACCATACTGATTATCACTCATATCCAGTGTGTCGATACTACGAGCATTGAATTCAGCCTCATCTACCAGTACGTCAAGTACGCCAATAGTCGCATCTAGTCGAATCACATCCCCATCCCTTAGTCTTGCTATTGGTCCATTTTGGCAAAACTCTGGATGGAGCTGGATTGCCGCTGGTATTTTTCCGGAGGCACCCGACATTCGGCCATCAGTCACCAAGGCAACCCGAAAACCTTTGTCCTGCAATACGCCCAGTGCAGGCGTGAGTTTATGCAATTCAGGCATGCCATTAGCCTGCGGCCCCTGTCCACGTACTACTACCACGACATCCTGATCTAACTCTCCAGCTTCAAATGCTGCCTTCACCGACGGCTGATCATTAAATATTCTGGCCGGTGCTTCTACAATTTGATGTTCGATATCAACCGCCGAAGTTTTAATCATGGCTCGGCCAAGTTTACCGTCAAGCAATTTCAATCCGCCCTGGCTGGCATAGGGCGTCTTGATTGAAGATATAATAGCCTTATCAAGGCTTTCCGGTGGCGAGTCACGCCAATCCGCTTTGCCCTCTTTTAAATAAGGTTCCTGACGATAACTGCTCAAACCGTTACCCTTTATTGTCAGTACATCCTCATGTAAATAACCAGCATCCAGCAATTGACCAATCACCAAGCCCATACCGCCAGCGGCATGAAATTGATTCACATCTGCAAGGCCGTTTGGATAAATTTTCGTTAACTGCGGCACCAGATCAGACAAAGCACTGAAGTCATCCCAGTCGATAATAATGCCTGCACATCGGGCAATGGCAATTAAGTGAATCGTATGGTTGGTAGATCCTCCGGTAGCAAGCAAACCAACAATGGCATTCACAATCGCTTTCTCATCAACCATTTTTCCGACAGGTCGATAGTTACTACCCAGCGCAGTGATACTCGCAGCAGTCTCGGTTGCTGCATCGGTAAGTGCGTCACGTAATGGTGTATTCGGGTTAACAAACGCCGCACCAGGAACGTGCAGGCCCATCACTTCCATCAACATTTGATTGCTATTCGCAGTGCCATAAAATGTACAGGTACCCGGGCCATGATAAGAGCTGGTTTCAGCGGCGAGTAATTCTTCACGTCCCACCTTACCCTCGGCAAATAATTGACGAATACGTGCTTTTTCAGAATTGGGTAATCCAGTGGTCATTGGTCCTGCGGGTACGAATACAGCCGGTAGGTGCCCAAAGCTAAGAGCACCCATCAACAAACCAGGTACTATCTTGTCACAGACGCCCAGATACATTGCAGAATCAAATACATTATGCGAGAGCGCTATCGCGGTCGACATCGCGATCACATCGCGGCTGAATAATGATAACTCCATGCCTGGCATGCCCTGCGTCACACCATCACACATCGCAGGTACACCACCGGCATACTGTGCAACGGCCCCGGTCTTGCGCGCAGCGGCTTTAATTCGTGGGGCAAAATCACCTAGCGGTTGATGAGCAGATAACATATCGTTATAGGCGGACACGATAGCAATATTTGGCGACTGGCTACCTATCAGCAACCCTTTGTCACTGGTAATCGATGCTGCAGTCACATGCGCTAGATTAGTACAGGAAAGAGAGCCACGTTGCGGCCCTTCCTCCCCGGCCTGCTCGATTCGCCTTAAATATCGGTTACGAGTCAGTTTGCTGCGCTTACTAATTTTCTCTGTGACTGCATTAATGCCTGAATTGATAGTCATTTTGTTTATTTCCAACTTGTGTTTTACGTAACTTTACTACAATATGTAATTCAATATAACCCACTAACATGTAATTTTACTACATTATGTCTATACAGAATCCAGCCAGCATTGATGCCGTCGAGTCGTTTGACTTTGTTTTATTCGGTGGCACTGGTGATCTTGCAATGCGCAAACTACTGCCTTCAATGTACTACCATCATTGCGACGATCTGTTACCAGAGCAGTACCGGATCATTGCCGTTGCACGAACACAGTTATCGCGCGAGGAATATCTAGTCAACGTAGCAGACGCAGCACGCGAGCATGTCGATGCCGATTGTTTTACCGATTCAAAATGGCAGAAATTCGCCGAAAGAATCCATTACATCGGAATAGACGTCACTAATTCCAAATCTTATAAACCGCTGTCAGATTTGCTTGAAAGCAATCAACAACGATGCCGTGTCTACTATCTTTCTACCGGGCCGCAGCTGTTTGCACCCATCTGTCAGAATTTGGAAGAGAACGGACTCGTTAGCGAACAATCACGACTCGCAGTCGAAAAACCACTGGGACGTGACCTTGAATCAGCACGAGAGATCAGCAATATCATCGGCAGTGTCTTTAGCGAAAGCCAGATTTATCGTATCGATCACTATCTGGGTAAGGAACCGGTGCAAAACCTACTCGCCCTGCGATTTGGCAACGCCTTGTTCGAACCCCTGTGGAAGCGTGGGCACATACGTGACGTACAAATAACTGTCGCGGAAACACTCGGCGTCGAAGGTCGCGGGGAATTTTATGACCACACCGGCGCATTACGCGATATGGTTCAAAACCATCTATTGCAACTGCTTTGTATTATCGCAATGGAAGCACCGACTGACGACTCACCCGATGCCGTTCGAGACGAAAAACTCAAGGTACTACGATCGTTACGTAGACTTAGCGGTGACGATGTCAAAAAGAATACCGTCCGTGGTCAATATCGATCTGGTGCGATAAGCAACGAAGTCGTATCCGCATACCTCGACGAGCCAGGTGTTGACTCAGACAGCCTTAATGAAACCTTCGTCGCCATGCGCGTTAATATCGATAACTGGCGCTGGGCTGGCGTACCCTTTTACCTTCGAACAGGGAAACGTCTGCAAAACCGAGTCACTGAGATTGTGATCAATTTTGAACGCCTGCCACATGCCATTTTTGATAGTGGTTCAGCAATGGATAGTCCTAACCAACTCGTCATCAGTTTACAACCTGAGGAATATATTCGCTTGTCGATTCGGGCCAAACAGCCCGGACCGGGCATGCGACTGCGACCGGTTGATCTCAATTTGAATTTTACTGAGTCGATTACTGAACGTCAGCACAGCGCTTATGAAAGATTGATCATTGACCTGCTTCACGGTAGCCAAACACTATTCTTACGCCATGACGAACTCGAAGCCGCCTGGTTATGGATCGATCCGATCTTGGAGGCCTGGCAAAGTAGTGGCAAAGCGCCAATTGGCTATCAGGCTGGCACCTGGGGGCCAGCGGCGTCCAGTCATCTGGTGTTCGAAGATGACAGTCGTTGGCGTGAGGAAAACTAACCGGACTATTCGAAATGCTTAATAAAATTCACGCTATTCAAACGAGCCTAAGTAAGTCTGAAAATAAAGTAGCAATAATCATACTCGAACAACCTGAAAATTATGTCAACGCGACAATGAATGAATTGGCGAGTGCTGCAGGCGTAAGCGAGCCAACCATCGTGCGTTTTTGCCGCTCGTTAAAACTGAGTGGCTACCGTGAATTTCGGTCGAAATTGACACAGGAACTAGCCAGCCGGTTGTACTATCAGCATAGCCAGATAGAAGCCAGTGATAGTGCTACGGCACTGGTTGATAAGGTAATCAACGGCGCTATATCGAGCTTGTCTAATATACGCAATCAGCTTGCCGAAAATATTATCGACGAAACAATTTCATTGTTATCGACAAGCCATCGTATCGAAATTTATGGTGTAGGCGGTGCGGGTATTGTAGTCAACGATGCACAACTTAAATTCGCGCGACTTGGTCTCAATTCACAAGCTTACTGCGATACCTATTTGCAACGCGTTGCCGCAGGAATGCTCGATGAAAATAGCTGTGTTCTGGTGATATCAAATTCAGGACGTAGCAAAGAACTTATTACCAACTGCACGCTTGCGAAAGCTTCAGGTGCGAAAATAATCTCAATCACTGCCAGTGGCTCGCCACTGGCAACCTTAAGCCATCATCACTTGCCCATTGATCTCAATGACGCAGACAATTATCTGGTACCAATTAAAGCTCGAATCGCCCATATGGCTGTCGTCGATATCCTCGCAATCGGCCTCGCCGTTCGATGTAAACCGGCCTACCTTGAACGCTTACGGCAGGCAAGCAGGCTACTTGACGATAAGTTTGAACCTGAAGCCCAACTTTGAAACGCTTTGTTTAAGCAAAGCTGCTTAGAGAAGTGTTTTTTTTAGTCATTTAACTACGGTCTTACACACTATGTATGCACTTGATCAATCCGTCACTTGGAAAAAGTTAGAGGCATTGGCCGCTGAAACCTCATCAGATCAGATATCGGATTATTTCAAAGACGATCCTTCAAGATTCGATAATATGAGTCTAAGGTTAGGTGAGTTATTTCTCGATTATTCCAAAAACAAAATATCAGATGAAGTACTTGCCTCACTGTTGCAACTAGCTGAGCACTCACCCTTGTATCAACGTCGGGCGCAAATGTTTTCGGGCGATATTATCAATGTGACAGAGAATCGGCCGGTATTGCATACTGCGCTGCGAAACCGCAGCGATAAGCCAGTAATCGTCAATGGCAAAGATGTTATGCCTGATATTCATGCCGGCCTGAAGAAGCTCAAGAGCTTCACAGAGCAGGTACGGACAGGTAAATGGTTAGGTTATACGGGAAAGCCAATTGAAAACATTGTAAATATTGGTATTGGAGGGTCTGATCTAGGTCCGAATATGGTGTGCCGAGCGCTGCTGAATTTTCAGCATCCCAAAATAGGATTCCATTTTATCTCAAACGTGGATGGTAAGCATATTCAAAAGGTACTTCAACGACTGAACCCTGAGACAACTTTATTTATCGTTTCTACGAAAACCTTTTCGACTCAGGAAACCTTGTTAAATGCTAAAAGCGCTAAACAGTGGTTTCTAGAAAGTTCCGGTAGTAGTAAAGCTGATATCGGTCAGCATTTCGTTGCTGTTTCGACGAACAAAACTGCTGCAATTGAATTTGGTATAAAGCAGGCTTGTGTTTTTGAATTTTGGGCCTGGGTAGGTGGACGTTACTCGCTTTGGTCAAGCATTGGTCTTCCCATTGCCTTGAGTATTGGCTATGACCGGTTTATAGAATTGCTTGAGGGGGCTCATGCAATGGACAGGCATTTCCTTGAAACACCGCTTAATCAGAATATGCCCGTTATTCTCGCGCTTATCGGTATTTGGCATATCAACTTTCTTGGTGCAGAAACGCAGGCAATTATTCCTTATGATCAGGCCATGAATCAATTTCCAGCTTTTCTGCAACAGCTCGATATGGAAAGTAACGGTAAATCAGTAGATATGGCAGGGAACCCCGTGAATTACGCTACCGGCCCTATTGTATGGGGTCAGACTGGATCTAATGGGCAGCACGCATTTTTCCAATTGCTGCATCAAGGTACTCGGTTTGTTCCGATAGACTTCATTGCTTCTTTGCGCACCGACGAAGAAACGGTAGATCACCACTTTGCATTGCTCACAAACATGCTGGCCCAGGCCAATGCTTTCATGAGTGGTGATAGTAAAGCTGGACCAAAAGACCACGCAAGCTGCCCTGGTAATCGGCCCAGCAATATATTGCTACTGGATGAGTTGAATCCATATAATCTGGGCGCGTTAATCGCACTATACGAACACAAAATATTTGTGCAGGGCGTCGTTTGGGATATCAATTCATTCGACCAGTGGGGAGTACAATTAGGTAAAAAACTGGCCGCTGAAATCAGCCAGGATATTGAACGTAAAAGCGCCGAATACGATGTATCAACTCAGGGTCTGATGGAAGTTGTGAAGCGTCATATGGATGAAGCACGACAAGGTTCAAAAGCGCCAGTATCTAAAAAAGTAACTTGAAATAGTTGATCACAATTCTTTAGTTTATCTGCCACATGCTTTGTATCCAGATCTACTATCAAGCTATACTGATGCGTTAATCTGGGTCAATCTGGATACACATTAATACGATCATCTTCGAATAATATTCAGGAGCCTTAATTTATGTTGAAAACTAGATATTCATTCGTGAGTCGACATTTCTGTACACCGACTAATCGTTAATAACTGTGCCAGATACCATAACAGCAACTGGACCAGGTCGTATTCGAGCCATCAACCTCAATGCGGTTCTACGCTATATCCGCAAGCATGGTGCGACGCCACGCTCAAGTTTAATTCCTGCTTTAAAATTGTCTGCGGCCGCTGTATCCGCAGTGACTAACGAGCTACTATCAAACGGTCTTCTACGAATAGCAGCCCCGGTTGCTGGTAGCGATATGGCTATTCGAGGCCGACCAAAATCACCACTAGAACTCAACCCTGACGTCGCCAGTGCCATAGGATTACGACTCCACCCATTCGATGATCAATGTCGAATTCAAGTCGCCTGGATTGACTATGCCGGTAATATCACACACTTGAAACCCCACTATTTCGACAACTTCCTAGAGGTAAGTGGTGTCATAGATGCCATAAAAGTCGCGCTAGCCAGTGCAGCTATTGCCGTGCCTGACATCAACACAATTCGTGCTGCCACCATCGCCGTTCCTGGGGTAGCAGCACAGAATGAAATTTTAATGGCACCAACGCTAAAGGCCATTGAGGGAAAGGGCTTTCATTTGGCTATCTCTCAGCAAGCCTGCTACCCAATTTCCCTGACCAACGACGTAAACCTTGCGGTGCGGTCTGAGCTACACGCGCAACCTAGACTGAGCCAACAAAGCTTCTCATATCTGTATATTGGATCGGGTGTCGGTGCTGGAATTGGTTTACAAGGCAAACTGTGGACAGGCAATGGTTGGGCAGGCGAAGTTGGACATCTGCGAATTGCCCGTAATGCCGGCTCTACCACCTCATTCGAAGAAATACTTAGAACTGATACGGCCTTCACTGACGAGATAGAATACCTCGGCCTAGCGATGGACGACCTGAACGGACTCGCTAACGCTGATATTAACGGTAATGCTCGTATTTCTGCTGTGCTAGATGATTATGCACAAGCACTCTTCGAACTTGTGCAAGTACTCAGCTCTGTACTAGGGCTAGATGAGGTCATAATTGATTTCCCATCCAGTTCCTTGCTGTCACGCTTATTCCCAAGAATTCAAGCGTCGATAGCAACACAATCACTCCAGGTCAAGATATCATCGCCAGCCAATGGTGATGATGCCGCGGTCAGAGGTGCTGCAATCGAAGCGCTCGATATTTCTATAGAACAACTATAACCAACAAGTCTGATCAGTTAGCAGGTTCAGGTTAACACCGAAACGCATCTACTCTGGATGCCCGTCTTACCCTGCCATTTAAATCAGCCGTGCTCATATCATTCATTTTTGACAATACCGTGATTAAAATTATTTTATTTACTTTGCGAAGTAAATAAAATAAGATGTGGCGACTTTGTTTTTAGTATTGGATTAATCACCTTGTATAGCAAGACGCCTAGCCTCATCGCAGACATCGGTGGAACCAACGCACGCTTTGCCTTGGTGGATAATGCTGAGTCTTTGCCTTTTGAAGCTAAAACATTGCGTTGCTCCGACTACGAAACCTTGGTTGACGCTACCGAGGCTTATTTAAACCAGGTTGATTTCACTCGTCCTCTCAATGCTGCATTCTCGATAGCAACACCAGTCTCTGGTGATCGCCTCGAAATGACTAACCATGCTTGGTGTTTTTCAATTCGTGAAACACGACAGGCACTGGGCTTAAAGTCCCTTAAGGTGATAAACGATTACACCGCGTTGGCATTATCGCTTCCACGCCTCTCGATTGATGACCGTTATCAGGTCGGCAATCAGCAGATGGCAGAGGAATCTTCAATGGCAGTACTTGGACCTGGTACTGGGCTTGGTGTATCAGGCGTCACCAAATCAGGAAATCTCTGGATACCAATTCAAGGAGAAGGCGGCCATGTTTCATATGGTCCACTGAATGAGCGTGAGGCCGGTGTCATCGCTATAATCCGTCGCAAATTTGAACATGTATCTGCGGAGATACTCATCTCTGGTTCAGGCATAGCCTTACTATATCAATCAATTGCTGTACTCGACGGTGTCCCGGTCGATCCACTCGAGCCAAAAGAAATCACAGCCTTGGCCATGATTAAAAATTCAGCCATTGCCGAGGAAGCTGTGTCAATGTTCTGCGGCATTTTAGGTACCGTAGCGGGAAATCTGGCACTGACGCTAGGTGCTCGCGGTGGTGTATTTATCGGTGGTGGAATTGTGCCACAACTTGGCGAGTACTTCTCCCAATCACTGTTTCGCAGCCGTTTCGAAAATCATGGTCGCTTTACTAAATATTTACAAAAAATCCCGACTTATGTCATTTACTCTAAATACCCCGCTTTAATGGGTGTTGCGACTGCCTTCGGCAATGATTATGAGAATTTAGGGCTCACTAGCACAGCAGGTGAAAAATAATAGGTAGTACCAGAATTGAGGAGAATGCCAAAGCATTCTCTATCGAGTTCGCCACTGGCCAGAAGTCAGTTGCAACGCCAAACTGGGTTATTGCCCAGATAACGCGCAATAGCGCATTTAACAGTCGAGGAAAAAGCATGTTAAAAAAAGTAATGCAGGCAGGATTCGGGGCAGTTCTGGCAGTGAGTGCCGCAAGCAACTCCTTTGCAGGTGAAGTTGAGGTATTGCACTACTGGACTTCTGGCGGCGAAGCACGTTCGGTTGCCGAATTAAAACGATTACTAGAAAGTAAGGGCCATAGTTGGAAAGACATGGCAGTTGCTGGCGGTGGCGGTGAGAGTGCAGCGACCGTATTGAAGTCACGCGTACTTGCTGGCAACCCGCCGACAGCGGCCCAGATCAAAGGCCCATCTATTCAGGAATGGGGTGATGAAGGCGTACTTGCTTCACTCAGTGAGGTTGGTACTAAAGGCAAATGGGATAGTCTTTTACCTAAAGTTGTAGCCGATGTTATGAAGTATGAAGGTAACTACGTTGCCGTTCCAGTTAACGTACATCGTGTAAATTGGATGTGGGCTAACCCAGAAGTATTTAAGAAAGCTGGTGCAAAAATTCCAACCACATGGGAAGATTTTTTCGTTGCTGCTGACAAAATCAAAGCAGCAGGGTTTATCCCGGTTGCACATGGTGGCCAGGCCTGGCAAGACGCGACCGTATTCGAAAGCATTGTATTGGGCGTTGCTGGAGCTGATTTATATCGAAAAGCTTTTGTTGAACTTGACGCTAAAGCCCTTGGCAGTGATGCAATGTTAAAATCGTTTGAAACCTTAAGAAAAGTTAAAAGCTACACCGATAAAGACGCACCAGGTAGAGATTGGAATCTAGCGACTTCAATGGTAATCAATGGTAAAGCTGCAATGCAGTTTATGGGTGATTGGGCGAAAGGTGAATTTACCGCTGCAGGCAAATTCCCCGGTACAGATTACGTCTGTTTACCATCGCCAGGAACCAGTGGTGCCTTCACGTTTAATGTCGATAGTTTCATAGTTTTCGAAGGTGATAACAGCTCTAAAGAAGCACGCGAGTCTTTCGCAGCAACCATTATGGAACCAGAGTTTCAGGAAGTATTTAACCTAAATAAAGGTTCTATTCCAGCTCGATTAAACATGTCACGAGATAAGTTTGATAGTTGTGCTCATGGTTCTATGGATACATTTGTGTCTAGCGCGCAAGATGGTGGGTTGGTACCCAGCATGGCCCACGGTATGTCGACATTTGCGGCGACTCAAGGCGCTATCTATGATGTGGTAACGAATTTTTATAATTCAGATCAATCGGCTAAAGATGCAGTCAAGAAGCTGGTATCAGCTGTGCAGGCTAGCAAGTAGTATGATGGGGCAGACTAGGATCATTTGATTGATTTTAGTCTGCCTTTTTTTAACTTATAGAGTGGCGTCAACATGACTACTACGCTCCAGAACGAAGAAAAACCTAAAAGCGGTTTAAATAACCTGGGTAACTTTATAGAGTCTTCGCTGCCCAAATTGGTTCTAGCGCCTACCTTCGTTATCACTCTAATCTTTATCTATGGATATATCCTTCTAAACGCGTGGTTATCCTTCACCAAATCTAGAATGCTACCCAAATACGACTGGGCTGGCACCATACAATATGAAAAATTATTCGCCAATGACCGTTGGTGGGTTGCCGTCGAGAATCTGGCTATATTTGGCGGATTGTTTATTTTTATCTGTCTTGCATTGGGGTTGATATTAGCCATTCTGCTCGACCAACAAGTCCGTGCTGAGGGTGCCATTCGCACCATTTTTCTTTATCCGATGGCGCTATCGTTCATCGTTACCGGCACCGCCTGGAAGTGGATTTTAAACCCTGGCCTCGGCCTCGAAAAACTGGTTCGCGATCTCGGTTTTGAAAACTTTACCTTCGACTGGTTGGTCGATCCTGAAATGGCAATCTATACCGTGGTCATCGCTGGTGTCTGGCAAGCCTCTGGCTTTGTCATGGCGCTATTCCTCGCAGGACTAAGAGGTGTAGATGACAGCATTATTAAGGCTGCTCAAATAGACGGAGCGAGTCTTCCAACCATCTACTGGCGCATCATCATCCCTAGCCTGGGGCCGGTATTTTTTAGTGCCTTAATTATTTTGACGCATATAGCGGTAAAAAGCTTTGATTTGGTCATTGCTTTAACGGGTGGTGGTCCAGGCTACGCAACAGATGTACCAGCAACCTTTATGTACGCTTTTGCGTTTACTCGCGGACAAGTCGGACTGGGTGCAGCCAGCTCGATGATGATGCTGGCTGTCGTGTGCGCCATTATTGTGCCCTACCTTTACTCCGAACTGAGAAATAAAGGCCATGAATAACGCTATTTCAGTTGGACCTGCTGGCCGAATAGGCCGCGTTTTGGCATACGGCATACTCATTATCGCTTGTTGTTTTTACCTGCTGCCGCTTATTGTCATGTTGGTCACCTCGCTAAAATCAATCGAAGAAATTCGACTTGGGAAACTGCTCGCATTTCCTGACACCATCACCTTCGAGGCATGGCAAATCGCATGGTCTAGCGCCTGCACGGGTGTCACCTGTGACGGACTGAGAGGCTATTTCTGGAACTCTGTATTAATCACCGTACCAGCGGTATTTATTTCTACAGCTCTGGGCGCATTAAATGGTTATGTCATGACGAAATGGCGCTTTCGAGGCAGTGAACTATTTTTTGGCATGCTGCTCATCGGCACCATGATCCCGTTCCAAGTTGTGTTGCTGCCGATGGCACAAACGCTTGGCATACTCGGTTTATCTGGCACGATTTCGGGGCTGGTATTGGTTCACGTAGTCTATGGCGTGGCTTTCACTACGTTGTTCTTTCGAAATTACTACGTCAGTTTGCCAGATGAGCTAATAAAGGCGGCAATGATAGATGGTGCCGGATTTTTCAAAATATTTTGGCGTATTATTTTACCCATTTCGATTCCAATCATCGTGGTCTCGGTGATTTGGCAATTCACCCAGATCTGGAATGACTTTCTGTTTGGGGTAGTTTATTCATCTGGCGACCAACAACCATTAACCGTTGGGTTGAATAATTTGGTGAATACTTCAACTGGAATCAAACAATATAACGTCGATATGGCGGCAGCCATCATAGCCGCTATACCCACCCTGCTTGTTTATGTGGTTGCAGGTAAGTACTTCGTTCGCGGGTTAACCGCTGGCGCAGTTAAAGGCTAAGGCCCAGTAGCAGGAGACAACAATCATGCATGCACTTAGTATTCAGAATATAAAAAAAACTTTCGGTAAAATAGAGGTCCTTAAGGGCATCAATATTGATATTGAAGCCGGGCAGTTTCTAATATTAGTCGGCCCTTCGGGCTGTGGGAAGTCAACACTACTTAATATGATCGCTGGATTAGAAACCGTTACTTCAGGATCTATCCATATTGGTGATAGAGACGTCACTCAGCTACAGCCTAAGGATCGTGATATCGCAATGGTTTTTCAATCCTATGCGCTCTACCCAAACATGACTGTTGCTAAAAACATTTCCTTCGGCATGGAAATCCGCAAGGTAGACAAGGACGAGCAAAAGGCCACAGTTGACCGAGTTGCCAACATGCTGCAAATAGAACCTTTGTTAAACCGAAAACCAGCTCAACTCTCTGGTGGTCAACGTCAACGAGTTGCCATGGGTCGGGCCTTGGCACGAGACCCTTCGTTATTCTTGTTTGATGAACCATTGAGTAATCTGGACGCAAAACTACGGGTCGAAATGCGCACAGAAATCAAACAACTCCATCAGCGCATGAAAACAACGATTGTCTACGTTACCCACGACCAGATTGAAGCCATGACACTGGCTGATCGCATCGCCGTAATGAAAGATGGGGAAGTTCAACAGTTTGGGTCGCCACGAGAAATTTACGATAACCCAGCCAACATGTTTGTCGCCGGTTTCATGGGTTCACCTTCGATGAACTTCATATACGGAAAGTTGATTAGTGACAAAGGTACGATTGGCGTTCGTATTGAAGGCGGTGCCGGCGAATTCGTGGTTCCGGTCAATGATACGGATGATCGCTTACAATCTAGATTGGACAGTGAAATCGTCATAGGCTTACGCCCCGAACAAATTACACAACGCATCGAACAAAAAGTAGACAGTGATGTCATTAAAGTTGCAACCTGTGCAGTGGAGGTTGTCGAACCTACAGGCCCAGATACACTTTTATTCATACGCCTGAACGACCGCAAAGTCGTCTGTCGAGTTGAACCCGAAAGTGCGGTCGAGGCAGGGCAAAATATGGAGTTAATGTTCGATGTATCAAAAGTGGTTTTCTTCGACCCAGAAACGGGTGTCAGAATTTAAATCATCGAGCTCAACAGTCGAAATACCTAAAGGTATTTCATATGCCATTAAATAATATTCACAAACACTTTAACTGAATTTTGATATCAAAAAAAATAAAGACTGGGGTACTATCCTTTGGTATGTCAGGCCAATTATTCCACTCGCCTTTTCTAGATGCGCATGATGGCTTTGACCTAAGTGCGGTGGTAGAAAGGCACACCAAACTGGCCAAGAAAACTTATCCCAACATCATAAGCTACGATTCAATTGACTCGCTACTCACCGATAAAAGCATAGAGCTAGTCGTTGTGAACACCCCCAATAACACCCATTTCGAATTTGCATTAAAGGCGATTCATCATAACAAACATGTTTTGGTCGAGAAGCCATTTACGATTTCTTCGTGTCAGGCAAAACAACTTTTTGAGGAAGCTGACAGAAAAAACTTGAAAGTCTTAGCTTTCCACAATCGTCGTTACGATAGCGATTTTTTGTCTGTAAAACAGATACTGGATTCAGCTAAATTAGGACAATTAATAGAAGTACATTTTCGCTTTGACCGATACAAAAATACACTGAATGAAAAGCTATTCAAAGAACGTCCTATCTCGGGCAGCGGCTTATTATACGATTTAGGGCCACACTTACTGGACGGCGCAATATCACTATTTGGCACACCCTTGAATTGGAGCAAAAGCTTGGGATATTTCCGACCAGAGACCCAAGTTAATGACTACGCCCATATACATTTATCCTATCCTAATCAGTTACAGGTACACATAACAACCAGCCTGCTGGTGGCTAGTGCACAACCCGCATATATATTACACGGCACTAAGGGATCATATATAAAACAACGCTCTGATGTTCAAGAAAAGCAGTTACTTGATGGCATGCGCGTCACCGATGAATTGTTTGGTGTTGAAGAACAAAGCAAGCAAGGTGTGTTGACGACAGTCTCTGAACAGGGGATTAAAACAAGTGTTAACATAGCTTCCGAAAAGTCATCTTATATGAACTTGTTCAACCATGTTTTTAAAGCAATCCGAGAAGACAAACCCTACCCGATAACAGCGGCCCAAATAATAAAACAACTTGAAATTATCGAAACGTAGGTTTACCTAGTTTTATTACCACTCGTAGATCTATGATGCTTCATTAATTTTTGGGAAGCAAAAAATCAATTTGCATCAGAGTGGCAAAGAATTCGAACCCAAACCGCTTGTTCCAACCCTCGGAAGTGCTCATTTCTGCCTGATAACGACAGTTTCATTTGTTGAGGTTGAAGCTCATTTGATTAAATGTGGTGTTAAAATTGAAGAGGGACTCGTTCCTTTTATCCCTACGGCTCCCCGCAAACCAACACAGTTGCCAAGAGTCGCTAACTGATTGCAAAACATCGCTCCTTTGCAACAACCCAATGGAGATATTATCGTCCAATAAACAAAAGGCATGTGGCTATCTCTGTGCGGTAGGTTTATGGTTACATTATTATTCAGCAGTTTTTGGCATAAGCGTTACCTATTATGAAAGCTGAATAATCAAGGTTCCGACCACATTGTTTAACCTCACTACAGTTTCGATTGTTAGGCGCTACCGAGCATCACATGAATATTGACGTTTTAAAATCAATCGATTTCAAGCGACTTCAGATTTTCTTGACTGTGACTGATTGTCAGGGGTTTTCACCTGCTCAGGATAAGCTGGGTATCAGTTCTGCCAGTATTAGTCTGCACATGTCAGAGTTGGAGAAAAAGCTAGGCATCGTGCTTTGCAAGCGTGGAAGATCGGGATTCTCTCTTACGCCAGAAGGTAGGGAGATTTATAAGGCTAGCCAGTCTTTGTTATTGGCCCATGCGGAATTCAATTCTATCGTGGGTGAAACGAAGGGGATGCTTGAGGGCGAGCTTAATATTGGCTTGATTGATCAACTGGTTTTTGATGATGGTTTAGATATCCCTGGTTTTTTAGATGAAGTTCACCAATTAGCTCCCCAATTAAAAGTGACTTTATTTTCGATGTCACCATCTGAATTAACCAACGCAATGATCACCCAAAACTTACATTTTGGCGTTGGCGTTTTTTATGACCGATCCCCACTCATCAACTATCAGGAGATATGTGTAGAAAAATTGACCCTTTACTGTGGTAAGAAACATTGTCTTTTCAACGAATGCGATGGGGACGTTTCACTTTCTGATATTCAGAATGAACGGTTTGTAGAAAGAACGTTTCGTGAAACCCTGCCAATTTGTAATACCCCCCTTCCGCTAAACCCTGCCGCTTATAGTTCAAGTCTTGAAGCGACCTTGCTGTTTATTCTATCGGGAAATTACATCGGCTTTTTGTCTGAATACTATGCCAAGTACTGGGTGAGTCGAGGGCTTTTGAAACCAATTTTGTATAAAGAGGTTTTTGCAGATGTCTCTATAACAGCCATAACCCATCAAATACCAGAAGATACCGCGCTGTCTAATATGGCATTAAGTCTGTTTGTGAAATACGCCAAAAAATTACCTCCTTCATAGTTATAACTTTCCTAAATGAACTTTAATGTATCGGTATTTTATAGTGTGTAAAAACCTGTCAAATTAACACCGATACAAGTAGGTACAGCTTAACAAGGTGATACTTGGTTAATTTCATTTACTATTTCGGGATAATAAGATGACTCAATCAGAAGAAAAGTTTGAACAAAATCACGACGCCTTTATGGATGCCCTGTATTGGTATGGTATTCCCACTTTATTTAGAGCACCGAATAACCCCGATCCGAGTGAATGTGATATTGCGCTGGTAGGCGTGCCGCATAGCACCGGTAATGGAACCACTGAAAGAGATCAACACCTCGGCCCCAGAGCAGTTCGAAACGTGTCAGCGAATGGCAGAAGAGTTCATATGAAATTCGAGCTTGATCCGTGGAAAGGCTGCCGCATTAACGATCTTGGTGACGTTCCATTAACTCATGCCAACAATAACGAAAAATCTATCGAACATATTACTGAGTATTATCGACACATAGATCGGGCTGGTGCCCGCCCTGTTTCAGTGGGTGGTGACCATTCCATTACTGGTGGCATTTTGCAGGCGCTCGGCGGACCGACCTCCAATTTAACTAATGGTGAAAAAGTCTGTATTTTACATTTTGATGCCCATACTGATTGTTTCAGCAATATGAAACATTTTCTCGGAGCCGAAAAATCAGCCGCCCATTGGGCCTCATATCTGGTTCGCGATAATCATGTTGACGCGCATCATAGTGTGCAAATTGGTATTAGAGGCAATGCTCGGACGCTTGACTGGTTAAAGCCAAGTTACGAACATGGTTATGAAGTTATTACGATGGATCGATACGAGGAAATAGGCGCGCAAAAGAGCATCGACATTATTCGTGATCGGATTGGTAATCGACCGTTATACATTACCTTTGACCTCGATTGTCTCGATCCGACAGTCGCCCCCGGTGTATCGAACATTGAATCTGGGTGTAGAGGATTTATGATTAACGAAGTAATGCAATTACTGCAGTCAGTCAGGGGTTGTAACATTATCGGCGGTGACGTTGTCTGCCTGATCCCTACTAAAGATAGCCCTAATAACATCACGTCTATGGTAGCTACATCAATCATGTTCGAAATGATTAGCTTAATTTCAGATAATCACTCGAAAAAATAGTGCTGCATCGATTAGCACCCTAAATTGAAACCAGATAGGTCGTCTCGACTTATCTGGCTCATTTCATTTTCTACCACTCCCCAATAACCGACATAGATTTCCACGGCTCGCAAACGGGCAAGGCATCACCCTTTTGCAATAGCTCAATCGATATATTATCGGGTGAGCGAACAAAGGCCATGTGCCCATCTTTAGGCGGTACGTTTATGGTGACATTGTTATCCAGCATTTTTTGGCATAAGGCGTAAATATCGTCCACTGCGAATGCCAAGTGACCAAAGTTTCGACCGCCTTGGTAAACCTCACCATCCCAGTTGTAAGTCAGTTCCAGTAATGGTGCTTGCTCCACCTCGACTTGTGCGATGTCATTCGGTGCAGCCAAAAACATCAACGTGAATTGGTTTTTTTCGTCAACATGCCGCTTCGTTTCAACCAATCCGAGCAAATCACAATAAAACGCCAGTGACGCGTCAAGATCATGTACTCTCACCATGGTATGCAAATATTTCATTGGGCGCTCCAATCAGCAATAAAGATTCCTTATTATGTCACGATGCCATGATAAGCAGCACCAGTCATTAACGTCTAAATCTCTATTATTTAAATGACCATTTATAACGACAATCACGCAGAATTATCATGAACTTTAATCCAAACGTTATCGAGTGTGCATCCGCACCCATCGCCGAGGCGTGGTCATGGGTCACTAACCCGACATCAGACCACCTCATCGACATGTGTCAGGCCGTGCCTGGCCATCTTCCAGCGCAATCACTACTCGACCATCTTGGTGATTTAGTCAAGCAAGGCAAAGGCGCGACCTACACTGATATCCGCGGGATATTGCCTTTACGCGAGGCACTTGCCGATAACATTAATAATCGCTATCAAGCCAATATCAATGCAGACGACCTGATGATAACCGCTGGATGCAACCAAGCCTTTTGCTCTGTTATCGATACACTTTGCAGCACTGGGGATGAGGTGATCATTCCGCTGCCCTGTTATTTTAATCACGATATGTGGTTATCCACTCGAGGTATTAAGGCTCAATATTTGCCCTTTAACGCGCAAACAGCAATACCCGATCACAACCTCGTAGCACCGCTAATAAGCTCAAGGACAAAAGCGATTGTGCTAGTAACACCCAACAATCCGACTGGCGCGATCTATCCGCCAGAATGCATCGAAGCCTTTTATCAGATTGCCAAACAACATAAAATTGCTTTGATACTAGATGAAACATATCGCGATTTTTCAGATGACTCAGTGTCTCCCCACCGTCTATTTCAACACTCAGATTGGGCCAATAACTTTGTCCATTTATACAGCTTTTCAAAAGTATTTAGTCTCACCGGATATCGAACAGGTGCTGTTGCAGCCAGTGCGGCTTTCTTTGATCAAATGAAGAAAGTACAGGATTGCATGGCTATTAGCGCACCTCACGTCGGGCAGCTAGCCGCTCTTTATGGCTTACAACACTTGGATGATTGGAAGGCAGAAAAAGCCCAGCAATTGCAACAAAGAGCCATTGCGATTAAAACTGCTTTCCAGCACCCTAAACTTAAATATCGACTCATCTCAGCCGGTGCCTATTTTGCTTATATCGAACACCCGTTTAAGCTGCCTTCGCGCGAGGTAGTCAAACGACTTATTCAGGATTTCGAGATCATTAGCCTGCCCGGCAGTTATTTCGGAAAACAACAAGAGTGCTTTATTCGGTTTGCATTTGCCAATATCGATCAAAGCTATTTTGATGAGGTAGTAGATCGACTCCTCAATAGCCAAACAACACTTGCAATGAGGTAGAGTAAAAATGAGTAATAGAGTAAACGGCGGATGCCTTTGCGGTAAAGTGCAATACGCAGCAACAGGCCCTTTTAGCGTCTTTCATATTTGCCATTGCAGCCAATGTCGACGATCAACTGGTAGCGCTCATGCGTCTAATATTTTCACCACGCCGGATCGACTCGAATGGCTATCAGGTGAGGATCAAATCATTAATTTCGTACCAGATGAGCCCGATGTAATCTCAAAGAGTTTCTGCAGTCACTGCGGCTCCCCAGTGCCATATACCAGTGCTAAAAGTGGCAAGTTAATTATACCCGCAGGAAGCTTGAGCGAAGACCCAGGCATTCGACCTAAAGATAGTATTTTCTGGGGTGACAGAGCGGACTGGTATGACGCAGTATCAGAAGCACCTAAATTTGAAGGCTTTCCAAAACCTGCTGCTAAGCCTAAATAAATACTGACAACCTTCGCCAAAGTTCAAGTTTTTGCTCTCGCTTCATGCCTGCATTGGCTGGGCTTGTGGAAGGCATTTTAAATAGCTCAATGTGCAAATCTGTCGATAACTGAGGTTTTACTAAACGATCAAAATATTTGGCCGATGCGCCTCCGTTAAATGCTATCGCTTGTACGGTTGGGAATTGTTTCAGTAAAGCGGCTATATCGTTGGCTTCGATATCAGTATTGAGAATTTTGGAATCAAGACTACCTTCACGATGACAGGCTTTAAGCGTGTCCCATACAATTACCGGTAGCTGTTGTATCTGCTGAACTTTAGACTCGTAGCTGCAGTCGATATCAATGCCGAACAAATCTGCTAGAACCACCCAGAATAAATTACGTGGGTTGGCATAATATTGCGCGGCATTAATCGAGATTATACCCGGCATACTGCCGAGTATAATAATTCGGGGATTGTGACCTATAATCGGTTCAATCGAATGGACTCTGCTCGAATCAACATGGGTTGAATCAACCGTGATCGTATCAACTTCAGTCGAAGGAACCTGGGGCATAAATAACCGACAACCTACTTCTTCATTTGATCGAAGAACTCTATGTTGGTCTTGCTGTTTTGCATACGGCCCAGTACGAATTCCATGGCATCAATCTCATCCATCGAATGCAAGAACTTACGCAATATCCAAACTTTTTGCAGCTCTTCCTGACCCAACAGCAATTCTTCACGGCGTGTACCAGAACGGTTGATATTAAGTGCAGGGAATACGCGCTTTTCGGCAATTTTTCGATCCATGTGGATCTCCATATTACCGGTACCTTTGAATTCTTCGTAGATAACCTCGTCCATCTTAGAACCGGTTTCTACTAGTGCCGTCGCGATAATAGTCAAGCTACCACCTTCTTCAATATTACGAGCCGCGCCAAAAAAGCGCTTTGGACGATGTAATGCATGTGCATCGACACCACCAGTCAAAACCTTGCCGGATGATGGAATAGTCGTATTGTAAGCACGTGCCAAGCGAGTAATAGAATCGAGCAGAATGACCACGTCAATCTTATGTTCAACCAACCGTTTGGCCTTTTCAATTACCATTTCGGCTACCTGAACATGGCGGCTGGCAGGTTCATCAAAAGTTGAAGCAACCACTTCGCCTTTAACCATGCGCTCCATTTCAGTGACTTCCTCAGGGCGTTCATCGATCAACAATACGATCAGGTAACACTCCGGATAGTTGCTTGCGATGCTTTGTGCAATATTTTGCAGCATTAATGTTTTACCAGCCTTTGGTGGCGAAACCACTAAACCACGCTGGCCTTTACCAATTGGAGAAACCATGTCGATAATTCGAGCGGTAATGTCTTCAGTACTGCCATTGCCTCGCTCAAGATTGAGACGACTGTTCGCATGTAGCGG
>JBLHID010000042.1:0-20155 GCA_047615545.1 Polaribacter sp.
CGGGACGCCATGCCGCCATTTGTTACCATCACTGCCTTGTTTATGGATGAAACAGAAGAATGGATCAGTGAGGTTTTATCGACTATCAATCCCGATTGCCTGCAATTTCACGGTCAGGAACCAGAGCCTGATTGTGTTCGTTGGAAGCAACCTTATATAAAGTCGATATCGATGGGTAGTGCGGTCGATGTGGAGGCTTATACCCAACAGTATTTTTCTGCCCAGGGATTCCTGTTTGACAGCAACGCTGCTGGACGTCAGGGCGGTTCTGGTGATACATTTGACTGGTCAAAAATACCTTCATCGTTTGACCGTCCGTTGGTGCTCGCCGGGGGACTTAACCCTGCAAATGTTGCCGATGCAGTCACCCAGGTCAGGCCATGGGGTGTCGATGTCAGCTCGGGTGTCGAAATTTCAAAAGGTGTGAAGGATTTGAACTTAATCAACCAGTTTTTTCAAGAGGTTAAACGTGGCGACGCAAATGCATGACCTTGTAACAGGCTATTTCCAATATCCCGATATTAAAGGACAGTTTGGTGCATTATTTGTAGCCGAAACTTTGATGGGGCCACTCAAAGACATGAGAATGATGATGGATGCTAACAATCGGAGCGTCGAATGAATTGGTTTGATAAATTACTGCCGTCAAAAATACGCACATCTGGTATTAGCGACAAGAAAGGTGTGCCCGAAGGCTTGTGGGCTAAGTGTGGCAATTGTGATGCCATTATTTACCGGGCTGAGTTAGATCGAAGCCAGGAAGTCTGTACCAAATGTGATCATCACATGCGTGTCCCTGCCAGACGCCGGCTAGATTACTTCTTTGACCCAAAAGGAAAAGTCGAAATTGCAGCCAATTTGGAAGCAGACGATGTACTCAAGTTTAAAGATGACAAAAAATATCGAGACAGATTGTCCCAGGCTCAAAAGCAAACTGGCGAAAAGGATGCGCTGATTGTTATGAAAGGTGCGGTTATGGGTGTCGAAATGGTTGCAGCTGCATTCGAGTTTAAATTCATGGGCGGTTCGATGGGCGGTGTTGTCGGCGAAAAATTTGTTCGTGCTGTGAATGCCAGTATCGAAAATAATATTCCATTAGTCTGTTTTACCGCGAGTGGCGGTGCACGTATGCAGGAAGCATTATTTTCCTTGCTACAAATGGCTAAAACGAGCGCTGCATTAACGCGACTCTCAAAACGCAGGCTACCTTATATTTGTGTTTTAACTGATCCTACTATGGGCGGTGTTTCTGCTAGTTTAGCTATGTTAGGTGATATCCATATTGCCGAACCCAATGCTTTGATAGGTTTCGCTGGGCCGCGCGTCATCGAGCAAACTGTTCGAGAAACCTTGCCAGAAGGATTTCAACGCAGTGAGTTTCTACTCGAACATGGCGCGGTTGACATGATTGTCGACAGGCGAGAGTTGCGTCAAAAAATTAGTTCACTATGCACCATGATGATGGCGCAAGCGACGCCCTAGCATCTAATGCCTTTTATTGCATAGCAAGCACTGCATACCAAACATTGAATAGATTTTCTGGCCTTCAGCCAAGTAACCCAAAAGTGAGCACAAAAGTGAGCCTAGAAACTTAAAGATGCGTTTTAACTCCCTAGACGAGTGGCTTGATTGGCAACTCTTATTACATTTCAAATCAATAGACCTTGGACTTGAACGTGTCTCGACTGTTGCGAACCGGCTTGGCATTAATAAAATCGCCAACCGGGTTATCACAGTGGCCGGCACGAATGGCAAAGGCTCTACTGTAACCAGCTATGAAACTTGGCTGCATAATGCAGGCTATTCGGTTGCCAGCTACACCTCCCCTCATTTACTGCAATATAACGAGCGGATCAAAATCAATCGGGAAATGGCGACTGATGAGATGCTTTGCGGTGCATTTGAAGCAATAGACCAGGCTAGAGGTGATATTCCACTGACGTATTTCGAGTTCGGAACTCTGGCAGCCTTATGGTTAATGCAGCAAGAGCAGCCAGAATTCGCGATTTTAGAAGTGGGTCTCGGTGGGCGCTTAGATGCGGTTAACATTATTGATGCGGATCTGGTTCATTTGACCAGTATTGGAATCGACCATCAAAGTTGGTTGGGTGATACTCGCGAGAAAATAGGTTTTGAGAAGGCGGGTGTATTGCGCGAAGGCATCCCTGTCGTTTGCAATGATAGTGAACCCCCACAATCGGTGCTTGATGAAATTAGTCGGTTGCACTGTAACAGTTTGCAATATCAACGCGACTTCGAAATGCAAGCAATTGATTCAATAGGCCATTATCTTTGGAAAGGCCTCGGTCTTGAGCATTATATAAACCCTGTATTGCCTGGCATGCATCAAGTGCAGAATTTAGCGGGTGTTGTTGCAGGTCTGCATCTATTGCTCGATGGCAGTCAAATTACCCCCATGAATGTCGACAAGAATTTTGAAGGCACAGAGCTGATCGGACGGTTTCAAAAAATTGAAACGCCATTGACAGCTAATGTGTATGTCGATGTTGGGCACAATCATGATGCGGCCAAAGCGCTGGCTAATAACCTGTCTTTACTAAAGCCAGAAACAGGTCGTCTTATCGTTCTACTCGGTATGCTCGATGATAAAGAGAGCCTGAACTTCGTTGCTGAGCTTAGTCAGGTAGTCGATGACTGGTGGCTATTAGCACTGGATTGCGACCGAGGCCTGCCAGCAGAACAGCTTCAGCAGCGAATATCCACTTGCGTGTTAGCGGATAAATGCTTTGAAAAGGTCGAAGATTCTTTGGAACATGCGCTGTCTTCTTTAAGTAATCAGGATATAATGATCGTCACAGGATCATTTGTAACAGTCGAACTCTTTCTTCGAGCTACCTCGAAAACTCACACTAGCTAAGTCTAACGATGGATCAAAATACCAAACAAAGACTCGTGGGTATCACTGTTATATTCGCGCTAGCGGTGATTTTTTTACCGATGATCCTAGACGGTTCCGGCGTACGAAGGGAGGCACTATCTGTTGATATTCCCATCCCAGTCAATCTGGATGAAAATCCTGAGTTCGAACAGAAAATTCTCGAATTGCATGCCAACGTAGATGAGTTGCCGACCATCCAGTCAGGTTTTGTTGACGAGCAATCTAATCTTATTGATGAGATGCCTGAAGCACTTGCAGAAGCAAAGAATAGCGAATCTGATCAAAATGAAAGCAAAGCAAAGGCTAAAGAACCAGTTATTTTGGAGGCATTAGCGGTCACCAAGTTAGAAATAGAAGTAATCAAACAGAAGACTGGTGGTGAAAGCTATGTTTTACAGGTAGGCAGCTTTAAAGACTTTACTAAGGCGACCTTACTACGAGATAAACTTCGCAAATCTAAAATATCGACTGTATTTGTAGAAAAGTTTAATGTCGACTCCAAGCTCAGCTACCGAGTCAGACTGGGACCTTTTGTGAATAGACAATTATCAAAAATTGCGCGGAATAAGGTCAAGGCGAAATATAATATTGATGGTTTGATTATGCAGTATGAGCAATGACCTCACAGTTTATAACTGAACCATTTTACAGTTACCCACCATTAGAGAGATGTTTATGAATTGGCTTGATTTTATCATGATCGCCATTATCGCTTTGTCAGCACTAATCAGTTTGGCACGCGGTTTTGTAAAAGAGTCGATTTCGCTCGCTAGTTGGCTTGTCGCGGGCTTCATTGCGTTTCGCTATTTTGAACCGATGGCGCTGTTACTTGAGCCGTATATGTCTTCCCCTACGATCCGTACCGGCAGTGCATTTGGTGTTCTTTTTGTCTGCACCCTGATTGTGGGTGCTATTGTTAATTATATGGCAAGCCAAATGGTATCTAAGACGGGATTGAGCGGTACCGATAAAAGTTTGGGCGTTGTCTTTGGTGGTGCGCGTGGCGTGCTAATCGTTACCATGGTGGTATTGTTAGCTGGGTTAACGCCTATGCCAATAGAGCCTTGGTGGCAAGCGTCGTTAATGGTGGAATATTTTGTGAACCTAGCTGGCTGGATAAAAGACATTTTGCCGCAAGATATTGCAAGTCGATTCTCGTTGTAGAGAGCCCATTATAGTGATGCTGAGATAGCAGTCTCGACTATACTGTCTCGATTACGAAATAATTATTTAGTTAATTAATTAGTTTTGTGGTTAATTAATTCATCAATCATATTTAAGAGTTTTAAACCATGTGCGGACTCATTGGAATTGTCGGTCGTCAGTCGGTAGCACAGGTTATCTACGATAGCTTGTTAGTGCTTCAACATCGAGGACAGGACTCTGCTGGAATCGTAGTCTCTGACGGAAAAAAACTCTGCCTACGCAAGGATAATGGTCAGGTCAGCGATGTTTTTCATACCAAGCATATGTTGCAACTTGTGGGCAATATGGGCATTGGACACGTTCGATATCCAACCGCTGGTTGTTCGTCATCAGCAGAAGCTCAACCCTTTTATGTCAACTCACCCTACGGTATCACGCTGGCGCACAACGGCAATTTAACCAATGTAGATAAGCTTAAAGAAGAGCTTTACCAGTCAGATTTACGCCATATCAATACCGAGTCTGATTCCGAAGTATTGTTGAATGTTCTAGCCCATGAATTACAAAAATCAAGCTCTTTGAATTTGTCGGTCGATGATATTTTTACTGCTGTTACCGAAACTCATAAACGTATCGAAGGCGCCTATGCCGTGATAGCCATGCTGACGGGCAAAGGTATTATCGGCTTTCGCGATCCACATGGCATTCGCCCTGTCGTGTACGGAAAACGTGAAACAGCCGAGGGCGTTGAATACATGATTGCATCTGAAAGCGTTGCCCTACAGGCGTCAGGATTCGAAATGATTTCTGACATTAAACCCGGAGAAGCTATTTATATCGATGCCGATAACAACCTGCACTTAAAGCAATGTACACAAAACCATGCACTCAACCCGTGTATTTTTGAATATGTCTACCTCGCTCGTCCCGATTCTATTATCGATGACATCTATGTCTATAAGGCACGTTTACGCATGGGCGTGAAGTTGTCAGAGAAAATTCTCAGACAAATGCCTAATCATGACATCGATGTTGTCATTCCGATACCTGATACAAGCCGTCCAGCAGCGATAGAGCTGGCTTATCATCTGGGCGTGAAATTCCGGGAAGGCTTTATCAAAAATCGATATATCGGCCGAACTTTCATCATGCCAGGGCAAAAACTACGAGAGCAGTCCGTGAGACGTAAATTGAATGCGATCGATATTGAATTCAAGGGTAAAACGGTTTTGTTGGTAGATGATTCAATTGTTCGGGGTACAACATCAAAACAAATTATTCAAATGGCTCGAGATGCAGGCGCCAAGAAAGTGTATATCGCATCAGCCGCTCCTGCTGTTCGATACCCCAATGTATACGGTATCGACATGCCCGCAGTCGAAGAGCTAGTGGCGCATAATCGTAATGATGAAGAAATCGCTGAACGTATAGGTGCCGACTGGTTAATTTACCAGGACTTGGATGACTTAATTGATGCAGTTCAAAAAGGCAATCGAAGCATTAACGAATTTGATTGTTCCTGTTTCAATGGAAAGTACATCACAAAAACCATCGACGGCGACTATCTCGAAAAAATCAAAAGTGTCAGAAACGATTCTGCTAAAGACGGTAGTGAAGAAAACGTGAGTGCTGCTGGTTTGCATAATAATGCTTGATGAATGACTAGGCCTAATGAATGAATGTCCCTGCCTCGATGTTATGGCAAGAAATTAACGATCAAATAGCCGCAATACTAGGTGGTAGATTACCCAGCAATACGGCATTAGCGAATCAACGACCGTTCATTTATGTCGATACTGCACGACAGTGTTTATATCAGGTTGATGTCGAGCCAGAACGAACACAGTGTTATGCGATATCAACCGCCGCCGCAGGTGTGGGTAATCAACTCGATAGCTACAAAACACCGTTTGGTATCCACCGCATAAAACAGAAAATAGGTGGCGGCGAGCCAACGGGTGCTGTTTTTAAAGGCCGCGAGCCGACTGGCCGAATCAGTATCCAAACCGAAAATCAAGATGAAGACGAGATCACTACGCGTATTCTGTGGTTAGATGGTATGGAGGAAGGGATCAATCACGGTGGTGATAGTGATACTTTCTCGCGTTATATCTATATCCATGGGACCTCGGATGAGAAGCGTATAGGGCAGGCTGTTTCACATGGCTGTATTCGCATGAAAAATAAGGATGTCATCGAGTTGTTTGGTGATGTTCTGGTCAACGACCTTGTTTTCATAAAGTAGATCGTTATTTGAATAATACCAATTTATAAAGAGTTGTTAAGACACTTCTGACATGGCGTTGATTGAGAGTGACGCATGCTCATTCTAAAATCTTGACACAGCTAGGCCTTCATCGTAATGTCCCGTAAAGCGCTAATTTGTTTCTCGGCTTGCAGGCGCTAACGGAATCAAAAACGATAGTGATTCTGTGTTATAAATTTGCTAAAGAGGGCGGGTGTTGACAGTCATAGCATTCTTGTTCCCCTTCCGAGTTATTATTTTTGGAGTTAACTCGTGACAAACCCAACTGACAAACCCCAATCTTACGGTTTTGAGACGCGTGCGATTCGTACGGGACACCGTCGTACCCATGAGCGTGAGCATGGTGAGCCAATATTTACCACGTCTAGTTTTGTGTTCGATAGCGCGGCTCAGGCAGCCGCCAGATTCTCAGGAGATGAGCCAGGAAATATCTATGCTCGCTTTACAAATCCCACTACGCAAAATTTTGAACAACGATTAGCTGCATTGGAAGGAGGTGAAAGCTGTATCGCGACCGCGTCGGGCATGTCTGCGATCATGGCGATTTGCGTTGGCTTGCTGAAATCAGGTGATCATATCGTGTCGTCGAGATCGGTATTTGGTACCACAGTCGTTTTATTCGAACGTTATCTGTCGAAGTTTGGCATTGATACAACGTTTGTTGATTTGACTGATATTGACTCATGGAAGGCTGCGGTTCAATCGAATACACGGCTGTTCTTTTTAGAAACACCATCAAACCCACTAACAGAAGTCGCAGATATTCAGTTATTGGCTGATCTTGCGCACAACAATAATAGTTTACTGGTGGTAGACAACTGTTTTTGCACGCCAGCATTACAAAAACCGCTTGGCTTCGGTGCAGATTTGATTGTGCACTCAGCAACTAAATATCTTGATGGGCAAGGTAGAACGGTTGGCGGAGCGGTGGTAGGGAACAAGCAGCTGGTTGGTGAAGAACTATTTGGTGTCGTTCGAACTACAGGCCCTACCATGAGCCCGTTTAATGCTTGGAACGCTTTAAAGGGATTGGAGACATTGTCGTTGCGCATGAAGGCGCATTCTGAACAGGCGATGATCTTGGCCCAATACTTCTCAGATCATGCAAATATTGAACGAGTATATTATGCGGGCTTGCCTTCGCACCCTCAGCACGAATTAGCTAAACAACAACAAAGCGGCTTTGGTGGTATTGTTTCTTTTGTTGTTAAAGGAGGCCGAGAAAAGGCCTGGAAGGTAGTCGACCAGACCAACATGCTGTCCATTACCGCGAACTTGGGTGACGTCAAAACGACTATCACTCATCCGGCAACCACAACACATGGTCGCTTGAGCGCTGAGCAAAAACAATTAACCGGAATCGAGGATGGTTTGATACGAGTAGCAGTAGGACTCGAATCAATAGAAGACATTATTGCTGATTTGAGCCGGGGTTTGGATTAAGTCAATTGACAGTGCTCAATCTATATAGCCAGGCTGAAGCCGCCTTATTGGAGTCGAATCCACGACGTAAATGTGAATTGACTTTTGCGCTGGCGGCACAGTGGCAACAATCTTGCTTATCACCTGAAGATGAAGCTGAGAGCCTTGAACACACAATCAAGGCTGCTACAATCCTAGCGCTCGATACGCCCGGTCAACCGGTTTTACCCAAGCTCGTAAACCCGAGAAATCTAAAGCGTAGAAGCATGTCGAGTGAGGCTGGTCGTATTGGATTTTTGCACGCATTTGCTCATATTGAATTTAATGCGATCAACATAGCACTAGATGCGGTTTATCGGTTCCGACAAATGCCAGTGCAATATGTCAGTGACTGGTTGCTGGTCGCAAGTGAAGAGGCGAAGCATTTCCTGTTACTTGATGACTGTCTCGCTGAGAGAGGATCATTTTATGGTGAACACGATGCTCACCGCGGATTATGGGACATGGTGTGTAAGACTCGTCACGATGTTTTACACCGTATGGCACTCGTGCCACGTGTTATGGAGGCAAGAGGGCTTGATGTCACGCCTGCGTTGATTACCAAGTTCAGTCAGGCTGGAGATTCACGCGCAGTCGAAATTTTGGAGATTATCTACCGAGACGAAATAGGGCATGTTCGAATCGGCAGTTTCTGGTATCAAACCTTGTGTGAAGAGCGCAAACTCAATCCTACTGACACATTTGGTGACCTAATCGATCTGTATATGGACGGAAAGCTGCGAGGACCATTTAACTGGCCTGCCAGACTAGAAGCTGGTTTTGATGCCCGTGAGTTGAAATCACTGGAACAAAAAGAGTTAAATTTAGGTAAAGCGTAGTAATAATAATAGTGAAAATATGATGGAGATACCATGCGAGATTGGACCAATCAGGCAGTTAAAAAAATAGAGGCGGATTATCAGCGCTCCGCCGATACGCATTTGGTAAAACTCAATATACCTACCTTTCGTAATATCGATATATACCTAAAAGACGAAAGCACGCACCCAACCGGAAGCCTGAAGCATCGGTTGGCACGGTCACTATTTCTGTATGCCTTGTGTAATGGCTGGATCAGACAAGACACGACTATTGTCGAGGCGTCCTCTGGCAGTACTGCCGTATCGGAAGCCTATTTCGCCCAAATGATAGGCCTGCCGTTTATCGCGGTGATGCCGTCGAGTACCGCCCGCAGTAAAATAATTCAGATTGAACACTATGGCGGAAAATGCCACTTTGTTGATAAAGCATCGCAGGTGCGATCTGAATCCGCCCTACTAGCCGATAAAGTGGGCGGCTATTTTATGGATCAATTTACCTATGCTGAACGCGCAACCGACTGGCGCGGCAATAACAATATCGCTGAGAGCATTTTCCAGCAAATGAAACTCGAGCCTTATCCTATCCCGCATACTGTCGTCATGAGTGCAGGCACTGGCGGCACTTCGGCGACGCTAGGACGATATTTTCGCTATCAGGCCTATCCCACTCAATTGGTGGTAGTAGACCCCGAAAATTCTGTGTTTTTTGATTATTACCATAGCCGCGATACAAGTCTTTGTGCTGACGTTGGTAGTCGAATTGAAGGCATCGGTCGGCCTCAGGTAGAACCATCATTTCAGGCCGATGTAGTTGATGAAATGTTACGAGTGCCAGACGCTGCCAGTATCGCCACCATGCTCTGGCTTGAAGCATTGATCGGGCGTAAACCCGGTGCATCTACCGGCACCAATTTATGGGGTGTTTTTCACGTTGCGCGAACAATGCTCGAAAATCAGCAAAGCGGATCTATCGTGTCATTAATGTGTGATAGCGGTGAGCGTTATCTAGACACCTATTATGACCACGATTGGGTGGCTGGTAATATAGGTGACCTGCAAGTGTATGCGGATCAATTACCGCCCAGATCGATGGCTACTGACTAATGCTGGCTAACTCTGGGGTCAACCAATTTAAAACCCAGCTTGCCATCCCAGCTTAAATAACTGGGTTGTGGATTCCAATCACCCAGCACAAAGCGTGTCTGGTTGTTGGCATACTGATGAATCGCAGGTCGATGGGTGTGACCATGAATAATCAAATCGACGTCTAGTTCAGTAAAGCAGTTGGACACTGCGTCAGCATTCACATCCATAATTTCAACCGCCTTTTCTGCCATCGCCTCTAAGCTCTTAACGCGCAACGCAGCAGCAATTGCCTGACGTTCGCCAATTGGTTTCAATAGAAATTGGGCCTGCCAGTCAGGGTCACGCACCATGCGCCTAAATGCTTGGTAGTCGTTATCATCGGTACACAAGGTATCACCATGTAGCAGGGCAACACGATTATCACCGAGTTGTATAACGGTTGGATCGTCGATCCGTGTTAAGCCAATAGCGTTAGCTGCTTCGTTGCCGAGTAAAAAATCGCGGTTACCAGCAAGGAAGAAAATTTCGGTATTTTTTGACAGCGCTTTTAGGTGATTTATTATAGATTCATTGCTGTGGTTATGATCATCATCACCGATCCAAGCTTCGAATAAATCACCAAGAATATACAGAAACCGGGCGTTTTTCGCCCGGTTTTGTAAGAAATCGAGCAGATTGCTCGTTATCTCTGGCTTACTGGCATCAACATGGCAGTCTGATATAAATAACGTTTCATCACTCATGCACATGCTTCCCTTGTTTTATAGAAGATGGCTTTGTGGGCTCGGCATTACAATTACAAGCGGCTCGCACCCGTTATAGTAATCGTCTCTAAAGGTACATCTCCATGCCCGCCATTGGTTGCAGTTGGAACTGCCGCCATCGCGTCGACAATGTCCATGCCATCAGTTACTTTGCCAAATACCGCATAACCCCAGCCTTGAGCTGTTTCACTTGAATGGTTCAAAAACCCATTGTCAGCGTGGTTGATGAAAAACTGTGATGTTGCCGAATGTGGGTCACCAGTGCGGGCCATGGCCAAAGTGCCACGGTCATTTTTGAGGCCATTGTTGGCTTCGTTCTTAATCGCCGCATGCTTGCTTGACTTGTCAGCCATGTCTGCGGTCATGCCGCCGCCTTGCACCATGAAATTAGGAATAATGCGGTGAAATATAGTATTCACAAAATAACCGTCGTCGACATAAGCCAAAAAGTTTTCACCGGTATTCGGTGCATTAGCCATATCGATTTCGATGGTGACGTTACCCATAGATGTTTCTAACATTACGGATACGTTTTCTGTTGCTGTCTCAGTCATTTCTGTATTACCTGTAGTCGCCGATTTAATAGTAGAGAAAAAAACGAGGGACGCGATCGCAGCTATCACTACTAGAAGTGGGAGGTGCTTTTTAGTCATCATAATTTCCGCTGGGTTGAAGAATAGGCGGAGTCTACTGATTTGTTATGGTAGATGGAAGGATGAGTTGATTGAATAGCACAGAATTGCAAGTAACATTGCCAAAACCGCTATTTAAGATAGCTTTCGAGAAGGATTGCTTCGAATGCATATATTATGGGTTTCCCTATAACTCGCGATATCTTAAACTCTTCTGCCTCAATCACTAACTGGCTCACTTAGCCCTACTGACATTCGATGCTGACAATATACAACACTCTAACTAATCAAAAGGAAGCGTTTAAACCCATCGTACCAGGGCAGGTACGTATGTATGTTTGCGGCATGACAGTCTACGACTATTGCCATATTGGCCACGCCCGAGTCTTGGTCGTGTTTGACGTGGTTTATCGTTATTTGCAGCACCTCGGTTATGACGTCAACTACGTGCGAAATATTACCGATATTGATGACAAAATCATCAATCGTGCCAATGAGAGTGGCGAAGACTTCTATCAACTAACCCAGCGCTTTATCAATGCCATGCACGAAGATGCCGATGCTCTGGGTGTGCTGAGACCGACTAAGGAGCCCCGTGCGACCGATAGTATTGATATGATGTTGGATATGATTGCAGAGTTGGTGAGCAGGGGTTATGCCTATCAGTCACCCAGCGGTGATGTATATTTTTCGGTTGCCAAGTATAAGGACTACGGCAAGCTGTCGGGTAAAAAGATAGACGAATTACGTTCAGGTGAACGGGTCGAGGTTGATAAGCAAAAGAACGACCCACTCGATTTCGTGTTGTGGAAATCAGCTAAACCGGGCGAGCCTAGTTGGCCGTCTGTTTATGGCGATGGTCGACCAGGTTGGCATATCGAGTGCTCAGCGATGTCGACACAAATGCTCGGCAACCACTTTGATATTCATGGTGGCGGGCAAGACTTGCAGTTTCCACATCACGAAAATGAAATCGCTCAGAGTGAGTGCTGCACGGGTGAAACTTTTGTGAATTACTGGATGCATAACGGCTTTGTACGCGTTAACGAAGAAAAAATGTCTAAGTCGTTGGGTAATTTTTTTACCCTGCGAGACGTATCGAAAGATTACAAGGCGGAAGAAATTCGTTATTTCATACTCAGTAGTCACTATCGAAGCCAATTGAATTATTCTGAAGACCAGCTCAATAACGCCAGAAGCGCCCTTAAGCGCTTTTACGGCGGGTTACTAGACGCTGAGCTAGGTGAGGCGGCAGCTGACACTGAATATCAAAAACGATTCGAAGCCGCTTTAAATGACGACTTCAATACGGCGAATGCAGTTGCCGTGCTATTTGATTTAGTGCGAGACATTAATCGAGCGAAAACCGAAAACCCGACAGCGGTCAACGCACTAGCCAGTCTGCTGAAGTATCTGGGTAGTATTATCGGGTTACTACAAAGCGATGCAGAGTCTTATCTAAAGGGGCAGGTGGGCGATGACATTGGATTAACCGACGACAAGGTCGATGAGTTGATACAGCAAAGGCTTGATGCGAGAGAAGGCAAGGACTGGGCATCGGCTGATCGTATTCGAGATGAATTAACAGCCGCTGGCATCGTATTAGAAGACGGCGCTGGTGGGACACGATGGCGTAGAGGTTAAGTGGCATTGGTCGATAAAAAATCGATTCACAATGACGTTGACAAAAAAGATGATAAAAACTGTAATGTTCAATTGACGGCGATTTTTGTTCAGCGTATTATCCTGCGCCTTGCTGATAGGCAGATTTCGGGGTGTAGCGCAGCCTGGTAGCGCAACTGCTTTGGGAGCAGTGGGTCGGGAGTTCGAATCTCTCCACCCCGACCAATTAAATAGAGAGTGTTAAGTTTAGAGATGAAGGTCATTTACCAGGTGATCTGATCGGACTGACAGTTTCTCAGTATCAACTCTAGGGGAAATAAACCTGACGGTTGATGGCAAACGCCGGATGTCGACTCAGCTGAATAGCCTAATGAGAATTGGTTCTTCAGTTAGATGTAGTTCAGTCGATTCAGGATAAGGGTTATTGCGCCCGTAGCTCATTTGGATAGAGCATCGGCCTTCTAAGCCGAGGGTAGCAGGTTCGAATCCTGCCGGGCGTGCCATTTTTTATGGTGGGCGTAGCTCAGTTGGTAGAGTGCAAGATTGTGATTCTTGTTGTCGTGGGTTCGATCCCCATCGTCCACCCCATATTGATCTGGTGGCTGTTAGTTGATTTAAACAAGCAGGCACTAGAAAATCGGAACAGATATACGATGACTCGTTAGCGAATTGTCGGGTACCAATATATCTACCGATACAAGCGAGTAATGTGCGAGAGTGGCGGAATTGGTAGACGCGCCAGATTTAGGTTCTGGTATCTTAGGATGTGAGAGTTCGAGTCTCTCCTTTCGCACCATTTTTTTAATCAACTAAGTTGGTTAGTAAAGCGAATAAAAATACTAGTTCAGGTTAATGTAAGTCAGTACACTCACTGGCAATAATATCCCTTCTTATCGAAAATCACGAGATTTTATCATGCAAGTATCTATCGAAACGCTCGAAGGCCTAGAACGCAAAATGACGGTTCAGATTCCTTCCGATACGGTAACACAGGCAGTCGAAAAGAAGCTCAAAGAGCTTGCTAAGACTGTCAAGATTGATGGCTTTCGTCCAGGTAAAGTCCCCTTAAAAGTGGTTCAGCAAAAATTTGGTGGGCATGTTCGCCAGGAAGTCGTTGGCGACGTGCTTGAATCTTCTTATCAGGAAGCGCTAATACAAGAAAAAGTTCGTCCTGCAGGCATGCCAAATATTGAATCAGTGACAGCAGAAGAAAAAGAAGACATGACTTATGTGGCTGTCTTTGAGGTTTATCCTGTAGTCGAAAAACTAAACCTTGATTCTATCCAGATTGAAAAGCCAACGGCTGAAATATCTGAGGAAGACTTTGATGACATGATTGCCAAATTGCGCGATCAACGTAAAGACTGGGCAGAAGTAACGCGCGCAGCAACTCAGGGCGATAAAGTGACAGTCGATTTCGAAGGTCGCATTGACGGCGAGCTATTCGAAGGCGGTGCGGGTAAAGATATGGATGTTGAAATTGGCGCTGGCCAAATGCTGAAAGAATTCGAAGAAGGATTGGATGGTATTTCAGTCGGTGAAGAAAAGGTTGCCGAAGTCAATTTCCCTGAAGACTACCATGGCAAAGATGTTGCGGGTAAGAAGGCCGAGTTTACTCTGAAGGCTACCAAAGTATCTGAACCTGTTTTGCCAGAAGTCGACGCGGCATTTGCCAAAGCATTTGGCGTGAAAGATGGTGACATCGAAAAGATGAATGCTGACATACGTGCCAATATGGAAAAAGAGCTGAAGCAACGTTTAAAATCTGAACTTAAAAACGCAGTCATGGCTGGTCTCCTTGAAGCCAATGAAATTATTGCCCCAACGGCACTTGTCGCCGAAGAAATAAAAGCATTGAAAGAGCAAGCTGCCCAACGCATGGATCAGGGGCAGGGTATGGAGTCTTTCGATACTTCCAGTTTGCCTGACGAGATTTTTGCTGAAGAAGGTTCAAAACGAGTAAAGCTTGGTCTATTGGTAGGCGAAGTCATTAAAACTGCCCAAATCAAGCCTGATGAAAGTATCATTGAATCTGCCTTACAGGAAATGGCTTCATCCTATGAAGATCCTGCTCAAGTCGTAGAGTATTATCGCCAAAATAAGCAAGCTCGTGCGAATCTTGAAGCGATGGTACTTGAAGATCAAGTTGTTGAACATATATTAAGTCAGGCGAAAGTGACCGATAAGGCATCAAGCTTTAAAGAATTAATGAACGGTGCCGCTTAATTAGCGAAAACCGAATCAAAAGCTTGATACTCACAATAGGACCAGAACGCTGGTCGAAAAATAAAGGAAATTGTAAAATATGAGCGAATTCAGTATCACAGGCGGTATCACTTCCATGCTTCCAAAGATGGATAATACGCAGGCAAATCTGGTGCCAATGGTAGTAGAGCAGTCTGCCCGTGGTGAACGAGCCTATGATATATACTCTCGCTTATTAAAAGAGCGCGTCATATTTGTTGTTGGTCCTATTGAAGACCATATGGCGAATTTGATTGTCGCACAATTACTATTCCTTGAATCTGAAAACCCAGATAAAGATATTTCCCTCTATATCAATAGCCCTGGCGGCTCAGTGACGGCTGGTCTCGCGATTTATGACACCATGCAGTTTATCAAACCCGACGTCAGTACTTTATGCACTGGGCAGGCGGCGAGCATGGGCGCTATATTGTTATCAGGTGGTTGTACTGGAAAGCGTTATGGTCTACCTCATTCTAGAGTTATGATTCATCAACCTCTTGGTGGTTTTCAAGGTCAGGCAAGTGATTTCGAAATCCATGCTAAAGAAATTTTAGCTGTTCGAGGCCGCTTAAATAAAATACTCTCCAAGCATTCCGGTCAAGCAGAAGACGTTATAGGTAAGGACACTGATCGTGATAATTTCATGAGCGCCGAACAATCTGTAGAATACGGATTGATGGATAAAGTTTTAACATCACGTGCCGATCCTGAAGAATAAGTCAAAAGAGTATTTTTTCAGTTGTGCCGGCCTGAATGGTCTAATATCATCGAACGGATACTAATTGAATGAGCATTAGGATTTAGTTTAGCACCAAATATCGGTTGTAATTATGAGTGATGACAAAACAAATAATAAAGACGAAAAGCTACTGTATTGCTCGTTTTGTGGCAAGAGTCAGCATGAAGTAAGAAAGCTAATTGCAGGGCCTTCTGTATTTATCTGTGATGAATGTGTCGATCTTTGCAATGACATCATACGAGAAGAAATCCAAGAAAAAGGCGATGATGCCGAAGGCAAGTTGCCAATTCCACATGAAATATACGACGTCCTAGACGAGTATGTTATTGGGCAAAGCCGAGCGAAGAAAGTGCTCGCAGTCGCCGTTTATAACCATTATAAGCGTCTTGAAGCTGGTCACATCAAAGATGAGATCGAACTATCTAAAAGTAACATTCTGTTAATTGGGCCGACTGGCTCTGGCAAAACGCTGCTAGCGGAAACACTGGCTCGTTTACTGAATGTGCCCTTCGCCATTGCGGATGCTACTACCCTCACCGAAGCTGGCTATGTCGGTGAAGACGTTGAAAACATCATCCAAAAATTATTGCAAAAGTGCGATTACGATGTCGAGAAGGCTCAGACAGGTATTGTCTATATTGACGAAATCGATAAAATTTCAAGAAAATCTGACAACCCATCAATCACTCGCGATGTGTCTGGCGAAGGCGTTCAGCAAGCATTATTGAAGCTCATTGAAGGGACGGTTGCCTCAGTACCGCCTCAAGGTGGTAGAAAACACCCGCAGCAGGAATTTTTGCAGGTAGACACCAGTAAGATTCTGTTCATTTGTGGCGGTGCGTTTTCCGGACTAGACAAAGTGATACTGAATCGATCTGAAAAAGGGGGTATCGGTTTCGGTGCTAGCCTTAAGCAGGTAGAGAAAGAAAGACTATTTGGCGAGGTCATTAGTCAAGTAGAGCCAGAGGATTTGATAAAATACGGATTAATTCCGGAATTTGTGGGTCGATTACCAGTGGTTGCTACGTTAGAAGAGCTGGATGAGGACGCACTAATTAGAATTCTTACCGAACCCAAAAATGCTATCACCAAGCAATATCAAAAAATGTTTGAAATTGAAGGCTGTGAGATCGAGTTTCGTTCCGACTCATTGAGTGCAGTGGCGAAAAAAGCAATGGAAAGAAAAACGGGCGCTCGCGGCTTACGGACTATTCTTGAAAACACCCTGCTGGAGATTATGTACGATCTGCCGGCTATGGAAAATGTAAGCAAAGTTGTTGTAGATGCCGCTGTAATTGAAGGCAACGCGCAACCTTATGTTATCTATGAAGGTGGCGAAATGAAACGAGTCGCCTCCGACGACTAAACAGGCAGCTTACCCGATAAAATGTCCCTATTGTCGGGTTGAAATAGGGAGTTGTCAGACCCATATTAACCTGACACTTAAGTTTAGAGGCGTTTATGTCAGACATCCAAAATCCCCTGCAAGCAGAACCAGACAGTAATCAGTTAATTCCAGTTTTGCCGCTCCGTGATGTTGTTGTTTACCCACACATGGTGATACCTCTGTTTGTGGGTAGAGAGAAATCTATTCTCGCACTCGAAGCTGCTATGTCAGACAATAAAAAGATATTGTTACTGGCGCAAAAAAACGCCGAAGATGATGATCCATCGGCTAAAGACTTATATCAAATAGGCACTCTCTCTACTATCTTGCAAATGCTTAAACTACCAGACGGTACGATTAAGGTGCTGGTAGAGGGTGGCGATAGAGTTTTGGTCAAGAGTATTCTAGACACAAATGAGTATTTCTCCGCATCTACTCAAATTTTAGAAAAACCAATTCTGGCGGAAGATCGCGAAGCAGAAGTTCTACAGCGTTCAGTTCTCAATTTATTCGACCAATACGTTAAGCTCAATAAAAAAGTACCTCCCGAAATTCTGACGTCACTATCAGGCATCGATGACCCTAGTCGTTTGGCCGATACAATCGCCGCCCACATGTCATTGAAGCTGGACGAGAAACAGGAAATTCTAGAAATTCAGAATCCTCGGAAACGCATCGAACACATCATGAGTAAGATCGAGGGCGAAATCGATTTAATGCAAATCGAGAAACGAATTCGTGGCCGCGTAAAACAGCAGATGGAGAAAAGCCAACGCGAGTATTATTTGAATGAGCAAATGAAAGCGATTCAAAAAGAGCTAGGCGACATGGAAGATGCACCTAACGAAGTGGAAGATCTGCAAAATAAAATTGAAAAATCTGGTATGTCAAAAGATGCTAGAGAGAAAGCTGATTCCGAACTTAATAAATTGAAGATGATGTCACCCATGTCCGCCGAAGCGAGTGTGGTTAGAAATTATATCGACTGGTTAGTCTCAGTACCCTGGAAAAAGAAGTCGAAGATACGTCGTGATCTTGCACAAGCTGAAAAGGTACTAGAAGAAGACCACTACGGACTTGAGAAAGTAAAAGAAAGAATTCTTGAATATCTCGCTGTTCAACAACGGGTACGAAAATCGAAGGGACCGATCCTATGTTTGGTTGGCCCTCCTGGTGTTGGTAAAACCTCAATTGGGCGTTCTATCGCAAGAGCGACTAATCGAAAATTCTCACGTATGTCGCTAGGTGGTGTACGGGACGAATCCGAAATAAGGGGACATCGACGAACTTATATCGGTTCGATGCCTGGTAAAATAATACAAAACTTGTCCAAGGTGAAAGTAAAAAATCCTTTGTTTTTACTCGATGAAATTGACAAAATGGCGATGGATTTTCGCGGTGACCCAGCTTCAGCTTTATTGGAAGTATTGGACCCTGAACAAAATAATACATTTGCAGATCATTATCTCGAAGTTGATTTTGACCTGTCGGATGTGATGTTCGTCGCGACGTCTAATAGTATGAATATCCCTGGTCCATTATTGGACCGAATGGAAGTCATTCGAATACCCGGTTACACCGAAGACGAAAAACTTAATATTGCGATGAAATATCTGTTGCCAAAACAGATAAAAGAAAATGGGTTAAAGGATAACGAAATAGTCATTAAAGAAAAGGCCGTTTTGGAAATAATTCAACGCTATACACGCGAAGCAGGTGTTCGAAGTCTTGAGCGAGAAATATCAAAAATTTGCCGTAAAGTCGTTAAAGACTTATTACTTGTACCGACAAACAAAAAGGTCACTGTCGATGCTAAGAATGTCGAAAAATATTTAGGTGTAAAACGTTTTCGCTTTGGCTCGGCTGAGGAAAAAGATCAGATAGGTCAGGTAACGGGATTGGCCTGGACAGAAGTAGGTGGAGAGTTACTGACTATCGAGTCGGCTGTTGTCGACGGCAAAGGGAAATTTGTTCAGACTGGGCAACTGGGTGATGTCATGAAAGAGTCAATTCAGGCAGCGCTAACCGTGGTCCGTAGTCGCGCACGTATGCTCGGTATTAATCCAGAATTTAATGAAAAAAAGGATATTCATATTCATGTGCCTGAGGGAGCGACACCGAAAGATGGCCCGAGTGCAGGCGTCGGTATGTGTACTGCACTGGTGTCCTCTTTGACCGGTATACCGGTAAAGGCGAATGTTGCAATGACAGGGGAGATTACCCTGCGTGGCGAAGTACTACCGATTGGTGGTTTAAAGGAAAAACTGCTTGCAGCGCATCGGGGTGGAATTACAACTGTTTTAATTCCAGAAGAAAATGAGAAAGATTTGGCTGAAATCCCCAAAAATATTATGGCAAATATAAAAATAATTCCGGTTCGATGGATTGAGCAGGTACTTGAAGTTGCTTTGGAGCATCAGCCCACACCGATTGAAGAGTCGTTGGTTTCGTCTGGTGAGCCCTCAAAATCGGAGGGAGAAGAGAAAAAGTCTTCGGGTGCTAGGGCACATTAAGTCAGTAACCAGAAATATCGATAATTTTTTTGTTATTTGTCTGATTTCGGTTGACCCTACCGCTCGCTATTGGTTTAATTCACCCTCTCTGGGAGGGTTGGTCGGGAGGATCAATTCCGTACACCAGCGGCAGACAAATTAAGCACACAAGATAAATATAAACTTGACTTTTTTGCTGGCTGTCCGGAAATATACCAGAGTAATTTAACTTAAACCAAATGGGAAAAACGAATGAATAAATCAGAACTAATTGACGCAGTTGCCGGTGCCGCAGATTTAAGCAAAGCAGATTCAGCTCGCGCAGTAGATGGTGTTATTGCAGCGTTAACAGAAGCGCTTAAATCAGGCGACCAAGTAACGGTTGTAGGCTTCGGAACATTCCTCGTTCGTCAACGTGAAGCACGTGCTGGACGTAACCCACGAACGGGTGAAACAATCCAAATCAAGGCATCGAAAGTTCCTGCATTTAAGGCTGGTAAAGCGCTAAAAGACGCAGTAAACTAGCGCTCCTTTATTGATCGGGGTGCTTAGCTCAGCTGGGAGAGCATCGCCCTTACAAGGCGAGGGTCGG
>JBLHID010000043.1:0-19790 GCA_047615545.1 Polaribacter sp.
TGCACCAACTGTTCCTCACCGATCACGATATTGGCGAGTTTGATACCAGTAAACTCACAATTCCGCCACTGAGAAGTCAACTCGACCGACAAGCCTTACGTGATGGTGTTGTCGATGGCACCATCGATTGCCTGTGCTCAGATCACCAGCCACATGAAGTAGATGCCAAACTATGCCCCTTCCCCTCCGCTGAACCCGGTATAAGTAGCCTTGATACCTTGTTGCCATTGGCGCTTCGGCTAGCTGAGGAAGGGTTAATGACGTTGCCTGAAGTGATCGCTCGATTAACCGTCAATCCAGCCAAACTACTGGGCATTCCTGCTGGCACAATAGCAACAGGCGAACTGTCTGATATTTGCATCATTGATCCTGATGCGCATTATATCTGTCGAGGCCGAGATTTTATTTCGAAGGGTAAAAACACACCGTTTGAGGGTTGGGACTTTAATGGTCGTGTCACGAACACGATTGTTTCCGGGCGTATTGTTTATACTCGAGGCTCGTAGACCCAACTTTAGCTGACCGGTCAAAAGTTAGACTACGAGCACTGCCATTCAATTAAATTGAATCACCTTTCTCGCTGTCGTCGCCCTTGTCATCTGTTACTTCCAGTTCAAACTCTTGATGATCATCGTCCACGAGCGTTTTTTGAGCCGTGACGCTTTCAAGTTTAATGCGCCGACGAATATCATTTACCGAGTCGGCGTTTCGTAGCGCATCTTCAAATGAAATCTTTTCTTCTTCGTATAAATCAAATAGCGCTTGATCAAATGTTTTCATGCCTGCTTGATTTGACTTTGCCATTAACTCTTTCATCTCATGCACTTCACCCTTAAAAATCATATCAGCCATCGAAGGCGTATTAATCATAATTTCGATGGCACTCACGCGCCCAGTACCATCAATTTTTGGAATCAGTCGTTGGGATATTAAACCTTTCAAATTGAGCGATAGATCCATCAGTAGCTGAGACCGGCGCTCATCAGGGAAAAAGTTGATGATTCGATCTAGCGCCTGGTTGGCACTGTTGGCGTGTAAAGTGGTCAGACACAGATGCCCTGTTTCTGCGAAGGCAATCGCATGTTCCATCGTTTCTCTGTCACGAACCTCACCAATCAAAATAACATCAGGAGCCTGACGTAACGCATTCTTAAGCGCCGTGCCATAGGAGTCAGTATCTACGCCCACTTCGCGCTGGGTCACTAAACACTTAATGTGTTCGTGAACAAATTCGACTGGGTCTTCGATGGTGATAATATGCCCTTGGCTATTTTTATTACGATAATCCACCATTGAAGCAAGCGAGGTTGATTTACCTGAACCAGTACCACCAACGAAAATAACTAGGCCTCGCTTAGTCATCGCAATTTCCCGCAAAATATCCGGTAGGTTCAATTCTTCAAAGGTAGGGATGTCGGAATTGATAACCCTCAGTACCAGCCCTGCACTGCCCCGTTGCACAAAGGCATTGACTCGAAAGCGTGCAACATCGGGTAGAGCGATTGAGAAGTTACACTCCTGCGATTCATCAAACTCAGACACTTGCTTAGCGTTCATTATCGACCGAGCTAGAATCTGAGTATGATTTGACGACAGAATTTGTTTCGATATCACGGTGACTTTCCCATCCACTTTCATAGCAGCTGGAGAGCCTGCTGTAATGAACAAATCCGAACCACCCTTGCTCACCATCAGGCGCAGCAAATCATGCATGAAACTGACTGACTTATTACTCTCCATTTACTGCTTCTCTTAGTGGGATTTGTGTTGTCTGGTTCAGTTCTTGAATCAACACCTACAGTAGGTCCGGATGAGCAGCTTTCTTCTTGGCCTCTTCTTTAGACACTAATCCTTTAGCCAATAGCCCCTTCAAATTCATATCGAGTGTTTGCATGCCTACCTTTTGTCCTGTTTGTATCATCGAATACATTTGCGCTACTTTATCTTCACGGATTAAGTTTCGAATCGCCGATGTACCGAGCATTATTTCATGTGCTGCAATTCGACCACCACCCACTCTCTTCAACAACGTCTGCGAGATAACTGCCTTCAATGATTCTGACAACATCGATCGAACCATAGATTTTTCTGCTGCTGGAAAAACATCGACAATACGATCGATTGTCTTAGCAGCCGAGCTGGTATGCAAAGTTCCAAAAACTAGATGACCTGTTTCAGCCGCCGATAATGCGAGCCGAATGGTTTCCAAATCACGTAATTCGCCGACCAGAATCGTATCGGGATCTTCTCGCAAGGCCGACCTAAGGGCTTCGTTAAACCCTAGCGTATCACGATGCACTTCACGTTGATTAACTAGGCACTTCTTACTCGTGTGAACAAATTCGATAGGATCTTCAACTGTCAAAATATGACCAAATTCATTCTCATTTTTATAGTCAACCATGGCTGCAAGCGTGGTCGATTTGCCCGACCCAGTTGGCCCAGTTACGAGGACGAGACCACGAGGGTATTCAGAAATCTCTCGGAAAATTTTCGGCGTATCCAAATCTTCCAGACTGAGAATTTTCGAAGGAATGGTTCGAAATACAGCACCAGAACCGCGGTTATGATTAAAAGCGTTAACACGAAAGCGTGCCAGCCCTGGTATTTCGAAAGAGAAATCAGTCTCCATAAATTTCTCATAATCTTTACGTTGTTTATCACTCATAATATCGTAAATCAGATCGTGCACTTGTTTATGGTCCATTTCGGGCACATTTACCCTAAGAATGTCGCCATCCACACGGATCATCGGAGGTAATCCCGCCGAAAGGTGCAAATCTGAAGCACCTTGTTTCACGCTAAAAGCAAGCAATTGAGCTATATCCATAAATCCTCTCTTTAATTTTCAGGGCACCACTAATAATGCACTTTAGTTACCGATCAACATGACTTATATGTCATAAGTTATTAATATCTGGAGTCTGTCAGACTTAAAATTATTTTACCGCGAAAAAGCTCAGACCAGACAGACTCTTTGCGACATTTTTAATTTCAACAAACTATAACAAAACCTATGCAGAACATCGAAAATAATATTATCCAGACGCAGGGCCAAATTGACCGGGCAGCTGATCGTTATCAACGTCTATCATCTCATATAGGCTTGCTTGCCGTCAGCAAAAGGAAACCATCTACCGATATTCGAGAAGCCTATCGCTGTGGTCAGAGAGAGTTTGGCGAAAACTACCTACAGGAAGCTCAGCAAAAAATTCAAGATTTAGCTGATCTAGACATCTGCTGGCACTTTATCGGCGCGATTCAATCCAATAAAACACGAGTCATAGCCGAGCATTTCGATTGGGTACATTGTGTCGACCGACTCAAAATTGCACAGCGACTCAGCGAACAGCGCCCAGCCTCCCTGCCACCTTTGAATATTTGTATTCAAGTGAATGTTGATCTTGAAGAGAGTAAAGCGGGCATACCACTGGAACAAGTACCTGCGCTGAGTCAACAAATTGCTCTACTACCCAATGTACGCCTGAGAGGCTTGATGTCCATCCCAGCGCCGAGTGCCGACGTTGAATCACAGCGCAAACCGTTTGCAAAGTTGCGCCAAGCATTTGAGCAAATGCAAAACAGTGGTATCGCGTGCGACACCCTGTCGATGGGCATGAGTCACGATATCGAAGCAGCCATTGCAGAAGGTTCAACTCTGGTTAGAATAGGCACAGCGATTTTTGGAGAAAGGCTTTGAATCAACAACTTTGTTTTATCGGCGGCGGCAATATGGCCAGCAGCCTGATTGCTGGATTGATTGGCAACGATTACCCAGCAGCCAACATCACAGTCAGTGACTTAAACCAGGCGCAACTCACCCGCCTTTCTCAGGCATTCGATGTAGTGACTACAAACGATACCGCGCAGGCCTGCGCCACTGCCGACATTATCTTACTGGCTGTAAAACCGCAGGTATTGCAGGTTGTTTGTGAACAGATAGCTCGTAGCATCATTAAATCCGAATGCCTTTTTATTAGCATCGCAGCGGGTGTTCGTGAAAGCGACATCAATCGCTGGCTGGGTGGTAATCGAAGCATCGTGCGTTGCATGCCTAATACACCGGCACTGATGCAACTGGGCGCCACAGGGATATTTGCCAATACCCAGGTGATCTCAAAGCAAAAAGAAACCGCGCAAACCATTCTCGATGCCGTTGGCATTTGTGTCTGGGTTGAAACGGAAGACCATCTCGACGCAGTCACCGCAATTTCTGGCAGCGGGCCAGCCTACTTTTTTTACTTTATCGAGCTTTTACAAAAGGCAGCAGAAAAGTTAGGGCTACCACCCGAGACAGCTAAAGCGCTGGCACAACAAACCGCACTCGGTGCGGCATCGATGGCTCAGGGTAAAGATATGGCCGAACTTCGTGCTCAGGTCACATCTAAGAATGGCACCACGGAACAGGCTATTTTGTCATTTCAAAAAGATAACCTAGCGTCGTTAGTCGACAATGCGACGCAAGCCGCTCATGATAGATCGGTCGAACTCGCAAGCGAACTATCAGGCCGTCCGTAATTGTCAAACTGCCTATCATTTCAAAACAACATTCTAGATCAATGATCTAACGTTACTGATCTAAAATTACCAATCGAGTCACAATATGGATTCTAACTACCTTACCTCACCACTCGCTTTCATCATTACAACGTTGTTTGACTTGTATATTTTATTGGTGCTGCTCCGGTTTATCCTGCAAATGCTGCGGGCTGATTTCTACAATGCGGTGTCACAGTTTATTGTCAAAATGACCACACCACCACTAAAAGTACTGCGCCGTTTCGTACCCAGCATGTTAGGTCAGGACAGCGCTGCAATCGTGTTATGCCTGCTGGTCATCTACGCCAAGTTCCTACTCTTACGCGCTCTCGACATACCGGTTGTCGCAATCGCTGACGTTCATGTGCCGATTGGTCTAGTCAGCTACGCGGGCCTTATAATTTATAGCATTGCCGATTTAGTCTCGTTATTTATCAGCGTATTTCTGGTTGCGTCCCTGATTCAGGTCGTCATCAGCTGGATTAATCCAGGACAACATAATCCGGTTATCAGTTTAGTGAATACCATCACCGCACCAATACTACGCCCAATTCAAAAACGTCTACCGCCGATGGGTGGCTTTGACTTTTCAACAATGATCGCCATTCTGGCCTTAATGGTCGGCAAAATGTTGATCATTCCACCGATTATTCAGTTAGGTAGTTTTTAAACATAATCACTACTGTCGCACTAACCTAGAATCGTCATGCCGGGCTTGACCCGGTATCCAGCGGCTCGTTCAAACTGCAGGATTTCGCATCAGCAAAAAGGGCTGAGCGGCATGACGGATGCTCTATTTGTTTCCATGTCGTCTCAGCTTCAAAATAGCCCTCTGCACTTAGCTTAGCAACTGGTGCAATAAAGGTTTGAGTCAATTGCGCCCAAACTTAACGGGACAGCTGTGGAAAATTGTGCGTGATTGATGATGCCTTTTTGAGTCCCCCTACGCATGGTATTTGAACGGAATTACGTCAGGATGTTTGGCGACCACCGCACAATCACTACGCGTGTATTTGAGAGGCACTAACTTTTTAGCCAACACCGAACCGGTCGGTGGTCTGAGCCTTCAGCGTCATAGTCAATTTCAACTTTCTGAATATTTTCGGCCAAATCGGCGGAAACAAATATATGATCGATCTTGCCTGATATTTTAATATCGTCCGTCATTTCGTTTTTCAGTGTTGATTGGTTGATATTAGCAACATCCGCTTTCTGCCAACAATCGACCAGGTCGGTATGGCTCAGTAAGTACCTGTATTCGTCCGAACCAACGTTACAATTGAAATCACCGCAGACTACGGCGCTACTCGGCATTGATGGTGTTGCGTCCTTATTAGGGAGGCCATTACTCCAGTCATCGCCATCAATATCGCCCTTGCCACTCCATGCACCACCCTGTTCTGGTGACTGACCATATACTTCAGCCAAATGCTCGACTTGCGCAAGACGTTCCTCCACTTTTAAATAACCCGCATGGAAGTTATAAATGCGGATCGACTTTGTATCGGTTTGAATCACTGCCTCAACAAATCCCATCTGCATATTGAACTTGTCGTTGTGATGGGTTTTAGGCAGGTTGAAAGTACGGGTACTGACTATTGGCCAACGAGAGAGAATCATATCGCCGTGTTGACGTCGTCGATTGGTGATTGTTCCGTCTGAGTTTTTGACACTATCGTCAACATCAAAGCTCGAACCAAAAATCATATAATATTGAGATAGAATTTCGGATATCGCCTTCGCCTGATCGACTCCTCCACTGCGTTGCCAACCAACATCAACTTCCTGCAAACAGATAATGTCAGCCTGATCGATTGATTTACAAATTCGATTCAAATCGTTTTTGTAATCCAGCCCTCGTCCAAACTGAATGTTGTAGCTGACTATGTTCATCTGCGCCTCGTCGAACAATTAAATTTTTACGCTAAACTCAATAAAGCGATCGCACTAACGGCAAAAAACATAGCAATGACTTTTCGCCAGTTCAACGCTTCCATTTTCAAAATCACTGCCACCAGTAATGCCATCAAAAAACTCATATTGGCAATCGTAATCACTATACTGGCTTCGCCAAACGTCAGGGCTGTTATTAGGGTTCTGACAATGCCGTAAACCAGCAACCCAGACACAAGCGAATAAGCGAGCTTTTCACGCGTTATCGAATATTGCTTCTCAATGCCTATGGCGTAAATCAAACCAGAAACAATCCAACAAATGGCCGAAATAAGCATTAAAGAATCAGCATTCGCACCGTTTAACAAGCCAGCTTTAGTCAAAACACCATAGACAGCACGCAATAGCGCACCGACCACGACGATGACCAGGCCGGTTTTAAGCGTCGCGTACAACCCATCCGAATGTTGCTGTCGATACAGGAAAAGCACGGCGATTACGCCACAGGCGATGCCAGCTAACTTGATCAACGTCATTGACTCGCCCAGCAATAGGATCGACAACAAGACAACTGCTATGGTATTGAGTCGATAAATGGTCGAGCCAAGGCTGACTTCCATATGGCGCAGAGATTCGAGCAATAGAATGTTAGCGATAGCGACGCAAATACCAGCGCTAATACCGTAGCCCCAGGTCGAAGGACTAAACTGGAGTGTCTCACCTCGCATCGAAAGATCGAGCAATAACAGGCCAGTCCAGACAATGCCGACACCCGATATCAACATGCCTCGTGATCGCGATTTGACGTTGTATCGTTTGAATACTATTTCGTTCAACCCGCCAAAAATAAGACTGAGCAAAGCAAATAGAATAGCGATGTTAATTATTTTCTACCTCTTTTGAATAGTGCAAATACTGAGGCCACCATATTGCCATTAGCACTTCTAAATATCATAATGTTTTTCCGGCTTTGCTGTACGTTTTGTGGCTTATCCTCTTAAAGTTGAAGGTTATAATTTTTGATCCATCTCGGACTACCCATTGAAGATTGTTTAGACCAGCTCAAACAATGTCTGTCTGAGCGCAATGAAGTCGTGCTCGAAGCGCCACCCGGTGCAGGCAAGACAACCCTGGTACCACTCGCACTATTAGGCGAGGCCTGGTTGTCGGGTAAAAAAATACTCATGCTCGAACCCCGCCGGATAGCCACCAAATCTGCGGCACACCGAATGGCAAGCCTGATCAGTGAGCCGCTAGGCCAAACTGTTGGCTACCGTATGCGACTCGATACTAAAGTGAGTCGGCAGACTAGAATCGAAGTTATCACTGAAGGCATACTGACTCGTATGCTTCAACAAGATCCATCACTTGAAGATGTCGGGCTGGTTATATTTGATGAATTTCACGAGCGCAATTTGGATTCAGATCTGGCGCTCAGTTTGTGCCTGAAGGGACGAGCGCTATTTCGGAACGATCCGCTTGTAGATAGCCAGTCGCCTTTAAAAATTCTGATTATGTCAGCCACTCTTGATAGTCAGGCAATTGCCCAATTATTAGACAATGCCCCCATTGTTAGCAGTGAGGGCAAGTCCTACCCTGTTGACATTAATTACGGCAGAGCCAGTCAGCCAAAAGAACGCATAGTCGATAGAATGGTGACGACAATCAAGCAGGCACTGATAGACAATCCACAGAGTAGCTTGCTCGCTTTTTTACCCGGTCAAGGTGAAATACACAGAGTTACCGAGGCGTTATCAAGCTGGCTAATCGAGAGTAATATCAAGCATATTCACCTTCGCCCTTTATTTGGCAATCTATCAATCGACGCTCAACAAGCCGCTATTGCACCTTTCCCCATAGAAGAATCAGGTCAGGCCAGTGGCGATCAAAAAGTGGTGATCGCTACCAATATTGCCGAGACCAGCTTGACTATTGAAGGTATTGATATTGTGGTTGACTCCGGTTTGGCTCGCATCTCAAAATTTAATCCTTCGACCGGTATGACTGGCCTGCATACCGTGAAAATATCGAAGTCATCTAGTGTTCAACGGGCGGGCCGAGCGGGTAGACTGGGCCCGGGCCAATGTTATCGGCTCTGGTCAGCCGAACAACAAAAGCAACTAGTAGCACACATCCCTGCTGAAATATTGAACGCGGACCTAGCGCCACTTGCCATGCAGCTATTGCAATGGGGTGTGGACGACCCGACCGAACTCAAATGGCTCGACACACCACCCAAAGGCCCGTGGCTACAGGCTATCGATTTACTTGAGTTATTGGGTGCCATTAAATCCAATTCAAATGGCTGGGCACTCACTTCACACGGCGAGGCCATGGCATCGCTGCCCTTACATCCTAGGCTTGCTCACCTGTTATTGTGTGGCGTCAATATTGGCTGCTCTAAAAAAGCAGGGCTGTTAGCTAGCCTGCTATCTGATCGTGATCCTTTTAGTCAGGACAATCCAGACATTAACTACCGACTCGATATTTTATCAGGCGAATCGAGTTGCCCACGACAACATCAAGGGTGGCTGCACCGAACCCAGCAACAGGCGCAGCAATTCGCACAGCAGCTTAATAAGTTTAGTAATAAACACAGTTCAGTTAGTTTTTTAATCAAGCCAGATCAAATCGTCGGCTATCTACTCGCCTGCGCCTACCCAGATCGTATTGCACGCGTTCGTCACTCTGGCGGTTATCAACTCGCTAACGGTCGCAGCGCTAGCTTTTTTGGACAACCGTATTTGGCCAAAAGCCATTGGTTAGCCATCTCCGAAGTGTCCAGTATTGCGGGCGGTAAGGGGGATACCATCCGTTCAGCCACGGCACTGGACGAGGCTCTTTTTGATACGGCGCTCAAAGATTTGGTTAGTACCGAAGCCGTCGCGCAATGGGATAAAAAAACCAATCGCTTTATTGCACAAAAACAAACCAAAATTAGCCAGCTTATATTGCATAAAACAGCATTGGATAAGGTTCCGGCAGAAGCCAAACGAAAAGCACTGTGTCTTCACATTCAAAAACAAGGATTAACGCTACTGCCCTGGACCACTGAGCTGGAACAATGGTGCGCGAGAATTTCGTTACTAGGCTCGGTAGAAACGAATCAGGGTTGGCCCGATGTAAGCCACACCGGATTACTGGCATCGATAGAAGTCTGGCTCGCGCCTTATCTGGATGATGTAAACCTGTTGCAAGATTTCAAAAAACTCAATTTGAAAGACATTTTGAATACCTTGCTACCCTATCAAAAACAAATGCAACTCAATCAGCTCGCACCCCAACGACTGACCGTACCGTCAGGATCATCTATCGCTATCAACTACCTTGAGTCGCCGCCGGTGCTGGCAGTCAAGCTACAGGAAATGTTCGGTTGCGAACAAAGCCCAGCCGTAGTCGCCGGCAAGGTGCCACTATTAATTCACTTACTCAGCCCAGCTGGCAGACCACTTCAAATCACTCAGGATCTTGCAGGATTCTGGCGCTCGTCGTATCACGATGTAAAAAAGGAAATGAAAGGCCGCTATCCTAAGCATCCGTGGCCCGATGACCCGTTAGTTGCCATTGCGACAGGCAAAACGAAACATCGGTTTAGCCAGCAAAGACATAATTAACATACAATACCCATAACTTTTCTCTGCGCCTACCCGCAATTCAAATCGGAATTTATTATGCCAAAAGCTAGTGAACTAAAAAGAGGGCAAATCATTGATATCAATAATGTGCCTCATGCTGTTAAAACTATCGACTGTAAAAGTCCATCTTCTCGAGGTGCATCAACGATATATAAGATTCGCTATAACAATCTGGTCACCAGGCAAAAACTAGATGAGTCCTACAAAGCTGACGATGTTCTTAAGGAAGCCGATTGCCAAAGAGCTAGGGTGCAATACTCTTATCTTGATGGTGACGATATTATTTTTATGGACACCGAAGATTACAGCCAATACAGCGTGTCCTTAGACGATCTTGGCGAAGATTTTCTTTATATCACCGAAGGACTGGAAGGCATTACTGCACTGCTGTCAGACGGTAAGGTATTAGGAATAGAATTACCACAAGTTATCGAACTGGAAGTAATAGAAACCGACCCCAGTATCAAAGGTGCTTCAGCAACCAGTAGAACTAAACCTGCAAAGTTAGTAACTGGCCTTGAAATTCAAGTGCCAGAATATTTAAGTACAGGGGAAATTGTTAAAATTAATACCACGACTGGTAAATTTATGTCGCGGGCTTAGTGCCTTCAGATAGATAAGACGATGTATGATTCGAAATGGATTTCAAATGATGCTGGAGGAAACTTGTAGGTTGGGTTGACGAAGGAAACGCAGCACCAATTTAAATAAGCACGCTGGGTTCCATTCCCCAGTCAAACCTACCGTACTGAAGGTTTAATACCCTCTATGCTGGCCGAAACAACATAGTCTGTCACGTTATGAGCAGGTGCCCAGTCGCGTATAAAATCTTTAGATTCATCTTTGGGTTGGATTTTTACACTCTCAAAGCCTGCCGCTTTAATCATTGCTTCCAAGTCATCCACTAAAGATGCATTACCCATGCAGCCTGCAATTAACATTGGGTCATTCTTCATCTCTTCTGGCAATTCAACTGTTGCAACCACATCGGAAATTGCCAAACGGCCACCTGGTTTTAAAACACGAAATGCTTCTTTAAAAACCTGGTCTTTATTCGGTGACAAGTTGATAACGCAATTTGAAAGAATAACGTCAGCAGTGTTGTTCGCTATAGGTAAATGCTCAATTTCACCCAAACGAAATTCAACATTTTTGTATTTCCCCTTAGTGGCATTATTACGTGCCTTGCTCAGCATATCGGGTGTCATATCGACACCAATAACGTGTCCGCTTGGACCAACTTCTTGTGATGCTAGAAAGCAATCAAATCCACCACCAGCCCCTAAATCAACCGCAACTTCACCTGCTTTTAATGATGCAATCGCGCGTGGGTTTCCACAGCCTAAGCCCATGTCCGCACCATTTGGCACATTGCCTAGGTCTTCTTCACTGTATCCCATACGCGTTGAAATAAGCGTGTTAATGGCACTATCATCTGAAACGCCACAGCAACTACTTTCGATCCCGTGGGCATTACCTTCGTTGCTTGCATTCGCTACTTGAGCATACGCATCCCGTACACTTTGACGGTGATCATCGTGCTCTTTGTGATCCCTATTTGACTTTGAAGCTGGCGTTGAAACTGAATCTGAATTTGGTGTACAACATCCACTCATAATTGAATCCTCTTAAAATAAATGCCCATAAATAATTGACTAACTACTGACTAAAAAAAGCAGCAAGCTTCTCCAGCGTTTTAGGCTCTACCCAACACTCCACCAACTTCCCGCGTCTTGCCATTTCAACCAGTCCAGCTCGGTTCAACTCTTTTAGATGATGTGAAAGAGTTGAAGGTGCTATATCTAAACCCTCCCCTAATTCACCAACACAGAACCTGACTGCTTCATCTGGACTGCATTTTGTGCCCGGCTCACAGCAAGTCATCAGGCGATGGAATAAAGCAAGACGATTAGAATTACTTAGCGCCTTAAACATGTTGGCCTGACCTTCAATACTATAGTTCGACATATATCGAACTATAGTATTGAAGGTCAGGCCTGTCAACCACACAAAATAAAGGATTAATTGGTTTTAATGAGAAGCTGGAAACGAATAGCTGGACCTTGATGAGTGCGATTGTCAGCTCGTAGGGCGCATAAATGAAACGGTTTGCACCGCATGTCTTGAACACCATCACCACCGTAGAGACATACGGCAGCTGACGATACGCTCTTTCGCTCGTTGTTAGGCAAAATTACACCTTGGCACGAAGAATATTTACGCCAAGACCTATATAGACAGCGCCAGATAAATTGCTAAACCACTTTTTGACACTGTTACGCTGAATAAGAATTAGTGAGAAAGACGACGCAAAGTACGCCACTATAAGGCACCAAATAGTGCCCCCAATGACGAAAGTGACGCCAAGAACCATTAGGCTAGCAGTCGATCCACTTGAGCTGATGAATTGCGGAAGAAAAGCAATAAAAAACAAGGCTACTTTTGGATTCAATATATTTGTAACAACGCCTTGGGCATATATCTTCATTAGCGCTACGTCCTCTATAGCCCTTACCATTGTACTTTCTTGATTAGATAATAAAGCGCTTATTCCAAGGTATATCAAATACAACCCACCAGATATTTTCACCAGCATAAACAAAGTTGGCGAAGTAAGAATAATGACAGAAATTCCGGCTATTGCTAAAGCGGCATGTACAAGGCCACCAGTACCTATACCTAAAGCAGAGACAATACCTGCGAATCGTCCTTGGCTAACGCTTCTAGCAATTATATATAGGGTGTCTTGCCCAGGGGTAATCCATAAAACAAAACTCGCCATTAGAAACAAACCGTAATTTTCTAGATTCATCTACATTCCACCGGTTATAGAGTATTTTATACCATTGGCGGAAATAGTTATCAATATGCCAGCCAACGATTCGGCGTGAGTATAAATCCATGACAATGGCTAAATACATCCAGCCTTCGGCTGTTTTTTAAATAGCTTATGTCACCAGCCCATACTTCATTTGGGGCAACAGGGTTGAAATTCATATTCAATAAATTATCGGCAACAGCATCACTGTGTTTTCGCTTTGTAGTAACTTTATAAGCTGTCCGCTGTTTTACAATCAATCTCCGTTTTCTGATGATGCTTCGTGTTTTATAACGACAAATAACAAACCCTTCTTCATTTAGCTTTTTAGCTAATTCTCGACTGCCTAAGCTTTCTCTGCACTTTCTAAAGAGCTCTGAAGTGGGCGGGATAACCTCGACGCCTAAACTGAAGCCTTAGCACAATAAAACAGCCGCCTATCAAGGCGGCTTTTTCATGTCGATAACTTGACCAATTATGTCACTTTAGTCCAGCCACTAACAACTAGTCGTACAAGAGTTCGTCAGCTGGGCGTTCGCAGGAAATCTCTTTTTTCGACCTCCGTTTTCTCTTCCTCGCATGCAATAACGACCACCTCCAGCTCTAGTCCGAACTAAAGCAGATAAATAACTGATTTAGATGTAAAATCGCGCGCTTTTAGACCTTCTACACAATGAGCAACTTGCAACCGTGTCCAGCTTACTAAAATCCACGCTTTCGGTCGGGTCGATGACGTTTTTGTCGCGCCTGTTAGGGCTTGCCAGAGACATTGTGATTGCACGTTTTTTTTCTGCGGGTGATGAAGCTGACGCTTTCTTCGTTGCTTTTAAAATCCCTAACTTTCTACGACGGCTATTCGCTGAAGGTGCTTTTTCATTGGCCTTTGTGCCGGTACTGACTGAGTACCGGAATCAATTTACCCAGGCCGAAACACGAGATCTGATCGATCGGGTGGCGGGGACGCTGGGCGGCATACTGTTGGTGTTAAGCTTGATCGGTGTTGTCGCATCGCCTGCAGTCATTAGCATTGTTGCTGCTGGCTTTATCGACCAGCCAGGTAAGTTTCAACTCACGTCAGACATGCTTCGCATTACCTTCCCTTATATCCTGTTCATTTCGATGACCGGCATGGCGGCTGGAATATTAAATACTTGGAAGCATTTCGCGGTGCCTGCATTTACGCCTGTTTTGCTCAATATTAGTATGATTAGCTGCGCTGTCTGGCTCAGTCCACACCTCGATGCGCCGATTACCGCGCTGGCCTGGGGTGTGTTGATCGCCGGCTTTTTGCAACTGTCATTCCAGCTGCCATTTTTATATCGCGAAGGTTTGCTACCCAGACCAAAGTGGGGATGGCGTCATCCTGGTGTACAGAAAATTATCAAACTGATGGTCCCAGCTTTGTTTGGGTCATCCGTGGCGCAGATCAATTTATTGTTTGATACCTTTATCGCATCATTTCTGGTGTCCGGTAGTGTGGCCTGGTTGTATTACGCTGATCGATTGCTCGAGTTTCCTCTCGGTGTTTTTGGCATTGCACTAGCGACCGTGGTATTACCTAACCTATCCCAAGCCCACTACAAAATTGGCTCGACGCATTTTAACAAAACCTTGCAATGGGCGATTCAACTGTCACTTGTGATTGCGCTTCCAGCTACGATTGGTTTGTTTTTGCTGGCTCAGCCTATTCTAACGACCCTATTTCAATACGGTGCATTTGAGAGTAGTGACTCACTGATGTCGGCCTATAGTTTAATGGCCTATTGCCTGGGCTTACCTGCCTTCATATTAATTAAGATCCTCGCTAATGGCTTTTATGCTCGCCAGGATACGAAAACACCGGTGCGTATCGGCATTCAATCCATGGCTTTGAATATGGTGCTGAATGTGATTTTTGTCGTATCCATGTTGCAATACGATTTTATTGCGCCACATGTCGGCCTTGCACTGGCAACCACAACATCGGCCTATTTCAATGCTCTGATGCTCGCTATGAAGTTACGGAAAAGTAATATCATCGAATCATTTAGTCACTATGGCCTACCACTATTTCGTATTCTCATCGCTTGCTCCGCGATGGCAGCATTGATTGTTCTACCGATGCCCAGTATTCAAGCCTGGACCCACTGGCAATGGTTTGAAAGGGTTTATCATTTAGCTCAAATTATCGTCCCAGCCGGCTTGTGTTACGCGCTAATGCTTTGGATAATGGGGTTTCGTCGCAATCACTTTGTACTCTAGGCCGCCTAAAAATGCACTTTTTCCGCGATTGCTGCGTCAGCTCCGTGCTCGAATCCTCATGTACTAACGTACACTCCGGTTCTCCGCGCGGTGCTTCCTTGCACTCACAAAAAAATCACTATTTTTAGAGACACCTTTTATATTTACGCGTTATCCTTTATTTATGATAAATGCCTTATTAAACAAATTTCAGTAGCTCATTCACATGCAACTTATTCGTGGTTTACACAACCTGACACAGCCGTTACCGCCTAGCGCGGTGACTATTGGCAATTTTGATGGCATCCATTTAGGGCATCAGAAGGTTTTGCAGCAACTCAAAACCATTGCGGATAAAAGCACCCTATGCTCGGCCGTGATTATTTTTGAGCCACAGCCAATCGAGTTTTTTGCGCCGGACAAGGCCCCCAAAAGACTGGCTCGATTTCGTGAGAAGATAGCTTATTTGAAATCACAGAAAATTGATTACTTACTGTGCCTGAAATTCGACCAACAATTTTCGGAACTCAGTGCTGAACAATTCGTACAGGACTTGCTGGTGAACCGTTTAAGTACTCGCCATCTCGTCATTGGTGATGATTTCCGGTTTGGCAAAAACCGCAGTGGCGACTTCGAATCATTACAGGCCTATGGTAAACAATACGGCTTTGATGTAGATAATACTGAGACGCTATTGTTTGATGGCATCCGCGTGAGCAGTACGCGCATTCGAGAGAGCATTCAAAACGACGACTTTACACTCGCCGCCACGTTACTAGGGCGACCTTATGCGCTCTCTGGCAAGGTGACACACGGCCAAAAACTGGGCCGACAGCTCGGATTCCCGACAATTAACATCAAAATGGGCAGCAAAACCCTGATAGTTAAAGGAATATTTGCGGTAATGGTGAAAGGTATAGATAATCGCGTGTTGCAAGGTGTGGCTAGCTTAGGCACCCGCCCAACAGTAAACGGCGTCGACTCGATTTTAGAAGTATATATACTCGATTTCGACCAGGACGTTTACGGCTATAGCGTCGAGGTTGATTTTTTGCATAAGATCAGAGACGAGAAAAAATTCGATTCACTAGAAGAATTGACGGTCAATATCGAGCAGGACATCGTTTTGTCCAAGCGGTATTTTAAACAACTGACCTGAATTAGCAGACCAAGGCCTTAAGGCCTTAGGCCTAAAATTATTAACTGGTAACTGGCAACTGGAATTTTTGTGACCGACTACAAACACACGCTCAACCTACCCGATACAGCATTTCCAATGCGAGGAAACCTTGCGAATCGTGAACCTGATCGCTTGCAAAACTGGCAGGATAAAAATCTTTACCAGAAGATTAGAACCGCTCGTGCTGGTAAAAAACGCTATATTTTGCACGATGGCCCTCCCTACGCAAATGGCAGCATTCATATTGGCCATGCGGTTAACAAAATACTAAAGGACATGATTGTGAAGGCGCGCACCTTAAACGGTGAAGACGCTCCTTACGTCCCAGGTTGGGATTGCCATGGATTGCCCATCGAGCATCAGGTCGAAAAGAACATCGGCAAGGCTGGCGTCAAAGTTGGCGTTGACGAATTTCGCCAAGCTTGTCGTGACTACGCTCATAAGCAAATCGAAAATCAAAAAGTCGACTTTGTTCGACTGGGCATACTTGGGGAATGGGAGAAACCCTACCTGACGATGAATTACGATACCGAGGCGAACATCGTACGCTCGCTCGGCAAGATTATTGAAAATGGTCATTTACTAAAAGGCGACAAGCCTGTTCATTGGTGTACTGATTGTGGATCGTCTTTGGCCGAAGCTGAAGTCGATTACAAAGATAAGGTATCACCTGCCGTTGATGTGAGATTTCCAGTTATTGATAAAGCGGCCTTTCTGAGCGCGCTGACGGATGGCGCCCTAACAGATGACGAATCCACTGATCTTGGCGAAGGCCCTTTGTCGGTTGTTATTTGGACTACGACTCCCTGGACATTACCCGCCAATTTGGCCGTATCACTAAACCCAAAATACGACTATGTTGTGGTTCAAGTTGACATCGCTCAAGTTGGGGATGAAACACCAGGCAAAGAATGCATCGTGCTAGCGCAGGACCTAATGCTGGATGCGCTGGCTCGATATGGCATCACTGATTACCAAGTGCTCGCATCGGGCAAAGGTGAGTCGCTAGATAAGCAACGTCTACGGCACCCCTTTTATGATCGTGAATCACTGGTCGTGATTGGCGACCATGTCACCCTAGAAGCAGGCACTGGTGCTGTCCACACCGCACCAGGTCATGGCCTCGACGACTTTATCATCGGCAAAAAATACGGACTTGATATTTATAACCCGGTGGGTGACAACGGTTGTTTTCTACCCAATACTGAAATCTTTGCGGGACAACATGTCTTTAAAGCTAACGATCAGGTCGTCGAAGTTTTAAAACAAAACAATGCCTTAATGCACTTCGAGAAATATCCACACAGCTACCCGCATTGCTGGCGTCATAAGACACCCATCATTTTTCGGGCTACGCCCCAATGGTTTATTAGTATGGAGCAGGCTGGTTTACGCCAATTAGCACTAGAAGAAATCAAGAAGGTTGGATGGGTTCCATCTTGGGGTCAAGCACGAATTGAAAGCATGATAGATAAACGACCTGACTGGTGTATTTCTCGCCAACGATACTGGGGTGTACCTATTCCGCTGTTTGTCCATAAAGAGACTCAAGCATTACATCCAAGAACCTCTGACCTAATTGAGCAAGTGGCTCAGCTGATTGAGCGGTCTGGCATCCAAGCCTGGTTTTCTCTAGGCGCAGAAGAACTGCTGGGTGATGAAGCTGATCAATACTCAAAAGTAACCGATACGCTTGATGTTTGGTTTGACTCTGGCACTAGTCACTTTAGTGTTTTGAAGAATGACGAGCGTCTTAGCTTTCCTGCCGACTTGTATCTTGAAGGTTCAGACCAACATCGCGGCTGGTTCCAGTCATCATTGCTGACATCCTGTGCAATGCATGGAGAAGCGCCTTATCGTCAAGTCCTCACGCATGGCTTCACCGTCGACTCGAAGGGATTAAAAATGTCCAAGTCGGTAGGCAACGTGATAGCCCCGATTAAGGTAACGAATACACTGGGTGCTGATATTTTGCGACTATGGGTCGCCTCAACCGATTACTCCGGTGAAATGACAATCTCTGATGAGATCCTAAAACGCACAGCTGACTCCTATCGCCGTATCCGTAATACACTACGTTTTTTATTGGCCAACACCAATGACTTTGAACCGACTAAAGACATCGTTGCAGCTGATGATTTGATCGCCCTCGATCGCTGGATAATTGCTCAGGCGCTTGAACTACAAAACGAATTGCGCGAATTATTTGATACCTTCCAATTTCATACTGCAGTCCAAAAAATTCACCATTTTTGTTCTGAAACATTAGGCGGTATTTACCTCGACATCATTAAAGACCGCCAATATACGACCCAGAAAAATTCACTGCCACGGCGCTCTTGTCAGACTGCGGTCTACCTGGTAACTGAAGCAATGACGCGCTGGATTACACCGATCATGAGCTTTACGGCGGATGAAGTTTGGGAAAACATGCCGGGCGATCGTGAAGAACTCGGCGCTTTTACCGCTGAATGGTTTGATGGTTTGTCTGCATACAATCATCCAAATATCGATTATGGCGTTTGGGACACACTTATTCTGATTCGCGCTGAAGTATCTAAAACACTAGAGACTCTACGCAAAGATAACAAAATTGGAGCGGGGTTAGATGCCGAGGTCACCATTCTCACGGATCAAGCTTTACTTGATCAATTACAGATCATGAAAGAAGAGCTTCGATTTATCCTAATCACTTCCGATGCGACTCTATCCCTGTTAGATAGTAGTCACGCTTCCGATAGCATCACAATTGGAGAGGACGGCAATCAGAGTCACATTCTGATTCAAGCGCAAACCAGTGAGCATGGCAAGTGCGTACGTTGTTGGCACCACAGACCGGAGGTAAGTTTGGACCAGGCACATCCTGAACTGTGTGGTCGCTGTATTGACAATATCGATGGTTCCGGTGAAGATCGTCAATATGCTTAGCTCTCCACTTAAGTTTTTATGGATTAGTGTTCTGATCGTTGTGCTCGATCAGCTCGCTAAGTATTGGGCTGTGACACAACTTCCCTTGCATCAGCCGATTAATGTCATGCCATACTTCGATTGGTATTTAACTTACAATCGTGGTGCGGCATTTAGTTTCCTAGCAGATGCAGGCGGTTGGCAGCGTTGGTTTTTTACAATCACTACCATCACGATTAGTACCGTTATCTTCTTCTGGATAAAAAAACTCGAACCCAATGAAAAAATGACGGCCATCTCTTTAAGCTTGATCTTAGGTGGTGCGATCGGTAATTTGATCGACCGCATTTATTTGGGGTACGTCGTTGATTACGTCCAGATTTGGCTAGGCAACTACCCTTGGCCGGCGTTTAATATTGCCGATGCCGCTATTAGCGTTGGTGCCGTTATATTGATATTGACCAGTTTCACCGATTCCAAAAAATCGGTTGAAAATTAAAACTAACTCAAATAAATGACTCAAATAAATTCTAACAGCCTTGTAACTTTGTTTCATCGACTCGGGTTAACTGACGATAGCATTCTTGAAGATACCTTT
>JBLHID010000044.1:0-19359 GCA_047615545.1 Polaribacter sp.
AGCGGTTGTGGCGATAGATAATTAGCCACTCGAAGCGTCTCAATCATAGTGGTCAAGGTCATCATATTGAACCGAGGTATCAAGACAAACGCGATCTTTGAAAGCTGATGATCAATATTTTCAATTTTATTCTCTGGCATAAAATAACCTTCTCCTAGGTTCAATATAATCGAGTATATGACGAATTATAAGATGTTTAGGCGATTAATCGATAAATTCCGATCAATCTTCGCACAAACTAAGCGCAAACAACCTGAGAGGCTAAAACATGAACTACGAAGTAATTGTGACCTGCGCAGTCACTGGAGCAGGCGATACCACTGCCAAACACCCAGGCGTACCAGTCACCCCTAAAGAAATTGCCGAGGCCGCAATCGAGGCCGCAAAAGCTGGCGCGGCTATCGCTCATATCCATGTGCGAGACCCAGAAACAGGCAAAGGGTCGCGTGATCCTAAGCTATTTGCAGAAGTAGTAGACAGGATTCGCAGCTCAGATACCGACATTGTCATTAACCTGACCGCTGGCATGGGCGGTGACTGGGTACCCAGTGAAGAAGATCCGTCAATGCCTGGACCAGGCACCGACATGATTGGACCGCTGGAACGCCTTGTCCATGTTGAAGAATTATTACCGGAAATTTGTAGCCTTGACTGTGGCACTTTAAATTTTGGTAATGGCGAAGAAATTTATATTTCGACACCACCGACGCTGAGAAAAATGGCGGCATTGGCTAAAGAATGGGGCGTTAAGCCAGAGTTGGAAGTATTTGAACTTGGCCATATTCGATTCGCCAGACAAATGATCGCTGAAGGTTTGATCGATGATCCACCGATGTTCCAGATTTGTCTGGGTATCCCCTGGGGTGCTGATCATACCGTCGACACGCTGAAAGTGATGAAAGATCATTTACCCGGTGATGCAAGCTGGACCAGCTTTGGAATTTCCAAGATGCAAATGCCGATAGCAGCCGCATCTGTTGCTATGGGTGGCAATGTTCGTGTCGGACTAGAGGATAATATTTATCTCGACCGTGGCGTACTGGCATCCAATGCACAGTTGGTAGAGCGTGCGGTAGGCATTATCGAACGTATGGGTGCGAGAGCCGTGACACCAGCAGAAGCACGAAAACGTTTGAACTTGCGCGGCGCATGAGATTAGAACGTCTCACGTGCTCATACGCATAACATGCGTAGAAGTAAACTCTAACCATTAGAAACCCTTAATTCGGAGACCTTTGTGGATATAGTATTAAGCCATGAAAATGAAATGATTCTTGAAACCGTTCGCGCTTTCATGGAAAAAGAAATATATCCTCATGAGGAGGAAGTTGATCGTCTGGGTTATGTTCCAAAAGAACTAGGTGAACAGATTGAACAGCAATCAATCGAAGCTGGATTATATTCAGCTAATCTGCCGGAATCAGTCGGAGGTGGTGGACTTGATTACACGAATATGGCTGTTGTGGAGCGCGAATACGGTAAAACAAGCCATGCACTTCACTCGTGGATCGGCCGTCCAACAGAATTACTCATGGCGTGTCAGGGTGATCAGATTGAACGCTATCTCACACCTTGCGTTCAGGCAAAGAAACGAGAACTGTTTGCGTTAACTGAACCTGAAGCTGGTTCTGACGTTATGGGGATGAAGACAAATGCTAAACGTGACGGTGATGACTGGATATTAAACGGCTCGAAACATTTCATTTCTGGGCCCACCATGCCGGACTTTGCGATTGTATTTGCGGTCACTGGAATGGACGAAACAGCTCGTGGTCCGCGTAAAAGAGTCTCCGCTTTTTTAGTCGATGTTGGCACCAAAGGCTTTGACATATCTGAAGGCAATCGTTGCGTTAGTTATCGTGGATATAACAACTATCAACTTTTCTTTTCAAATGTCCGTCTGGGACCAGATCAAATGCTCGGAGAAGAAGGGAAAGGTCTTGAATTATCTGGAAAATGGCTAGGTATGGGTCGTATCTGGGTCGGAGCCACCTGCACCGGTAAAGCCGAACGACTCTATGATCTAGCAGTTGATTGGGCCGCAAATCGCAAGCAATTCGGCAAACCGATTGGCCAGTTTCAGGCGACTGGTTTCAAACTAGCCGATATGGCAATTGGCATTAAAACAGCTGACCTACTGGTGATGGATGCGGTTGCAAAGGCCGATGCGGGTACCCTTCAAGATGCTGACGCAGCCATGGTCAAAGTATATTGTTCAGAAATGCTTAACCGTGTGGCAGATGACACAGTCCAGATTTATGGCGGCATGGGATTGATGGAGGAAATGCCCATTCAGCGCCTGTGGCGTGATTCACGACTGGAGCGCATCTGGGACGGTACCTCCGAAATACAACGCCACATAATCACGCGTTCAATTCTACGTCCATTAGGCGCATGACCCCCAATCAACGTCAAAATTTACTGAGATTACTAAAACCACGCCACATTGCATTTATTGGCGGCACGGACGCTGAAACAGCACTCCGCTCTTGCCAACGCATTGGTTTTTCCGGAGATATTTGGCCGGTTAACCCAAGGCGAGACAGCATGTGTGGTCTGCCCTGCTACAGCAGCGTCGAGGAATTACCTCATGTACCTGATGCAGTATTTCTTGCGGTGCCAACCAAACCGGCAATTGACATCGTTTGTTGGCTCGCCGAGCAAGGTGCAGGCGGCGTAGTCTGCTACACCGCTGGATTTGGCTCGGATGGCAAGGAAGGCGGCGCGTCTGACCAGGCTTTGGTGGATGTAGCAGGTGACCTGGCGATTATTGGCCCTAATTGTTACGGCGTTATTAATTTCATGGATCGAGCCGCGCTTTGGCCCTTTGCACACGGAGGGTTTAACCCTGGGTATGGTGCTGCAATCATCACTCAAAGTGGCATGCTATCGTCTGACATAACCATGAATCAACGCTCAGTGCCGCTAGCCTATATGGTATCGGCAGGTAATCAGTCGGTTTTACAGCTCGAAGACTATATTGACGTGATGTGCGAGCTGGACGAAGTACGCGCCATTGGATTACATATTGAAGGCTTAAAAGACATCGAATCGTTTAGTCGTGTCGCGCGTAAAGCGCTCAAACTAAACAAACCAATGGTCGTACTTAAAACCGGCACCTCCAAAATTGGCGGGCAATTGACCATCAGCCATACCGGATCGCTATCGGGTACCAATGAAATATATCAAGCTTTGTTCGACCGACTGGGCATCATCAGTGTTGCCAACCCGGCTCAGCTATTAGAAACACTCAAACTTATTTGTGTCAGCGGTCTTCCTAAAGGTAAACGACTGATGGGTTTCACCTGTTCCGGAGGCGGTGCGACAATGCTCGCCGACTATGCAGAAAAACTAGACCTAGAATTCCCTCAGCCGTCACAATCGGTCGAAACAGACCTGATCAAAAAATTACCGTCGATTGCCAACGTTACCAACCCACTGGACTACACAACGCCTATCTGGGGTATTCCAGATAAGGTCACAGCAGTATTTGAGGCAGCATTCCAGGATAGCTATGACGCGGCCATTATAGTGCAGGATTACCCCCTGCCCGGTAGCGACGAAAGTAAGCCCTTTTACCTAAGTGACGCCCAGTCGTTTATCGATGCGCTGTCAAAAGCAGGCATTCCCGGCATGGTATGCAGCACGCTATCAGAGAATATTGATCAGAAAACGCGCGAGTTTCTCATCGAGAATCACATCACGCCTTCTCAAGGCATTACTGAAACGCTTGATGCTATAGCTGGCTGCGTCTGGTATCAGTCACAAAGATCATTTGTATTAGAAGCGGTATCAAGTACCTTCGAAATTGCAGATTGCACGGCTGACACAGTTCAGATAGATGAACATGCCGGAAAAACAGAACTCCATGCAGCTGGTATTAATGTTCCCGAATCGAAGCTGGTCAATGCCGCCGCTGCTACCAATGCAGCACAGCAGCTTGGATTTCCAGTTGTCTTAAAACTGAACTCACAACACATCGCCCATAAGACAGAGATCGGTGCTGTCATCATTGGCTTAAATGACAAGCCCGAAGTTGACAAAGCAATGCGCCAAATGCAAATCTCGGTGGCAAAATCGAATTCTAATTCAAAACTGAAGCTGAATACTGACAATTTTCTGGTTGAGAAAATGCTATCAAAGCCGCTCGCTGAACTGATGGTGAATATTCGCCACGATTCACAGTTCGGAATGATAATGACGCTGTCAAGTGGCGGCATTTTAATCGAGCTGCTGGACGATGCAGTCACGGTGATCTTACCGGCATTTGAAGCTGAAATTCTACGCGCAATAAACCAGCTCAAGATATCAAAAATGCTCAACGGTTACCGAGGTAGTCAGGCCGTGGATAAGATCTCATTGGTCAATGGCATAAAAAGTATCATTGATTACGCAATTGATAATAAAGACCGTATTGCCGAGATAGAAATTAACCCACTATTTGTATACGCCAATGAAGTCTGTGCCGTTGATGTATTAACGCAGGTATATCGACCTAGATCTGAGTCAGCAACGGCTGAGATCTCCTAATAACGATCGACAATTATAACTCTGAAAAAAGGCAAAAAAATGATTCCAGGTGATGATGAAGTACAGGTAGAAATCGATGGCCCCATAATGTTGGTGACTCTCAACCGACCTAAGGCCAATGCTATTGATTTACCCACGAGTCGGAAGCTCGGTGAAGCATTCGTATACTTTAGAGATACACCCGAGTTAAAGGTTGCCATCATTACTGGTGCCGGCGAGCGAATATTCTGTGCTGGTTGGGATTTAAAAGCACTAGACAGCGGTGACACGCCACTTGATAACTGGTGGGAAGCAGAAGACCCAGAGCTAGGTGGTTTTGCTGGGCTCACTGAAATGTGGAATTTAAACAAACCGGTGATCGCTGCATTAAACGGACTAACCATCGGCGGTGGCTTTGAAATTGCACTGGCCTGTGATTTGATCATAGCTGCTGAACATGTTGAATTTGCTCTACCAGAATTACCGCTAGGACTCATTCCCGATGCCGGTGCCGTACAACGATTACCCAAGCGTCTACCGTATAACATTGCGCTCGAAATGCTCTATTTAGGACGCAGAATGCCCGCACAGGAAGCCGCACAATATGGCCTCATCAACAAGATAGTCCCAGCAAAAGATTTATTGGAGACAGCAAAAGCATGGGCAGAAAAAATGGCCCAGGTTGCCCCGTTAGCCCTTCAGTCAATAAAAGAAGTATTGAGAGCCATCGAAGGCGAAACCATCGAGAATTCATTTCAGAAAATGCGCTATGGCGATCTCCCCACCTATAAAGCAATGCTGTCGTCTGATGATGCCGGAGAAGGTGTAAAAGCCTTTGTTGAAAAACGTGACGCTAAATTTAAAGGCCAATAAACTATGTTAAATCAAAAACCAGAAAACGTCCGTCACGTCACCTGTATTGGTGCGGGCCCCATTGGTGGCGGTTGGGCCGCGCATTACCTCGCACAGGGCTACCTTGTCACCAGTTACCTGCATGATGCCTCTGAGCATGAGGCACTCATGCGTTTGATCGAAAACGCTTGGGTCAGCCTTGAGGAAATTGGGTTGGCTGATGGTGCCTCTTTAGATAATTTCAGCTGGACAACAGACCTTGCAAAAGCGACCGAAAAAGCTGAGTTTATTCAGGAAAGTATTCCCGAAGTACTAGAGTTGAAGCAAGCTCTATATCAAAAGTTAGGTGATATGGTCGATCCGCAAGTTGTCATCGCATCCAGTACATCGGGGCTATCTATGACCGATATACAGGCGAATTGCGCGACACCCGAGAGAACCGTCGTAGCCCATCCGTTCAACCCACCCTATTTATTACCTCTAGTAGAAATGATAGGCGGTAAAAAAACCTCACCTGAAGCCGTTGCGTGGACCGAACAGTTTTATAAAGTAGCCGGAAAATCACCACTGGTAATGAAAAAAGAAGTGCCAGGCTTTATCGCAACGCGGCTCCAAGAAGCGATCTGGCGTGAAGCCTTACACATGGTTGCGAATGGCGAAGCGACAGTCGAACAAATAGATCAGGCTGTCGTCAATGGCCCAGGCCCACGGTGGGCATTAATGGGTCCTTGTGAAATATTCCATGTGGGTGGTGGTGAAGGTGGCATGGCTTACTGTCTTGATCAATTTGGCCCTGCGCTCAAACTACCCTGGACAAGACTGATTGCACCAGAATTAACCGATGAGCTGCGTAATGCCATGGTAGATGGCTGTATTGAAATGACCAAAGGCGAGGACTTCGCAACACTAAGTCGAAAAATGAACGATGGACTAGTTAACATCGCCAAGATGAAACGTCAGAAATAAGCTTCAGTCGTGTTTGAACAATTGTCATTACAACTTCAAACACGACAATTCTGGCCGACTTCGGTAATTTCACTTAAAACTAGAACTCGATTTATGTTCAGGTTTTACTTGTCAATCAGTTAATTTGAAACGAGAATAGGTGTTCGCTCGTTGTTTGCTCTGTCTCCCCATTATGGCCTCAAAAAAGAAATCAAAAACGTCTGCCAATACTATCGCGACGAATCGTGTTGTTCGCCATGATTATTCGATTGAGGATGATCTTGAAGTAGGTATTGCGCTCGAAGGCTGGGAAGTAAAAAGCTTGCGCAAGAATAACCTACAACTAAAAGAAAGCTATGTGATGGCTAAAGATGGTGAGTTATGGCTCATCGGCGCTCATATTAGCGCGCTCAACACCGCGTCTACACATATCACTCCAAATCCCACACGGACTCGAAAGTTACTCGCGCACAAAATAGAGATTTATCGCCTAACAGCTCTGGTAGACCGAAAGGGTTATACCATCGTTGCGCTATCGGCCTACTGGGTGCAAGGGCGCGCTAAGATAAAATTAGGAATGGCTAAGGGTAAGAAGTCACACGACAAACGTGCCTCCGAGAAGGATAGAGACTGGCAACGGGACAAATCCAGAATCATGAAACATTCATAGCGCAGCAATCAATCTAACGGCATTACTGCTGAGTCGTTACTGCTAAGTCATCACTACTAAGTCATCACTGCCGGACAATCATTTCCAAGCTGGATCGTCACATTGTGTCGCAAGGAAATCGGCATAGTCTGCGTTCGCCTGATCCGATTCGAGCGTACCTGTCCAGATCGGTAACGTACCTGTTCTTTCTATTGCTCGAAAATTAACGTCGCCAAAATCTTCTTCCTGACCACTATCATCATCAAGGCTGAGCGCCGTTTGGCCTCCTGTCATTGCCAGATAAACGTCGGCTAATATGCGTGCATCGAGTAATGCTCCATGCAAGCTACGCTGACTATTGTCGATAAAGTAACGCCGACACAGAGCATCTAGATTGTTTTTCTGACCTGGATGCATTTGGCGCGCAAGAGCAAGCGTATCTCGCACACTACAAATTGAGTTTATGCTGGTATTTTCTCCATCTAACTTAGCCAGTTCGTTATCCAAAAAGCCCACATCAAATGAAGCGTTATGAATGATAAGTTCAGCACCTTTGATATATTCTAGGAAGTCTTGCGCGATATCGGCAAAGCGTGGTTTATCTTGTAAAAAGTCGCTACTAATACCATGCACACCAAACGCTCCAGCATCGATCTCGCGATCTGGATTGACATAAAAATGCCAATGATGATCCGTAATGCGACGGTCGATTAATTCCACACAACCAATTTCGATTATGCGGTGACCCTGACTGGTTTCGAGGCCAGTGGTTTCTGTATCGAGTACGACCTGTCTCATGATTGAGCCGTCGCCTGATCAATGGCGTCATTGGCTAATTGATCTGCGGCTTCGTTTCCAGGAACGCCCGAATGGCCTTTCACCCAATGCCAGCTAATGTCGTGCCGACTAGCTTCTTCGTCGAGATGCTGCCATAAGTCAACGTTTTTAACTGGTTTTTTTGCCGCCGTTTTCCAACCGTTTTTCTTCCAGTTTACAATCCAATCATTAATGCCCTGCAATACATACTTTGAGTCAGTGTTTAGTTCAACGGCGCAGCCACGATTTAGTGACCGCAGCCCCTCAATTACGGCCATCAACTCCATCCGGTTATTCGTGGTCTCGGAGTCAAATCCCTTTAATGTTTTCTCACTGTCTTTATATTTAAGCAGCACACCCCAACCACCTGGCCCAGGATTGCCACGACAGGCACCATCGGTGTAAATCACAACCTTATTTGTCATATTTCATTCCACGACCTACTAATGGGCGCGCTACTTTACCCGGCAGAAGTTTCCTTGCAACCCAACGATGACGTATTGGCGTCATCGGAGAGATATTTTTGTTATAGACCAGTACATTGAGTGCGGATGAAAACGGTAACCAGTTTTTCATTCCCTTCTCAAGCCACGACAATTGTCGAATCAACCCTGCATGATGGATAGGCGGCATATACCCAACCTGCAAATGCTTTTGCTTATCAAACCCCAGTAGTTTCATCCAATCAGTCATTCGCCTCGCCGTATAAAAATGGCCGCTCCACGGAATTTTCTCCAACCACGATTGAAAAAAGTGTCTTAAGCCCCAGAACGATATCGGGTTAAACTCGATGATAATCAACCTACCCTCAGGAATCAGCACTCGAAAAACCTCTCGCAAAATGGCATGTGGCTCTTTAGTGTTAGACAAATGATGCATTAGTACGACTAGATCAACGCTATCGGTCGCAATCGGTAACAAAGCCGGATGAGCTTTTACATCGAGACCATCACTGTTTTTAGAAGCGCCTTCTAGATTAAAGTGGTATTTCACTCGACAAGGTTCAAGCAAAGGCTCCGATTGCGGCGCACAACCGACTTGAATAGAGTAATAGCCAAAAGTCGTTGCCAGTACTGAGTCCAGACTAGACTTCAATTCATTGAATAATATCTCACCTAATGGAGTCTGATACCATTCGCTAATGCTTGAGAGCTTTTGCTGCTTCATCTTTATGCCTTCATCTTTATGGCTTCAACTTTATAGCGTCATTCGGCTTAAATCGCATTTGTATCTTATTTCATGAACAGTACAATAGCGGCTATTTTAGCGCCTACCATCCCCTGTTACTAACAATTTAAACGGTTATAAATGAAACTAGATTCTAACATTGGCTTATACGCCACTCTATCTTGCCTTTTGCTATTGTCCAGTTGTCAGTCTTTCCAGGCAGGTCAGCCAGAGCCAGCACCAACATTGGCTGCTTCTGCAGCACCAGAATTGGCTACTACTGCAGCACCAGAATTGGCTACTATTGCAACACCAGAATTGGATACTGCTGCAGCACCAGAATTGGCTACTGTTGCAACAGATAGTTCAAACGCGGCCTCAGACACGACGCCTGATACGATTACCGTTGTACTCGATGCTGAGCCCTCGTCTACCCTCGAAAAACAAGAAGGAACTGCCATGCATCAAATGGCAATTGACGAGGCTAAAGCTGAGACAGATAGACTCACGATTGCACAAGCACTTGAGAAGGCCACGTTAAAGAAAAGCGAGCTCGAAAATGAAACCAGCGCCTGGCTTCGCTTACGACAGGGTATGCAGCTCGATTCAGTTGACAATCGCCGGGTTCAAGCACAATTAAAATGGTACCTAGAACACCGAGATTACCTTACTCGTGTGATGGAGCGTGCCGCCCCTATTTTACCTTTTATTTTAGACGAACTCGAAAAACAGAACCTACCAACAGAACTGGCATTACTACCGATCGTTGAAAGTGCATACCAGGCATTCGCTTACTCACCTGGCAGAGCATCTGGGCTGTGGCAAATAATACCCTCGACTGGTCGGTACCTGGGTCTTAAACAAAATTGGTGGTACGACGGTCGTCGCGACATGATTGCTTCAACCCGTGCAGCCATCCGTTATCTAGTTAGTCTATCAGGCCAGTTTGATGGTGATTGGCAATTGGCATTGGCTTCCTATAATGCGGGACCAGGGCGAATACGATCAGCGATCCGTCACAATAAGAAAAAGAATCGGCCCACAGATTTTTGGCATTTAACGAAAATACATAAAGAGACAACAGACTATGTGCCGAAGTTTATGGCACTAAAAGAGTTGTTCGAGAATCCTGAAAAATATAACCTCGAATTATTTCCAGTCGATGATAAGCATAGTTATGCTTTGGTAGAACTGGATGGACAACTCGATCTTGCGCTAGCAGCCGAACTAGCAGGCATCACGATCAATGAACTATATCAATTAAACCCTGCTTTCAACCGTTGGGCTACTGCACCTGAAGGCCCTCATCGCCTGTTATTACCACTTGATAAAGCCGAAGCTTTTAAAGAGGCCTTACAAGAAGTGCCACCTGAGAAACGCATTAACTGGGTTAGACATAAGATTAAATCTGGAGAAAACCTGGGCACAATATCTCGCCAATATCAATCGACGACGGCACTTATAAAAAGTGTTAACAATATCAAGGGCACTCAAATACGCGCCGGCAAATATTTGATGATACCAACCGCAACCAAGTCTCTAAAGACTTACACAATGAGTAAAAATGCGCGGCTAAACAAAATACAGAATAAGGTCCGATCAGGCACAAAAAAAGCGCATGTTGTGCGCTCGGGGCAAAGCCTCTGGGAAATTTCTCGGAATTATGGCGTCACTACGGCGGCCCTTGCCAAATGGAATGGCATAGCAAAAATAGACACACTCCGTGTTGGTCAGAAGCTAGTCGTTTGGACGAAAGATACATCCAAAGTGCAACAAGCTAGCCTGTCGACGACCGGCCCGACTAAAACTGTCCATACGTTAAGATATACCATCAGGAAAGGCGACTCGCTATCGCGCATTGCAGATCGATTTAATGTTCGCGTCACGGACATAAAGCGTTGGAACAAGATTGGTAAATATCTCCAACCTGGACAAAGATTAAAATTGTATGTCGATATTACGCAACAGTCTGGTTAGTACTGCCTAGAGTCCGTTGGTGAGCCATATTCTGGCCCAGATTTATGAATAGCTTATGCTTATAATCACGCGCCAGCTTAACCCATTTTTTCAATCGCTAGAACAGATACAACCAGAGCATTATATTATTAAGAAAGATCATGAAAGTGGGGTCTGGCTAGATGTTTGTTTACCCGCCGAATAGGCTGTTTCGTTAGATTAACGGGTTAAATTAAATAGCCCAGAATAATCGACTCATCGACCTCATCAATTTGCTCTGGATCAATAAATTCTTCGGCATAATCCAGGTAAACTTTATTTTTGACAAAAATATCAAAAATATCAGGGTCTATATGATTTTCTTTTTTCATAACCCCCATAATTCTCAAACACTCCGAAAGCTTTTTCCCTTGTTTATAAGGTCGGTCATTGGCTGTTAATGCCTCAAAAATATCAGCTATCGCTATAATTCTTGCCTGGATCGACATCTCTTCCTTTCTTAGTCCTTTTGGATATCCGGTGCCATCCATTTTTTCGTGATGTCCACCAGCGTATTCTGGTACGTTTTGCAAATTCTTCGGGAAAGGCAGCGATTCGAGCATCTTAATAGTGATAACAATATGGTTATTGACCACCTTTCGCTCATCACTATTTAAAGTGCCTTTCCGAATACACAAATTAGACAACTCATCTTCAGTAATCAGCGGCTGACGATTACCAGATTGGTCGAGCCAGGTCAGTTTCGCTATCTCAGACGCTCGTTCGATATCCTCATCAGTCATAAACTCACCACCGACATTAATCGTGGTGATAAAATCTAGGTCGTTGCGATATTGCTCACATTGCTCCTTGTATCGTTGCTCGATCAACTCGGGGCTCTGCGATTTACTCATCAGTTCAATTTTTTCTTTCAGGAAAATGATTTCCGCCTCACGAATAAGTATCTCTACTCTCGATGCTATCAGGTGTACTCGATCGCTAATGGTCTCCAACTTAGTCGATTTATCCATGACATAATCGGGTGTTACAATTTTCCCACAATCATGCAGCCAAGCAGCTGTCTCTAATTCATAACGATCCTTATTGGTAATGACAAAATTTTGTAATACCCCGAGATCCGAATCGTGTGCAGCTTCGGCCAGCATCATGGTTAAAACTGGAATCCTTCGGCAATGCCCACCTGTATAGGGGGATTTATCATCAATGGCACTCGCAATAATTTTGGTGAATGACTCAAATAGAACCTCCATTTCAGTTACCAGCCGACGTTGCGTTAATGCCATTGCGGCTTGGGATGCCAATGATTCTGCCAACTGTTGTTTTACTACACTAAAGGGTACGACTGTAGAACTATCGAGATTATGAGCATTGATTAGCTGTAGAACGCCGATAATTTCGCTCTCGTGACTTTTTAAAGGAATAGTCAGGACCGACATCGTACGATAACCTGTATTTCTATCGAAACTTCGAGTGCCAGCGAAATCGAATCCCTCTTCATGGTATGCGTCGTTTATATTGATGGACTTTTCAGTCAGCACGCAATGGGACACGACATTGCTGTGATTATCTTTCCCATCTATCTTGATTGGTATAGCGGGAAACGTAATGTCTCTGCCAGATGTCCCACCCATATGCTTGTTCAGTGAGTCATTAGAAATTATTTCAAACGTCAATTGCCCATCTTTTATAAAGTAGAGTGACCCTCCATCGGCATGGGTCAACTGCTTAGCACCCATCATGATGACTTCCAACAGTTTCTGAGTGTCACTTTCCACGGAAAGCGCAATGCCTATTTTATTTAGCTGGTCAATTTGCTGTAGCAAGTCCGTCATGTAGGCGCCACCTTTATCTAAAAGTGAATGATGAATGGGCTAAATACTACTCACACTAAAAACATACTAATGTTCTAATATTTCTAAATTCAGCCGGTAACTAATTATCTTCAATACGGGTAAAACGAAACAATCCTCTTTATAGTTTAAACTAATTAAGGCAATGGCGCCTTTTTTCGCTTAACGCTCCACTGTTGGGGAGTCGGTACTCGGATGTAACTAATGAGAAAAATACATTAAGGCAGACACCCGTAAGTAGAATAACGCAGGACCAGTCTCCTTCAGGCGTTAAACGATAGAGGCTTCTGCACCCCATAATATGCTAAAAAATCCGCGAGTCTACACTTTTCCATTGCGGTTTCTCTGCATTGACCCTATCCTCGCTGTGGTTTTCTTGGAAGATGTTTTTTAGGAAAAGACGTCTATTTACTTTGTTCTAGTGACCGAAACGATTTCGTTAGAGAGGGCTATATATACTTAACTATTACAAAATCTCGTAATAACCTAGAAGCAACTTCCAAACGATTGAATACAATGGAAATTAGAAAGATAACATAGGTTATGTTTCAGAAAAGCTACGTGATGTTGACGAAAAACCTTTTATTCGGAAACACAGGTTTAGCCAACTGAACTCACCAGCGGAGAGACACTTAAAAACTGGATATATAAATGGTCGCAAAACTGGTCTCGGCATCAAGTTCTGGTGAACAGGAAGAAGACCTGTCAATCAATCACGAGCCGCTGCAAAACATTCCAGCTGTCATTGCACCCGAAGCAGTTAGTCGAACGTCGTCGCCAAGTTTCAATCAGGACGCTAGCTTACCTCTATTAAGTGGCGCCAATGCTGGCAGGAAACTCGTTTTGACAAAAGCATTACCACTATTGGTAAGTCTTGAGTACAGGTCGCTGCAATCTCCCGCTGACCGCTCGGGATTTATCTAATACAAGTGACTGAAGGGCCTAATAGCGCCGTTCCTAATGTAGCAGGTACGCCGATAGCCTCAAGTGCCCACGAGCTAAAAAATTGCGATATTATTGAAGTCACTGGTGTTAAAATGAACTGCCACCTGAAATAGGCCAGCTTTTAATAGCCAGTGCTTTTCACGCACCTAAAAACAATATGAATTTCCTCTAGGGGGCAAGCAATGCAGTTTCGGAGAATTTTGAGGTTAGGGCTTAGTGGATTGATACTGTTAGTCCTTTTGACCGACACGTTAGGTTTCGTCAAATATCCATTTTTAGAGCAACTAGAAAACTGGACTTACGATACTAGGTTAAACTTCAACCGTCTTGACACGATTGATGAACGAATTGTTATTGTAGACATCGATGAAAACTCCTTGGCTTTAGTCGGTCGCTGGCCCTGGAGTCGAGATAAACTAGCCACCATCGTCAATAACCTATTCGATAAATATAGCGTTAATGTCGTCGGTTTTGACATTGTATTTGCAGAAAAAGATGAAAGCTCGGGGTTAAAACAGTTTGAGTATTTGGCTTCGGGAGAGCTAAAGAATGACCCTCTGTTTCAAAAAGCCCTGAATAATCTGCGCCCTAACCTGGAATATGATGAGATTTTCGCTCGAGCCATTAACGATCGAAATGTTGTCATGGGCTATTACTTCAAGTCCTCTGCACCACAGAAAAAAATCGCTAAAACAGGCCAATTACCTCCTGCCATAACAAAAATGAATCCCACATTGAGTTCGCACTTACCGATTAAAAAGGCAATGGGCTATGGTGGAAACCTAGAAGTTTTGCAATCGTCCGCTCGTTCTGGCGGTTTTTTTGACAACCCTGTTGTCGATTCTGATGGTATTTTTCGGCGTGTCCCGCTTGTTCAAATACATCAAGACTACCTATATTCATCATTGGCGTTATCAACCACACAAGCTTACCTAGGGGAATCCAATATCACATTGGACATCGTTACCGATGGAAATGAAATCGATCCATATTACGCACTAGAATCAATTTACCTCAATGAATTCCGCATTCCGGTAGACAGTAATGGAGCTGTATATGTACCGTTTCGTGGATTGGCACATAGTTTTCCTTATGTATCGGCTCACGAAATATTAAATGGAACCATCGACCCAGACTCGCTAACAGATAAGATAATTTTGGTTGGAACAACGGCGCCCGGACTACTCGACTTACGATCAACGCCAGTTCAAAACGTTTATCCTGGTGTAGAAGTACATGCGAATATTATTTCAGGTATTTTAGACCAACGCATTAATCAACGCCCTGACTGGACAATAGGATATGAGCTAGTGATCCTCATTCTGATCGCGGTAAGCATGGCCCTTTTACTACCAACGAAATCTCCTCTAATAGCTTCAGTGGTGACCGCTATAATTCTAGTATTAACCGTTGGAGGCACTATCGTGGCCTGGAACAGTCATATTATTTTACCTCTGGCTAGCCCATTACTGCTGATTGTTCTCACCTTCATTTTGCACATGACTTATGGCTTTTTTGTCGAGTCTCGAAGTAAGCGCCAACTCGCCCAAATATTTGGTCAATACATCCCACCGGAACTAGTCGATGAGATGAGCGAATCACCGGCTAATTTTTCGCTTGACGGCGAAAACAGGGAGATGACGGTTTTGTTCTCTGACGTACGTGGATTCACCACTATTTCAGAAGGCATGGACCCGAAGCAATTAACCCAGTTGATGAATGCACTTTTGACACCCATGACACGTGTTATTCACAAAAACCGCGGCACCATAGACAAATATATGGGTGATGCCATTATGTCTTTTTGGGGCGCTCCCATACACGAACCAGAACATGCTCGCCATGCATTGTATGCAGCGATGGACATGGTGGTCGAGCTTAAGACAATGCAAAAGGATTTTGAATCGCGTGGATGGCCACCTGTTAATATCGGTATCGGCCTCAATACAGGCAACATGAATGTCGGCAACATGGGCTCTGAATTCAGAGTGGCCTACACCGTGTTGGGTGATTCAGTTAACCTAGGTTCTAGGCTTGAGGGATTAACCAAGGAATATGGCGTTAACATTATCGTCAGTGAATCGACCAAAAACAGTATCCCAGAATTCACTTTCCGTGATTTGGACTTGGTCAGAGTCAAGGGTAAAAACGAACCGATAGCAATTTTTGAACCAATAGGTCAAAAGAATGACGTCGATGCGGAAACCGAATCGGAATTGTCCGACTATAAGCAGGCACTTAACCACTTTCGTGCCCAAGACTGGGATAAGGCGGAGATAGATTTCATTAACTTGAATCGAACAAATCCTGATCGAGTTCTATATCAGGTTTATTTAGATCGTGTCACTTATTATAGAAGTAACTCACCGGGTAAAAACTGGGACGGCGTATTTACCCATACTTCGAAGTAATCCTGACTAATGGGCATCTATAAAAATGTTCTTTTTCCCCAGTTGCGGCGTCTACTCGTGGTCCCTACTGTTGGTGCATCGTTACATGGATGTAACTAATTAGAACAATGCAGGTGCTATTGTCGAGGAGCATAAACAGGTCAAAAAAAAACCTATTTTTAGAGCTACCAAAATGTTATTTTCACCAGTTTGCGCGTAGTTCGTCCGCCAGAATTTTAACACCTCTCTTCACGTCTTCCTCACTTTGCACATAATTGATACGAATACAACTTTCCGCATGTTGCGTTGTTTCGTCTTGTCCTGGGAAAAAATATTTTCCAGGAACAACCAACAATCCTTTGTGCTTAAGGCGTTGATATAACTCACTGGTTGTTATTTTTAATCCCTCAAACCATAGCCATAAAAACAACGCACCCTCTGGTTGGTGTATATGGAGTCGAGGGTCCTTTATTTCTGCTTGTAGCAAGTCAATCGTAGCCTGAACACGTTGACGATAAAACGGTAGAATCAAGTCGTGACAAAGTGGCAGCAATAATTTGTCTCGCAACAGTTGATTAACGATAGCAGGTCCTGCACCACCGGGCGCGAGACTGGTAATTGCTGTCATATTACTAAACTGCTTTATCACCTCTTCATTGGCGATCACAATACCTGTTCTGGCACCCGGTAACCCAAGCTTTGACAGACTCAAGCACACAATTGTATTTTCGTCCCAAAAAGGTGTCGCTTCGGTAAAAATAATATTTGGGAAAGGGGTTCCATAGGCGCTATCTATTAGCAATGGCACATCATTTTTTTGGGCCAATTTTGCGAGATGCTGGCATTCGTCATCTGTAATGACATTCCCACTCGGATTTGTAGGGCGCGACACACAGATTAATCCCGTGTTATCGGTAATATCCAAGTTGTCAAAATCGACCTGATACTTAAACATCCCGTTAGTCAGGTGATTTATTTTGGCCGGCTGGCTGGCTATCATAGACTCCTCGATTCCTACATCGGTATAACCGATATATTCGGGAACTAGTGGAATAAGCACTTTTTTAAATCTACCATTCGATCGGCCAGCAAAGGAATTAAATAGCACAAAAAAAGAACTCTGGCTGCCATGGGTGAGCGCAATATTCTTTTCGGAAATATTCCAGCCATACTGATCTATAAAAAATGATGTGAGCGACTCTATGAATGCAGTTTTCCCACGCGGGCCATCATAGTTGGTTAGTGTTCTGACCAGTTCATTCGACGCTTGAATTTTTTGCAGAGTGGCTTCAAAAAGAGCTAATACCTCTGGAATTGCCGCTGGATTCCCACCACCCATCATTACCACACCATCTTGCAATAACCCTTCATTTAAGTCGTCCATTAAATGGGTAATGCCTGAGTAGCCAGCAAACCGTCTACCAAAATCAGAAAAGTTCATTGTGTCAGCTTCAATATAATTCGCTTGATTAGCATAACGCATAAAGGACTATATAGACCGACTAATATCAGGCCTGATAGGGAGCAATGTGCAAAGTTAAAGGCTTATCTTGATTAATGACAACTAACCAGACAAGATATCGGTCATAAATCTATCTGGACCAATTTGAAATAAACAATATGAATTACACTCACAACCTTAAATTTGAAGTCCGAGATTACGAATGCGACATGCAGGGTGTCGTCAACAACGGCGTATACCAAAACTACCTAGAGCACGCTCGGCATAAATTTTTATTGTCTAAGGGCATTAATTTTGCTGAGATGACGGCTAATAAAATTAATTTGGTCGTGATTAGAGCTGAGCTAGATTATCGAGATTCTCTAAAAAGTGGGGACAGTTTTGAAGTGTGTAGCAATATCCAACAGATATCAAAAGTTCGTTTTGAGTTCCTGCAGGATATCTATCGAATTCCTGATTCTAAGAAGATGTTACAGGCGAAAATTATAGGCACCTCGCTCAACGAGCGCGGACGTCCCTTCAAACTAGACGTGTTGTGCCAATTGTTTGATGACTAATGATAGTTAGCCTACACTGATCTGAACTAACTCGGGCTGATAAGTGTTCGACATATCGCTAAACGAATGAATAGCCTGACTAACGTCTTCGGTCTCTGCGAGTTGATACTGACTAAACCCACAACGTCGCATGAACGATAATTGATCCCGGATCACATCTCCAACCGCTCGTATCTGACCCTTATAGTTATAACGATCTCTAAGAAGTTTTGATTGGCTAAAGGCTCGGCCATCAGCAAACACCTTAAACTGCAAAACAATCATCTCCAAATCATGCAGAAACGGTAGGATATCAACGACCGAATCTGTCTCACTCAGAATCAACCCTAGTGCCTGTGATCCTGTTTTTAGTTGTTCAAACTCGTTTCTGAGCTGATCAAGACCGACAATGACTTTCGAGTAGTTATCATGGTCATCGTCTTCATGGGCTAAATTCACCCACTCGTCGTCAATGGCCTGATGGTTATTAATGACTATCGGCATAAACTCGCTCCTTAAATGGATTACGTCCAACACGTGCGAGTGTCTGTAGAAAGTGTTCATTGGGTTGACGTAACTCAAGATAGACATCGATGATCGTCTCAACGGCATCGCCTACTTTACTTTTCTCTACTGATGGTCCTAGTACTTTACCCAGTGCAGTATGGTTAGAAGCGGCCCCACCGAGGGTTATCTGGTACCAGTCCTCACCTTTTTTATCAACACCAAGCAAACCAATGTGTCCTACATGATGGTGGCCACAGGCATTCATGCAGCCCGAAATCTTTATATTCAATTCGCCAACATCGTACAGCCGATCCAATTTTTCAAATCGTGCCATGATGTCCTCTGACACATCGATCGAAGTTGCATTCGCTAGGCTACAAAAATCAAACCCGGGGCAGCAAATAACATCAGTCACCGTGCCAATATTCGGAGTCGCCAATTTCAGTTTATTCAATTCACGCCACAGTTGGTATAGCTGAGTTTGTTCGACATGAGCTAGCACCATGTTTTGTGAATAGGTAGTGCGAATTTCGCTCTTACTATATTGATCAGCAAGGTCAGCTATGCCATCCATTTGTAAATCAGTCACGTCTCCTGGTGCCTGTCCGTGGCCCTTGAGTGATACATAGACAATTCTATAGCCAGACTTTTTGTGTGCTCGTGTATTTTGTCGAAACCAGGATGCAAATATTGGATTGCTCAATAGCTGTTGTTCGTGATCTTTATCAGTTACCGGTAAGACCTGATACTTAATAAAATTGAAAGCGTCGGTCAC
>JBLHID010000045.1:0-19289 GCA_047615545.1 Polaribacter sp.
TTTTAGTATGCTCGTTGATCGTGTATTAGTCGTTGATTGTGGTGCTGACACCCAAATTAAAAGATTACTCCTTCGCGATAAAATCAGTATTACTCTGGCACAAAGAATGATCGATAATCAATGCTCAAACCAAGATCGCATCAATCGTGCGAATGACATCATTCATAATAATAGCAACGAAGATTTGGATGATCAGATCATAGCCTTACATCAAAAGTACTTGGCGCTATCGAATAATTAGGCCCTTTTGCCCAAAACCTAAATTGCTTATCAGATGCCCTTGTAGATAAATTCAGCTGACGGGCATAATCAGTGCGAAAACCGAGCGCGTAATTTTGTTATTTTTTCGTTATAATTAGCCGAATTTATCTAGCACCTTGCTTAATGCCACCAAAACACATTATTTTTGAACAGCCTCTAAATGAACGAATTCGTATATGTTTGCGAGTCGAGACATTAATGAAACGGTTTCACTACTTCACCTCGTTAAAGGGTGACTGGAGCGGCTATGCAGCCTTGCTAGGCGTAATTGAGATCACGTCATTGCTAGAACGAGTTGATTTGAAGCAAGAATTAATGAAGGAACTAGAACGCCAACATAGCGCTTTGAAGTCGTTGGCGGAGCATGAGGAAGTCGACAAACCGAAGTTAACTCTCATTTTAAGCCAGCAAAAACATGCCCTTGAAGGTTTGCATCAATTAAATGGAAAGCTCGGTGAACACCTTAAGCGTAATGACTTTCTGTTGTCCATAAAACAACGCACTTCTATACCTGGGGGTAGCTGTGATTTTGATCTACCAGAACTCCGTTTTTGGTTGAATCAGGATCATACTAAAAGGGTGGTCGACCTTGAGCGATGGGCTGCGCCTTACCTTGAAGTGGAATCTGCCATCGAGCTGGCACTTGGCGTTATACGGGACAGCGCTATGCCCGAAGAAGTGATTGCTGAAAAAGGTTTTTTTCATCAAACATTAGACCCTAAGCAATCCAATCAGCTTCTTCGGATCAGCATTCCAGCTGGTGAGATAATTTACCCTGAAGTCAGTGCTGGTAAACATCGCTATTCTGTGCGATTCCTAAACCCATTACCCATTGACCACCTTCCTACACAGATAAAAGAAGACGTGACGTTCTCTTTAACTCGTTGTTCGCTATAGGCACCCTAGAGAGAAATTTCTGCGATAGTGGATTTGAGGATTGGTGCGCCCAGCTTTAAAATCTTTGGGCTCTCACACTTTGCTTTGTGTCAACTTCGATATTCTGCGTTAATTTTCACATATTCATAAGACAAATCAGAAGTCCATATAGAGGCATTGCATGGCCCTTGATTCAAGTCGACGGTAATCTTTATTTCTTCTTTATTCATCTCTAGTTGGCCAAGTTCTTCGCGGTATTGGCTATCAGGCATTCCATTTTTTAGCAGGCAAGTATTACCTAGATACAAATCAATACGAGAGACATCTAAAATATCGATCTTAGCGCGACCTACCGCTGCTAGAATCCGCCCCCAATTGGGGTCTGAAGCGAATAGAGCTGTTTTTACCAAAGGTGAATGCGCTACGGTGTAGCCCACTTCTCGTGCATCTTCTATCGTTAATGCATTTTTCACTTCTATTTCGACAAACTTGGTGGCACCCTCCGCGTCACGAATAATAGACTGAGCTAAATGTTTGAAGACACGAATAAGCGCTTGAATAAAGTGACTACATTCAGCATCAACTTCTACGCCAGCTTGTCCAGTTGCAATCAAAATACAGGCATCGTTGGTCGATGTATCACCATCGACAGTAATAGAATTAAACGAACATGCAACTGCTTGCTTAATCAAATCATTAAGTAGGTTTTCTTCGATTTCTGCATCAGTAGCAACATAGGCGAGCATGGTGGCCATATCCGGCTTAATCATACCAGAGCCTTTGGTGATACCGGTGATAGTGACCGCTTCCCCTGACACAATCACTTGCTCAGTAATCCCTTTTGGAAAAGTATCTGTTGTCATTATGCCTTGAGCAGCTTCGAGCCATTTGTCTTCTTCGAGCGCATCGAACAGATTGGGGACAGCCTTACATATCGCAGCAGCAGGTAGTTTGGTGGCGATAACGCCTGTTGAAAACGGCAGTACCCTCTCGGCTAAGCAGGAACCCCGCTCGGCTACAGCCTGACAACAGGTTAGAGCATCTTGATTGCCTTGCTCCCCGGTTCCTGCATTTGCGTTGCCCGAGTTAACCAACAAATACCGAATCGCCCCATGTTTCTCCAAGAGCTGTTTCTCTAGATGCTCCTTCGCAACAGTTACTGGCGCGGCACAAAATCTATTGGTGGTGAAGGTCGCAGCTAGGTTTGCTTTCTCAGATAGCTCCAATAGCACTAAGTCCATCATTTCGGGATTAGTCTTAATGCCACTATGAATCGCAGCTAGGCGAACTCCCTGTACTGGAAATAATTTTCCCGGTTGTTTTAATCCAACTGCCATATTTGATCTAATCCGCTCTTAAATTACTAGGCAAGTTTGCCGTGACACTGTTTAAATTTTTTCCCTGAGTCACACCAGCAAGGTTCGTTCCGACCTATTTTCTTTTCTTTTCGGACATAAGGTTGATGCTCTTCTTCTGTGGATTCGCCTTTGCTGCTTAATGGGCTATTTGCCGGGGCGTGCTCCATTTTAATATTTTCGTCTGCGGTATGGCTCTTCTCCAGAGCCTCAACTTCAGATTCGCTTTTTATTTGAACCTGAGTCAAATACTGCACGGCTTCAATTTTAATATTGTCGAGCATATCCGTGAACATCTCAAAAGACTCACGCTTATATTCCTGCACTGGATTTTTCTGCGCATAGCCTCGCAACCCTATACCTTGTCGCAAATAATCCATAGCCGCCAAATGTTCTTTCCATTGGCGGTCAGTTAGATGCAATACGAGTTCTTTTTCATATCGAGTGAAGACACCTTGACCCAGTCCGTTAACCTTATCGTTATAGGCCTGCTCCATATGTTCGATGATCCGGTCGAGAATAACCAAATCAGTAATATCTTCATCCTCATCAAACCAATTTTGTATCGGTAGATCGAGGCCAAACTCACTTTTTAGCGCTAGCTCCAAATCACCCATTTTCCACTGTTCATCCAGCGAGTTAGGCGCTATGTAGGTGCGAAATACACCTTCAATAACATCCAAACGCATGAATTTAATTGCTTCGTCTATATTTTCGGCGTGCAGTAGGTCGTCTCTTTGCTGATAAACCACCTTACGCTGGTCGTTAGCGACATCATCGTACTGAAGAAGCTGCTTTCGAATATCAAAGTTATGTGCTTCAACCTTACGCTGAGCATTTTCTATCGCTTTGCTAACCCACGGATGCTCAATTGCTTCTCCATCTTCCATTCCCAATTTTTGCATCAAGCCTGCTACCTTTTCAGAGGCGAAAATGCGCATTAAGGTGTCTTCCATTGACAAGTAGAATCGTGTCGAACCTGGATCACCTTGTCGGCCTGAACGTCCACGTAATTGATTATCAATACGTCTAGATTCATGCCTTTCTGTTCCGATGATATGTAAACCACCCGCAGCAATTACCTCATCGTGCCGCACTCGCCACTGCTCGTTCAATTGCTTACGCTTTTCGGTATCTTCTTCTGAAATTTCACTCAAGTGAATTTCAATATTGCCACCAAGGACAATATCAGTACCTCGACCCGCCATATTGGTAGCGATTGTCACCTGACCAGGAAGGCCTGCGTCGGCGATGATTCCCGCCTCTCGTTCATGCTGCTTGGCGTTCAAAATCTCGTGTTTTATTTTGTCTTTTTTGAGCAAATCAGATAAATACTCAGATGTTTCTACCGAGGTCGTTCCTACCAAAACGGGCTGGCCCTTTTTAGTACATTCATTTATGTCTTCAATTATCGCGTTATATTTTTCCCTCGCCGTTAAATAAATCAAGTCGCCCATGTCATCTCGGACCATATTTTTATTGGTCGGCACGACGACGACCTCTAGCCCATAGATTTGCTGAAATTCGAAAGCTTCGGTATCTGCCGTACCCGTCATACCCGATAACTTATCGTATAGGCGGAAGTAATTTTGGAAAGTAATTGAGGCGATAGTTTGATTTTCGTTCTGGATATCAACGTTTTCCTTGGCTTCGATTGCTTGATGCAATCCTTCCGACCATCGACGTCCAGACATGGTACGCCCCGTGAATTCATCCACGATAACAACTTGTCCTTCTTTGATAATGTAATCCACATCTTTCACAAAAATAGCGTGGGCTCGCAGTCCAGCGTTAAGATGATGAACCAATGTAATGTTGGCTGCATCGTACAAACTCTCACCTTCTGTTAACAAACCCGCTTTGACCATCAACATTTCAGCCGAGTCATGTCCTGCCTCGGTTAAAAATACCTGCTTGGATTTTTCGTCGAGGGTGTAGTCACCCGGCCCTTCCTCTTCTTCTACTTTGGACAGCTCGGGAATAATACTATTAATTCTGGTATATAATTCTGAGCTATCGCTGGCCTGTCCTGAGATAATGAGTGGTGTACGAGCCTCATCAATTAATATCGAATCAACTTCATCCACGATTGCAAAGTTAAGCTCTCGTTGAACTCGATCTTCCAGCGTAAAACTCAAATTATCGTGCATATAATCAAAACCAAACTGATTATTCGTGCCATAGGTGATATCAGCTTGATAAGCTATGCGTTTAGCGTCGTAATCCATTTCGCTCAAAACTACGCCAACACTGAGCCCCAGAAAACTGTACAAACGCCCCATCCAAACTGAATCGCGTTCTGCAAGATAATCATTCACGGTGACAACATGAACACCTTTACCACTAAGTGCATTCAAATAGGCAGCCAGAGTTGCGACCAGTGTTTTACCTTCACCAGTACGCATTTCTGTAATCTGATTTTGGTCTAAAATCATCGCACCAACGCACTGGACATCATAATGTCGCATACCCAGCACTCGTGAGGAAGCCTCTCGACAAACAGCAAAAGCTTCTTCTAGCAATTGATCGAGGGTCTCACCTGCCTCAATTCTCTGTCGGAACTCGACTGTTTTGTGGGTTAGTTGTTCGTCATCTAACGCTTTTATATCAGCTTCGAACTGATTGATTTTATTAACGCGTAGATTTAGATTTTTGATGGTTCGGTCATTGCGACTACCGAATATTTTTCTTGATAATTTTGACAGCATCAGACAGGAGAATTCTAGGGTCGGGGTTAACTTAGGTGGAGGCTATTTTAAAAATAGCAAGCTTGGTTGTATTACTGCGTGTGCAATATTAATTCTCTGCTTTTATAAATGTCACAGGATTAACTTGCTTGCCATTCTTTAACACTTCGAAATGGACATGCGGCCCTGTCGAGCGACCAGAAGAACCGATTTCAGCGATTTGAAAACCTTTCTCAACAGTATCGCCAACCGACACCAGAATTTTTGAATTATGTGCATATCTGGTAGTGAAACCATTACCGTGTGCAATATCGACAAGATGACCAAAGCCATAACGTTTACCTGCAAAGATAACAACACCTTTAGCCACTGCGATAACTTTGCCGCCCATTTTTCCAGCGAAATCAACGCCTTTATGCATTTCCTTTTTACCGCTAATTGGATGTGTTCTCATACCGTAAAATGAAGAAAGCCAACCTTTTAAAATCGGGCGACCACTGGGTTGAGCCTCTCTTTGTAAGTTTTCGTTCATGACGATATCTTCGAGCACTTCAAGTTGACTCTCTTGATTATCAAGAACAAGTCCTAAATGTCGAATCGCTAAGGCTAATTCTGGTGTTTGCAACGACTTTTGCTCGGTGAATTCTTCAGGACCACCAACAGCTGGGGTGCTGTCAAAATCAAATTCCTCGTTATCGATACTAGCCATGTGTGTCAACTTTCGACCGAGTGCATCAAGTCGCATGACATGCGCTTGCAGAAGACCCAGTCTGGAAGACATTGCATCTATGTCGGCTTCTGACTCTTGAGCTAAGTTTTTAAGCCCTACCTTTTGACGATGCATCTCCTGTTTCCAACCATCAATCAAAGCTTGGTTATTCTGTGGTGGATTGAGGTTATATCCCCAATATCCTGACCCCGATAACAAGGCTAAAACAACAAATGTAGATAACAATACATGGAAGGGCTTAGCCAAATTAAGACTGAACACCGTTCCCTTTGTAGATGACAGAAAGAGAATATTCATAACGAATCCTAGGTTGCTTCTACAGGCTGCGCATATGAAATGGGCGCGGTGGACGCATCATCAAACGTTATTTCTTCCCAGGCGTCTTTATCTTCCAACAAAGCGAGCAACAACTTGTTATTCAGTGCATGTCCAGATTTATATCCTGAAAAAGCACCAATTAAGCTATGACCCAGCAAATACAGATCACCGATTGAATCGAGAATCTTATGTTTTACAAATTCGTTATCGTATCTTAAGCCATCTTCGTTGAGAACGCGGTAGTCATCCAAAACAATGGCATTATCCTGACTGCCGCCTAGTGCTAAATTATTAGAACGCAAATGCTCGATATCCTTCTGGAAACCGAATGTGCGTGCTCTGCTAACCTCTTTTACAAAAGATGTGGTTGAGAAGTTAATGGAACAGGTTTGTTTTTGATGAGTAAACAATGGATGGTCGAAGTCAATTTCAAAACTGACCTTGAAGCCATTAAACGGAATGAACTCCACCCATTTATCGCCATCTTCTACTCGAACCGTTTTCTTAATACGAATGAAACGTTTGGCTGCATTTTGCTCGACAATACCAGCCGACTGGATCAGAAACACAAATGGCCCAGCACTACCGTCCATAATGGGCACTTCATCAGCACTCAAGTCGATATAGGCATTGTCGATTCCGAGACCGGCGATCGCAGATAATAGATGCTCAACTGTGGAAATTCGAACCCCATTTTCGACTAGGGTTGTCGATAGGTTGGTATCACCTACTTTTTCCGGCCGCGCCAAAATCTCAACGGGCTCATCAAGGTCAACACGTCGAAATCTAATGCCTGAATCAATCGCACCAGGCCGAAGTGTCAAGTAGACTTTTTTCCCTGTATGTAACCCGACGCCCATGGCGCGAATAACATTCTTTAAGGTACGTTGTTTAATCAAGGCGAGCCCCAAATTGATAGACTGTAAGTTAATTTTTGCAGCAGGTTTACTCTCCCCTGACAGCGAGCACGCAATAATGGCCGAATTAGGCTAAAAAATCAAACTAAATCAAGCTCTAACGCTATTTATGCATAATTCTCGACTGCCATTTTCAACTTCAAACTTCACTCAAAAAATACATTGTTTAGTTCCTGGCTAGTGCGAATGATCGAGACGAATTCTTACTTTTTGCAAATCGAGTATGTATGCATGTAATAATTCTTCTGCTTCGCGATGAATTTGATTAAATCGACATCGACAAAAGTCGCCTTGTTTCATGACTACCTCTAGGCTCACTGGGAAGACCCCATCGCCACTCGGCAGGCGCACTGTTGCTGGTGCCACAGTACCTACTAGGAAGTTATGCGTTCGCATACAAACGCCTCCCCCGCTAATATTAACCACCTCGAACGAATCCCCTTTTATGGTGATCAGGACTGGCGCTGCTGCATTAGGTGTAACTCGAAAGGTCTCACGACGATCATCGCTGCCGCCGTCGAACCCAAAGCTAGCTGTCTTTTTCTTTCTCCAGAACAAACTCTATCCTCCTATTTCTGGCGCGATTCCCCACAGTATCGTTATCAACTAGTGGAATAATATCAGCGTACCCTGTTGCACTCATTCTCTCTGGGTCAAGACCTCGACCGATGAAAAAGCGTAACACGGTTGTTGCCCGTATGGCAGAAAGCTCCCAGTTAGAAGGGAACTTCGCAGTTTCGATGTTGCGATTATCGGTGTGACCGCGAATTGCAATTTTGTAATCTGTATATTGCATAAATAGGTGCCCTAAGTTAGCGAAAATAACCCTAGCATCGTCCTTCAATTCAGATCGACCCGATTGAAACAAGAATCGACCGTCAATTTGCAATATGATTTTATCCGCATTAAAGGCAAGGTCGACACTATCGGATAAATCGGTGTTCCCGATCATACTCTGTAGCTCTTCTACAATCGCTGGCGTTAGGTTTTCGATCACTTGCTCGGTTGGGTTTAATCCAAGCACTTCATCTATAGGCTTAAGAGGCTCCGGATTTCGGCCGTTTTGAGTTGCATAATCAATGATACTAATTTGATTGCCATCCTCATCCAACACCTGAACACTGCCAATTAGATTTCTATAAGCTTTATCTTTGTGCTGGGCCAATGTGAATAACAAAATAAAAAAAATTAATATCAATGTCATCATGTCTGCAAACGTAACTAGCCAACCTCCACCAATCTCCTCAGTTTCAAACATTTCAATAAGCGATTTAGACGACATATCAGCTTCGGTCTTTTAGCCGTTGCATTGGTTTGCGCTTTTTCGCGGGCACAAATGACGATAGCTTTTCATAAACAGATAAAGGGTTGTTATCTTGGAGAATACTCACGGCACCTTGAAATATTATCTCGAAATTCATGACTTCTTGCATGGTCCTCGATCGTAGCTTGCCTGCGATTGGCAAAAATATAACCGTTGCCAAAAGACTACCGTAAAAAGTCGTGAGTAATGCAACCGCCATCGCAGGGCCTAAAGTCTCGGGGTTGGCTAGTAGGGACAACATTTGTATCAACCCTATCAGCGTCCCTAACATACCAAAAGATGGAGCGTATATCGCCATTTTCTTAAAGACGTCTTGCACTATAAAGTGACGCATTTGCATTGAATCAATTTCTGTACGCATCGCTGATCGCAGCGTTTCTTCATCAGCGGCGTCAGCGATTAAGGTACAAACTCGCTTCAAGAATGGCGAGCCGGTTTTAACCTCCAACAAACTGAGCAGCCCTTTACGGCGACTAATCGTACCTAGTTTAATCATTGTGTTGATCAAGTCTTGAGAGTCTTGCTTGGGCGACGTAAAAACGAAGTAAGCGCTCTTGAAGGCGGTTAAAACATCGCTAAATTGAAAGGTCAGTAATGTGGCGGCCATCGTACCGCCGACCACAATCATAATGCCGGGGATATTCAAAAAATTATGTACATCTCCGCCAACGATAATCGCAGATACGATTAATCCTACGCCAGAAATGATGCCGATTAGTGAAGCTAAATCCATATTTCCACCTGAGAGCCAATGTTTGATAGTTAATGTTAGGCCGCCAAAACCTTCATCGGCGGTTTAGTGGTTTTCTTTAAGCTAGTTAACCACGTATTTTAGACTAGCCCAGGCAGTTACACTGTTTTATTCCAGTAACTCTATAAAGTAAATTTGAACCTTTAATTTAGGAGAAAAATGATTTTGTCGAGTTGGCGTCCTAAATCTGGATAAAATACTCTCGGTAATATTTCAGCTCATCTATTGACTCTAAAATATCGTCTAAGGCCAGATGAGCACCTTTTTTCGCAAAACCGGGGACTATTTCAGGTTTCCATAACCTGGCCAGCTCTTTAAGCGTGCTCACGTCGAGGTTTCTATAATGGAAAAACGCCTCTAATCCAGGCATTAATCGAGCCATAAAACGCCTATCCTGACAAATACTATTGCCGCACATAGGAGATTTCCCCGACACCACATATTGCGCCAAGAAATCCAGCGTTTCTTGTTCCGCGACATGCATCGAGTCTTTACTTTCCAATACGCGCCGTGTCAATCCTGAGTCACCATGATGTGTTGTATTCCATTCATCCATCGCATTCATGATTGAGAGCGGCTGTTGAATTGCAATGACTGGCCCCTGAGCCAAAATGTCCAAATTTTTATTGGTTACTACCGTTGCGATTTCTATGATTTGGTCAGTTTGAGGTTCGAGACCAGTCATTTCCAGATCGATCCATATCAAGTTATTTTCGTCAATTGTCATGTCTGTTCCATAATGTGCTTTTAGCTTTAAGATTTTGAGGTAGACTATAGCAAGATTTAACTTGGTTGGTTTAAGCATGCATGTTGTTTGGTTGAAAATTGTTTGGTCGGGACATTCTGATTTCGAATTGCTGGGGAAATCAGCTCATCCTTGCAAATCGACACAGCGGCAACAGAGCCATTAAATTGCGCGACCTAATCAATGAAAAGTGCAGCAATAATCCGCAGCTAGCACCGAAACTGACAGCAGAAGAGACTTTTGAGTTACTATCATCTATTAATGAATCAATGACTGGTGACTGGTTTCTAGACAGCGCCGATCAAACCATCAGTCGAAAATTCGAGTTCAAAAACTATTACCAGGCAATGGCTTTCGCCAATTCATGTGCTTGGATAGCCCATCAAAATGATCATCATCCAGATATGACTGTCACTTACCGACACTGCCACTTCAGCTTCACCACTCATTCAGTTGATGGTTTATCGATCAACGACTTTATTTGTGCCGCCAAAATCAACGCATTATTAACATGACGCTTGTAGAATTGATACCTGACTCCATCACCTCTGGATATGTCCATGGCTAAGCGCAAGCTCAGCCACCATCAAAAAAAACGCATCCAGGAAACCCAAGACGCGATTAATTCTGATAGTCAAAATCATATTCAAGGATTGGTAATCTCACACAATGGCGGCAAGATAGTGGTAGAGTCGCCCGATGGCAGCCTGCATATTTGCGCCGTAAAATCCAATATCGGCATCATTGTTTGTGGTGATATTGCGGTCTACGAACAGATTAAAGAAAAGGAATTTCGTGTCCTAGCCATCCAACCTAGGCATAACCTACTGCAACGAGTTGACGGATTCGGTCACTTAAAATCGGTCGCAGCGAACCTTAGCCAGCTACTGATATGCCTTGCAGTCAAGCCAGCGCCAAACTTATTTTTGCTTGATCAGTACCTGTTATCAGCCGAACAACAAAATATTGATGTCGTCATCGTGTTAAACAAAGCAGACATGCTGCCTGAAGACTTAGACGACCCGTTTGACCTTAAAGCCATATATGAACCACTCGGTTACAAAGTGTTGCTTGCTAGCGTGATAACCGTCAATGGCATGGAGCAGTTACGCTCACTGCTCGATAACAATACCTCAGTTTTAAGCGGCGTTTCGGGTGTTGGTAAATCGTCCATTACGAAGGCGCTACTGCCAGAAATTGACGTTAAGATATGTGAAATTTCGGAAGCGAATGAAGAAGGTAGACACACCACTCGAACCAGCCGCCTATATCACCTGCCGAACAATGCCAATTTAATCGATACACCTGGCGTGCGAGGATTTAACCCTGTGTTAGACGACAAGATCCCAGTCAGCGCTGGATTCAGGGAAATCAACCAAATTTCAGATCGTTGTCGATTCGCCAATTGCCGACATATTAATGAACCCAAATGCGCGGTGGTTGAGGCGCTGTCCCGTAATGAAATAACCGATAGCCGATATCAACATTACCTTCGGTTGGTTGAAAAACTGTAACGCTTCCGGCATCAACAAGGGGCTTAATTTATGAAAGGCCACCCAGCTGATGCCCACCCATTAAGTGAAGGTGAATGTGATAAACCACCTGACCACCATGTTGATTACAGTTCATCACTAGTCGGTAGCCATCTTCAGCAATGCCCTCATGTTGTGCGATTTTTTGTGCTGCCAGCACCATATTGCCAATCAATTCCGCTTGCGCTGGTTGGATGTCGTTTGCGGTCGCAATTTGGACCTTGGGGATAACCAATATATGGACGGGAGCTTGGGGGGCAATATCGCGAAAAGCGAGAATATCATCGTCTTCATAAACGATATCTGCCGGTATCTCTCGGTTGATGATTTTACTGAATATTGTGTCGCTCATAGGTCGTGTCCTGAATGACGATTGTGCTGTTTCAAGTTATCGTTTAGTTGGCCTGTTAGTCGTATTGTTGGCGGCCAGACAGTGCCCGTGACAAAGTGCCACTGTCGACAAATTCAAGCTCACCACCCAACGGAATACCCCGCGCTAGTCGGCTGGTTTCGATGTTATATTTGTGCGCTACGTCGGCAATAAACTGCGATGTAATATCACCTTCTATCGTCGCACTGGTCGCCAGTATCACTTCGCTAACGCCCTCTTCCTGTAATCGTGTCTCCAATTGCTCGATACCTAACTGATCTGGGCCGAATCCATCCAGTGGCGACAACCGACCCAACAATACAAAGTAACTGCCTTGATAAGCGCCAGACGCCTCAATGGCTAATACATCGGCGGGTGTTTCGACGATGCATACGATGCTCGAATTTCGACTGGGTCTGGTGCAAATATCACATAAATCGGTATCTGCAAAGTTACGACAACGCTGGCAATGCCCTACTTTATCGAGCGCATTCAATGTAGCATCAGCCAATCGTCTAGCACCTTCTGGATCACGCTCGATTAAATGCAATGCCATCCGTTGGGCCGACTTTTGACCGACGCCAGGCAAGCATTTAAGGGCATTGATTAAAGCTTCTAATGAGGGAGAGGAAGACATGAACTCGCCTAAAACGGCAGCTTAAAGCCAGGTGGAAGATTGAGACCTGCAGTCAAGCCCTGCATCGCATCTTGATTGGTTTTTGCCACTTTATGAACTGCATCGTTCATCGCCGCTGCGATCAAATCTTCGAGCATTTCCTTATCGTCACCCATCAAGCTGGAATCGATACGCACGGCATTGACTTCATGGGTGCCGCGCAGAGTCACTTGAACAAGACCACCACCAGACTCACCTGTGATTTCTTTTGCGGCTAATTCCTGTTGCGCTTTTTGCATGTTCTCCTGCATTTCCTGCGCCTTTTTCATCATATCGCCCAATCCGCCTTTCATCTTGCTACCTCTTTAGAATTTGTTCTGAAATTTATTCGTAATCGTAATCGCCAACTAGTAATTGATTAATGCTTTAATCGATTACTGGTTAGCCTTACTGTTCATCCACTAATTGCACACTCACCTCAACTAACTCGGCACCAAAGGCCCGCTGCAATTTCTTTACCGTCTGCTCCTGCTTAATCGACTCGATAGCTGCCTGCCGGTGCTCTTGCTCTTTACGTATTCGAGTTTCGCTTGGCGTTTCGGCCTCGAGCCTATCTAGAGTATGCAAGTCAAGGATCAATGATAACCCAAGTTTCGAGGCTAACGCCTGACAAATTTCATCTTGATTCTCAGGATTTACAAACTTCATGAAATCAGGCGTCAAAAACAGCTGTAAGTGATCTTTCTCGTAGTGGCCAACAACGCTATTGATTGCAATGGCCTGTGCGAAACCTTGCAGCCCTAAATCGTAGGATAATTCTGTCCAGTGAATGGCATCGGTCGCGACCGGTTTTGACTGCGCGGCCTCTTTTTCAGTAGGCCTTACTTCATTAGGCCTTACGTTATTAGGCAAGACGTCCTTAGGCGCTTGCACATTAGGAACAGGCCTTTGCGGAATGATTGGCTTGGCCACTGCATCATAGGATGCCTGATTGAATGACGCTGGTTCTATCCTAGGCCCTGGTTCTACCGTCGGCTCGTATTCTAAAGCTGGGGGCGGATCTAACTCGTTGTAATTGCTTTGCTCTCTTGTAATATCAGGCCGGCTAACAACGGGTGATGGAGCTTCTTCCGGTATAGGCGGTATCGGTGCAGATTCGACAGGCGTTGTCACAGCAGGTAAAGGCGGTTCAAGATTAGGGTCAAGCTGGGTTAAATCGTCGACTAAGTCGTTATCAATCTCGTCGACCTCGTCATCCTCTATCGAAGACGCCGCAGGTACCACTTCAACCGTATCAACCCTGTTGGAACTAGGCGGGACAGATAGTTTTGATAGACTAGCCGGCCGAATTACAGGCTTTTTTTTTCCAAAGGTGGCGTGTCAGTACTAGTACTAGAGCTTCCATTATCGGGAGAAAAAGCTAACAGGCGCAACATTAGCATTTCAAACCCGCTAGCTTCATCGGGGCTCATGTTTAAATCCTGACGGCCCTGCAACATGATTTGATAATACAGTTGAATTTCTTCAGCCGAGAGCTTTTCAGACAATGCAGCAATATGCTCCGCCAGCGAATCATCCTCTGGGGCAATGCCAGCCGCACTTTGAAACAGCGCAATTTGCTGCAATAACGCAATCATTTCGGCGCAAACGCGCGGATAATCTGGGTTTCGTTCAATAATGTTTCGTGCTTCGCCAATCAGAGCACTGGCGTCTTGCTCGACTAAAGCATTGAGCAACTTGATAATATAGTCTTTAGAAATCGCGCCCAACATCGACTCTACGGACGACTGATGGACAGAACCAGCGCCATAGGCGATTGCCTGATCAAGCAGGCTTAAGCCATCTCGCATACTGCCGTCAGCAGCGCTAGAGATCAGAGCCAATGCACCAGCTTCTGTTTCTATTTTTTCTTCACCCAGCAAAAACTGCAAATGAGACTGAATTTGCTGCTTCGACATACGTTTCAAATTGAATTGTAAACAACGTGATAACACGGTCACCGGTACTTTTTGCGGATCAGTTGTGGCCAACAAAAATTTAACGTGCGGGGGCGGTTCTTCTAGCGTTTTCAATAATGCATTAAAACTATGCTTAGATAGCATGTGTACTTCGTCTATCAGATAAACCTTGAAGCGACCACGCGTTGGCGCATATTGCACGTTGTCGAGCAATTCACGCATATCATCAACACCCGTTCGCGATGCCGCATCGATTTCGATTAAATCGATACTCCGTCCTCCGTCAACTTCGAGACAAGAGGGGCAGTTACCACAGGGTTCAGAGCTAACCCCAATATCACAATTAAGTGATTTGGCGAATATACGAGCAATGGTGGTTTTACCAACACCCCGGGTGCCAGTGAACATATAGGCGTGATGTAAGCGGTCGCTATCGATGGCATTGACCAATGCCTGAAGCACATGCTCCTGTCCTACCATTTGTTTAAAGTTGGCGGGCCGCCATTTGCGTGCTAGAACTTGATAACTCACGATACTAACCTATACACAGTTGGCCTATATATATTGGGCCTATACGCATCGATGTGAAACTTAAGAGTAAATAAACGATGAATATCGATTGGTCATTACCACGAGAAAATTGGTCACGAGAGGAATTGGGAGGCGACCTGAATCAGCACACCTTCGCACCCGACGTCCCTGCTACCGTTGCTCCCTTCCAGGCCTGGCGGAGTTTACAGTTAGTCGTCACGAAGGGACCGAAACAGGTCACCATTGCAAGTGCGCGATAATATAGCTTGTGATGTCAAAATGAAAGGCAAGGACGCCCCATTAAGACAAATATTTACAGTTCAGTATTGATCGATTCAATTTCCAGTGGAAAAGTCGATGCACCACGAACCATTTACCCTATTCATTAACAGCATGAAAGCAATAGCTTAAAATTACTCTGTGCTTTAATCATCGTGAGCGACCATTACCTGATTTCGCAACCAGTCGGCAAAGTGATCTGCTGCTGAGGTATCACCCTCCCGCGAGTTGATAGCTAAATAGTGATTATCAATCGCCGGGGCGGCTGAGTTAACAGGCACCACTAACGCACCTGACCGTAGGCTATCTTCGGCAATTACTCGGCTTACCAATGCTACACCTACCCCGTTGCGAGCAAGTTCCATAGCAACGGAATATGAATCAACCGAACAAGAAACAGAATCTGGTGATTTTAAACCGAGATGCTCAGCCCAGCTATACCAGGTATCAGAAGACCCTACGGTATGGATAAGTCCACTTTGATACATCGACTCAATCGTCAAGTCGCCCTGCAATTTATGAGGCGCACAAACCGGCAGAACTTCATCCTCAAACAATAGCTCAGCCCCGTCTCCGGCGAGTTCTCTCGAACCATATCGAATTTCGATATCCGCACCGACCAGCCTATTGTCGTCAGGCCATAATGTGCCGACTATTTGCACTCGAATACCGGGATAAGATGCCAGAAACAGCCCTAATCGGGAAGACAACCAAGCTAACGAAAAACTCCAGCTACAGGCAACCTTCAGACTATTTTCTGTGCGTTCAGGCATAAACATAGCCGTAGCTTTCGTTAAGCCTGCTAGGGCTGGCGCTACCGAAGCCAATAACTGACGCCCAGAATCAGTGATGGCTAGACCACGCGCTTTACGTACAAACAGGATCGTGCCGAGCCGCATTTCCAGAGAGCGAACATGTTGGCTAACCGCCGACTGAGTCAAATTTATCTCCCGTGCAGCGGTCGTAAAATTCAGGTGTCTTGCTGCACTTTCAAATGCGCGTAACCAGTTTAATGGGGGTAATGCCTGCGTCATGAGCCTCAACTAAGGTATTAGAGTTACTTATCACTATGGCCTTTGTTTTATCGCTTGTCCAGTGGCTATAGGTAGCCCAATCTAGGGTTATTAATCAGTCAACAACCATACGAGCCGGTAACAAATCATGACTTTAAAGCAACCGCCTGAAGGCATTATGAATTCAAAATCATTTAAAGATGCCTTACTCAATTGCCAGCGCCCAACGGAAGAAGCCAGTTCGTTACCGGCAGCCTGCTATCACAGTGATGAAATTCTTCAGTCCGAAATAGAATCCATCTTTTATAAAGGCTGGCTAGGATTAGGACGTGTTGATCGTTTTAAGCAGCCCGGTCAATATGAAACTATGGAGATAGCGGATGTCTCAGTGATTCTTATCCGCGATAAAGATGAAAAGTTACATGCCTTCAATAATGCCTGTCGACACCGTGGCGCCCGCTTATTGGAAGGTGATGGTCAATGTCGCGCTATACGCTGCCCTTTTCATTGTTGGAATTATAGTATTGACGGTCAACTCGTCGCCGCGCCGCATATGGAGGACACAAAAGATTTCGATTTCAAAACATCTGGGCTTGTCGAGTTTGAATTAAAAATACATGCTGGTTTTATTTTTGTCTGCTTTAGTACTACGCCACCAGATTTCGATCAGCATATAGGTGACTTCGACCAACTGCATTCACCTTGGCCAATCGAGTCACTAGTTTCTACACGCCGTATTTGCTTCGAAAGCGACTGCAACTGGAAGCTGTTTCTCGATGTTTTCAACGAGTATTACCATTTGCCATACGTTCACCCTGACTCCATCAACGATGTCTATAAAAACCCAGATGCTGGGGACAAAACAATAGGCGCTTACGCCAGTCAATTCGGAGAGACAGAAGGCACTGGTGGTCTATTAACATCTGAGCAAAGTCATGCCTTGCCACCAATACCTGGACTAAGCGGCAGAAGTAGCCGAGGTACCCGATACACTTGGGTTTTCCCTAATATGACTTTTGCCACCAGCAACGAAGCCATGTGGATTTATGAAGCGTACCCGTTAGGCCCACGTCGATGCGTTGTGTACCAAACTATTTGTTTTCCACAAGAGTCTATAGGTTTAGAGGATTTCGACACAAAGGTTAAGCACTATTATGATCGTTTCGATGCCGCTGTTGCAGAAGACTGTGTAGCGCTAAAAAAACAACAACTGGGTTTAAATTCACCCTTTACCTTACCAGGGCGCTACTCGGTAGGTATGGAACCCAATGTTTCGATGTTTGCCAGTTGGTATGCCGCACATTTCCAGTGAATGGACAGGGTGACGGCGCAGTCAGCTAAGAACCTAACGGCCGACACAGTTGATTGGGAGCCCATTAATTTAGGTTGTGGGTGAGGCACGAAAGTCCAACAAGGTCAGCACCCCTTTTCAAACGGGTCAGATTCAGAGTGGCTTGAGTCGATGGTTTTGACTATCCACTCACTGGGCCAGCCTGCTAATCACCTAAATCAATCTGTAATGTAAGCGACACACTCTATTTCAACCTTTATATCGACTAGAAAATCAGACACTAACGCTGAGCGCGCGGGCGGGTTATCTTTAAAGTACTCACTATAGGTTGAATTAAAGCCGGGGAAATCGTTTCGGTCCTTCAGCCAGACCATGGACTTCACTACATTGGAAAGGCTGCATCCACAGTCTGTCAGGGTTTGTTGTATGTGCTCGATACAGTTTTGGGTTTGGGCCTCAATGGAACCCTCGGTCATCGGCACACCGTCTATCATCGGTATCTGGCCGGTTAGGAATATAAAGTTCCCTGCGCGCACAGCTCTGGACAGTGATAACTCGCGACCGTTAATAATCACTGGCCCACCAAGCGTTTCTATACCTTCTCTTAACATGATGGTCGACTCCTCTACAATAATGTTACGTGCCTTAATTAATTCTAGCTGAACTACTTTTCGATAAACTAACCATCAGTTCCATCATGATTACTACTCACTACTAGGGCCTCACCAAGAAAATACATGAGCAGACGATTCACCTGTTCAGGATCTTCTGCTAAGGCCATATGTCGTAGTCCTTTGAGAATTTCCAGTTGAGCATTTGGAATAATGCCTGCGATTCTCTGCGCCATTTCGGATGAATTGCCATAATCCTCATCACCCGTCATCACTAATGTGGGACATTTAATCGATGCGATGCTGTCTTTCAATTCAATATCAGCTGTCGCTAGCAATTGATAAAGCTCAGGATAAACCGCAGTATCATTAGCCAGTACCCACTGACGTATTTTCTCCAAAACAGCGGTATTTTTCATTGCGAACTCGACCGAAAACCAGCGTGAAAGCGCGTCTGATACAGTAGCGCCTGGCCCAGATACACGGCACTGCGCCACTCTTTCCATAATGCTCGCTCGCTGCTCAGGCGTTCTGCCATGAGCCGCATGCAGTATGCCCAGCGCTGATACTCGATCTGGGTGAGCCAGCGTAAAAGCCTGCACAATAAGGCCGCCTAAAGAAAAACCAATCAATGCACAACGGTCGACACCTAGATCATCGATTAATTGGCGCAACTGATCGACCATGTGCACCATATGATAGGGACCGCTGGGCTTCGCGCTATCGCCATGTCCGAGTAAATCATAGGTTACGACCCGATAGCTTTTTTTCAGTGCTGGCAACTGCCATTGCCACATCGCCTGATTGAGCCCAAGCCCGTGTACTAGAACAATCGTCGGGCCTACGCCGTCGTCTGAAAAAGAGGTTTCACCCATCATCGAAAAATCATTGGTCACTGTTTTAGTTCTCGTCGACATTCAGGGGCCAAGTGAATTGTGGCATCACCTTGTCTGAATAAATGTTTTTTACGCCCTTCATGACCGAAGTATGAGGAGCATTTGGGAAGTTAGACTGAACTTGAAAGGCTATCGATTAACCGCCAACAAAGCCAGCAGTTTGAAAAGCTTTACGCCTCACCATTCGCTAAAAGGCGACGCACCCTGAAAAAGAACCGTTCATAGACA
>JBLHID010000046.1:0-18654 GCA_047615545.1 Polaribacter sp.
AATCATTAGGACAGGACGACTGGATCTGGAGTAACCCAGCCATCAGCAGTGAACACAGGCGTATCGATGCGAATCGCGTAATCACGATCCCGCTGCAGGTTATCAAAAGTATCGATTGACTTAGCGGATTGACTGCTCACAAAAAGGTCTCATATAGCCGAAGAAACTAGGTTAAATATATTACACCATGATGAGTCCATCAGACAGCTTCTCTAAAGAGTTTCTCTAGCTAGTTTTACTAACAACGAAAAAGGGATATGGAGCATAAATTTGGGTCAAATTTTTAAGCACCATTGCTGTTGCTTCCATCTTCTAATGATATACTCCTATCCACTAAAAAATTAAATACAACCATCCCGACACATGCGCTTGAGCCAAATCAAAATTTCTGGTTTTAAATCCTTCGTGGACCCGACCAAAATTCTATTCCCTGCCAGTATCACCGGTATTGTAGGCCCTAATGGTTGTGGCAAATCGAATGTAATCGATGCCGTGCGTTGGGTAATGGGCGAGTCGTCAGCCAAGCATTTACGTGGTGGTTCGATGGAAGACGTTATATTCAGTGGTTCATCGGGCAGAAAGCCGGTCGGACAGGCCGTGGTCGAATTAATATTTGATAATACCGATGGCCGAGTGAAGGGTGAATACGCGAAATATAACGAGATTTCCGTTAAACGATTAGGCACAAGAGCCGGAAAATCGCAGTATTTTCTGAACAATACGCGTTGTCGCCGGCGTGATATCGCTGATATCTTTCTAGGCACAGGACTGGGTCCCAGAAGCTATTCGATTATCGAACAAGGCATGGTGACTCGTATCATCGACGCCAAGCCAGACGAGCTACGTACTTATTTAGAAGAAGCAGCTGGCATCTCCAAATATAAAGAGCGGCGACGAGAAACCGAAACTCGAATGCGCCATACCCGCGAAAACCTCGATAGACTTAAAGATCTAATCGATGAAATCGAAAAGCAACTGAGCCGACTGGATAGGCAATCAAAAACGGCTGAAAAATACAAGCGTCTCAAACAGGATCAACGCAAGTTAGAAGCAGAGAGCCTATTGCTTGAAAAAATGTCTTTCGACGAAAATATCAACGAACAGGATCGAAAGTTGGCCGCAGTCGAAACTTCGATGGAAGAACGCCTGGCTCAGTTTCGTCAAGTCGAAAAGGAAATTGAGGAAAACCGCGAACAGTTAGTGATGGCTACTGATCACCACAACGAAGTTCAAAGTCAGTATTATCGCTTGGGGTCCGAGATATCGACCCAAGAACAATCGATAGAACATCAACGAAATTTACGCCAACACAATAGTCAAGAATTGCTAAATATTCAGCAGTCGCTAAAAGATTCGCAACGAATGATCGATAGCGATAAGCAAAAAGTAGCCAGATTTGAATCCGATATCGCCAGTATCCAACCTCAGCTCGAATCGTCTACTGCTGAATTTCAAATGCAGGAACAGGCGTCGATTCAAGCTGAGGCTGACATGTCCGCCTGGCAGGAAAAATGGGATCAATTCCGGCGCGACTTTCATAAAATTCACGAGTCGGCACAAATCGAAAATCGCGGCATCGAGCACATTGAACGACAGTTGCGACAATCGGATCAGCGTCGTGAAAGATTGAAGGAAGAGTTAAAGTCTCTTGATACCTCGGCCTTCGACCAAGAAATAATTAATCTGGAGCAACAAGCCGAAGCCAAGAGTCAGGAACATGCTGCAACCCAAGAGCAGATGGAAGCAAAGGGTGATGAAATACTGGCGCTGCGCGACAGCATCGAACAGCAATCGACCCAGCTAGACGAGAAGCGCACAGAGGTACAAAATCTGCGAGGGCGTTTAAGCTCGCTAGAGGCATTGCAACAACATGTGCTAGCGGAAGACAGCGAAGACGTACGACATTGGCTGTCGCAGCAACGAATCGATTCAGGTAAACGCCTGACCGAAATCCTTAAAGTGCGAAATCACGCCGAAAACGCGGTGGAAGTTGTTTTAGGCCCTTTTCTTAGCGCCTATTGCGTGGAGCCAGGACAAGCCATTCCCGATACACTTCTACCGAATCAAAACTTGGCGCTATTTGATAGGCAGCGTAACAGGGGAGCCTATAAAGGTCACCAGGAGTGGCCTCGGCTGCTTGACGCCATCGATTGTGATATTGACTTGTCTACTTTGCTTGCTGGGATTTACCTCTGTCAGGACGCACAGGAGCTATCCCTCAGAAAACCAATGTTAGAAGCAGGGGAGAGTCTTGTCACGGCAGATGGCTTATGGGCAGGCACTAATTGGGTTTTACAATTGGGTGATGAGGATCAACGCAGTGGCATGCTTGCACGAGAGCAAGAAATCAAAGATATTCGCAAACAGCTTGATGATATTACTCAAAACGCACTGGCTTTAAAGTCTCGGACTGACGGTGATAGATTGCGTTTACAGCACTTTGAGCAACAACGAGATGGCGAGCAGCGCGCGTTGAATCAATTGCAACAACAAGCCTCAGACCTACGGAATCAATTAACGCAGCGTAAGGGCAGGGTAGATCAAGTTCAAAGTCGCCATCTGCAACTTCAAAAAGAGTTGCTTGAGTTGGACGATTTGCAGTTGAAATATAATGCTGAACTACAAGCTAATAGCGAGAAACGCAATGCGCTATTGATTCAAATTGAGCAGATGGCTGAACAAGATGCAGACTTACTCTCTCAAAAAGAGGACTATCAACAAATTCTAAACAGCTCGCGTAGTCGATTAAAGCAAAGTCGCGAACAAGCGCATCAACAACAAATGCAGCTACAGTCTTTGGAAGCAGAGCATCGTTCGAGCCTCGCTAATATTGAACGCATGCGTCAGCAAAGCGAACAGTTTGATCGTCGTTCAGAAGAACTGGCGACGGCAATAGAAGAGGTGATTGCACCGATTCAGGCAATGGAGGAGTCGCTACAGGCCCTGCTCGAGTCACGTAGACAAAATGAAGTGGCGCTTGGCCAGTCGCAAGAAGCGGTCACTAAGCTCGACAATCAGCAGCGCAGCTCCGAAGGTAAAAGAAATACACTTCAAACCCAAGTAGACGAGACCAGAAACGGTCTCGAAGAGCAACGAATGCAATGTCAGGCATTAAAAATCCGCTGCAATACTGTCGAAGAGCAATTGCAAAAAACAGGTGTTGATTTAACCGAATTGGCAGAAAATCTGAGTAGCGAAGCAACGCCAGAGCAATGGCAGCATCAACTTGACGAGATAACTGTTCGTATCGATCGGCTTGGCCCCATCAATTTGGCAGCTATCGATGAGTACCAGGAACAATCCGAGCGTAAAGTGTACCTCGATGCCCAAAATGAAGATTTAACCTCAGCCTTAACCACACTGGAAAATGCGATTAAAAAGATCGATAAAGAAACCAGAGATCGGTTTAAAGAGACATTTGACCACGTCAATAACCGCATGGGAGAACGTTTTCCTAAGCTATTTGGTGGTGGTGAAGCTAGGTTGGAACTAACTGAAGACGACCTATTAAACACCGGTGTGGTCATTATGGCTAGACCGCCTGGTAAGCGAGTCACTAATTTGCAATTGCTCTCTGGTGGCGAAAAGGCATTAACTGCCGTCGCATTAATTTTTGCGATATTCGAACTAAACCCGTCGCCCTTTTGTATGCTCGATGAAGTCGATGCGCCACTCGATGATGCCAATGTGGCACGTTTTTGTGCGATGGTGGGTGAAATGTCTGAGCAGGTTCAGTTTATAATGATTTCACATAATAAAATCACAATGGAATTGGCGCAAAATCTCAACGGTGTGACTATGCATGAGCCTGGCGTATCGAGATTAGTGTCAGTCGATGTGAGTGCCGCAGTGGAATTGGTCGGCGTACAATAGTACCTTTAAAATAATGTATTCGGTTTAGGAACCAAAAAATGGATGCATCAGCATTACGCTGGACATTAGCAATCATAGGCACTGTGCTGTTAGTCGGTATTTATTTACATGGCTTACACCAGAATCGTCTACGTAAGCGTATCGCAATGGAAACCTTGACTCGAGAAAAATCTGATTCTGCTTTCATTGAAGATGAACAGCTACGCACTGAACTGGATAATCTTAGTCTGATAATTACCGCAATGGATGAACATGAGAGTTACGACGATATTCATATTAACCCCGCAATCGAAGCAGACCTAAGGCTATTTAAGTCGCCTCCACCGGAATGGTTTGTGGCCGACATTTTCGCTATCGTGGAGCCTGAACAACGGGTTAATTATTTGCTTTATCGTGCCGACTACCAGTTGATGACCGACGACGCCATCGAAAGTGTCTTGCAGGTGGCAGGGCTATTGGTGAACAAAGCGGGGTATATAGAATGTCGTCACGAAGGTGAAGTGGCATTTACGATCACTAGTCTTTCAGCGCCGGGCCATTTTATGGGTACCCCTAATGGTGATTCTGAGTTTTATACTCTGGGCTTTAATTGCTTTATCGATCTTCAAACTAATAGAGACCCCGCCGCGTCGTATGAAATCATGCTGCAGAAAATTGATGAACTGGTTCGTTTGCTTGAAGTAGAAGTATACCAATTCAATCATGACCTGCTGACTATTAGCGATGTGACCCGAATTCGGTCGCAACTTCTTTCTTAATATAGAGCCTAATTGATACTCTAACTGATAATTATGCCAGCTCTTACAGATATCATCCGTCTTCAAGTCGAGACACTAAAGCACGAAATCAACGCGCATAACCACCGTTACTATGGGCTAGATGATGCCAGTATTACGGATCAGGCTTACGACCAACTCTATCGCCAACTGCAAATGTTTGAGCAACAATATCCAGAGCTGGAATCTGCCGACTCGCCTACTCAAAGAGTCGGTACAGCACCGGCTACTCACCTTGAAAGCGTGCAACATGAAGTTGCCATGCTGTCTCTGGACAATGCATTTGACGCGTCTGAAATGGAGGCTTTTGAGAAACGATTAAGTGAAAGAGTGATCACGAAAGAGGCACCCTTACATTTTACAGCAGAACCGAAACTCGACGGTCTTGCAGTTAGTTTGCTTTACCAAAATGGCACTCTAATTCGTGCTGCGACCAGAGGTGATGGGAAAACAGGGGAAAACATCACGGCCAATGCCCGTACCCTAAAATCGATCCCATTGACCTTAACGGGCAGTCATTTGCCCTCTCGTATCGAAGTGCGCGGTGAGGTGTATATGGATCACGCCGGATTCGAAAAACTCAACAATGAGCAACGTCGTATCCAGGGTAAGGTTTTTGCCAACCCGCGTAATGCAGCCGCTGGCAGCTTAAGATTACTTGATTCACGCATAACAGCGAGCCGACCACTGACCTTTTGTAGCTACGCTATTGGCTGGGTAGAAGATGGATATGGTTTGCCCGATAGTCAGTTTGACCGAATGCAGTATTTAAACACAATTGGTTTGCCAATCAGTCGTTATATCCAGCGAGTGATGTCGGTTCAAGGTTGCCTAGACTATCGGCAGCAGATACTTGAACAACGTGATCAACTTGAGTTCGATATCGACGGAGTCGTTTTTAAACTAGATGACATCACCCAGCAGCTACAAGCGGGTTATGTTTCGCGAGCACCACGATGGGCGATTGCTTATAAGTTCCCAGCACAAGAAGTGATGACGAAGTTACTCGATGTCGACTTTCAAGTCGGTCGTACAGGTGCTATTACTCCTGTGGCCAGACTAGAGCCGGTCGCTGTTGGTGGCGTTATAGTGAGTAATGCAACACTCCACAATATGGGCGAGATAGAACGCAAAGATGTACGGATTGGTGATGTAGTGATTGTCCGCCGTGCTGGTGATGTCATCCCCGAAGTCGTAGCACCAGTCATCGAACAACGAAAGTTCGAACTTCAATTACCGCAAATGCCGACACATTGCCCAGTATGCCAGTCCGAAGTGATCAAACCTGAAGGCCAAGCCGCCTATCGCTGCACGGGTGGTTTAGTTTGTGCGGCCCAGCGAAAAGAAGGGATAAAGCACTTTGCCTCGCGCAAAGCACTCGATATCGACGGACTAGGCGATAAGCTAATCGAGCAAATGGTTGAGCTGGAAATGATTCAGTCGATAGGCGATCTCTACCATCTAGAACTGTCGGAGCTGGCTAGCCTCGACCGAATGGCCGAAAAATCAGCGACTAATTTATTAAAGAGTCTACAAGTCAGTAAATTAACCACTTTAGCCCGTTTTATCTACGCGCTAGGCATTCGCGAAGTAGGGCAGGCAACCGCCGAATCGTTGGCTCTATTTTTCAGGGATATGGAAACATTAATGACTGCCGGCTTTGAAACCTTGCAAGAGGTAGACGATGTTGGGCCTGTGGTAGCCGATAACATCGTCCATTTTTTCGAACAATCCAGTAATATGTCGGTCGTGAATAATTTGATAGAACAAGGTATCCATTGGCCGAAAATAGCAGCACCCGATCCCATAAGCGCGTTACCACTATCAGGCCAAACCTTTGTGATTACCGGAACGCTAGAAGGTTTAAGCCGCGATCAAGCTGCACTCATGCTAAAACAACGCGGCGCAAAGGTATCTGCTAGTGTGTCCGCAAAAACAACGGCAGTCATCGCAGGTGAAAAACCAGGATCGAAAGTGACCAAGGCAGATTCACTTGGTGTCGATGTGTTGAGTCAAAAACAGTTTGAAGCCCTAATTGCTGAAGTGGAACAATCATGAGGAATGACGATCATACCCTTGATATTAAGAAATACACCTATGCGATCTATGGTTTGCAGGCGGTTTCTTTCATTCCTTTTTTATTATGTGTTCCCGCCATAATAGGCGTGATGATTAACTATATTAAAGGTGATGACGTAAAAGGTAGTTGGTTGCAGTCGCATTTTATCTGGCAAAAAAATACATTTTGGTTCGGTTTGCTGTGGCTCTGCCTAGGCATACTCACAACTAAGGTACTGATAGGATATGTGGTTTTGTTTTTTGTACCAATCTGGATCATCTACCGAATAGCCAAGGGCTGGATTTATCTGGTTGATGGGAAAGAACTGTACCGAACCCTTAATGATAAATAATCACAAATTTTTAGGAAATTAAACCGTGAATGAGTCAAAATTTAACCAGTTAGCAGAAGAGACCATGATTGCAATCGAAGAAGCGATTGAAGCGTCGGGCGCTGATATCGATTACGACAATGTGGCCGATATTTTAACACTAGAATTTCCGAATCGAAGTCGAGTGATTATCAATAAGCAAACGCCGCTAAGCCAGATATGGGTAGCGGCTAAGTCAGGCGGTTATCATTTCGACTTCAATGAAAAAAGCAGTCTTTGGTGCCTCAATACCAGTGCTGAAAAAGAGCTGTTTACCCAGTTAAGTTTGTATTGCTCCGAGCAACTGGGTGAAACAGTTGAGCTGAATAGCGAAAGCTAGTTGATTATCAAACGCCGAATAGTATCTGCAATCTTCACTATACAGTGCTGTCTCTTATAAATGGCTTTAACAAAAAGAGCGCTATTATCACGGCTAACAAAATATTTGATCAGCATATCGGTATTCGCTTTAATATTTGTGTTAATGGACTTTTCAATCGATTTTCGTCCAAAAAATATTCAAGCCAGCTATCATTTTACGATATCTGGCAGCGCGATTGCATTCGATAGCCCGGTCTGGTTACAACAGGACAATTTGAGAATCCTGTTAATAAAGCGATCGACTAATCTTAGACAGCAACTCAGTAACACCAGAAATAATTTACAGGACATTGAAAGTAATTTGAGCCGGCAACCTTCCTATGCCAAAAACGCCCTTCGATCCAGAGATGAAACATATTTTGTTTCATACGCTTTTGGTACCGATCTGACATGCCCCCTCGAATTAGAAGAAAACCAAATGTTAAAAGAAATATGTGGAACGGCCAGTTACGACTTTGCTGGAAGAGCGATGTCAGGGAATAATCAGTTTCAAAACCTGTCAATTCCAGATTATAATTTTAATGACGATTTTAGTCTTTTAACCATTTCTATCCATTAACTAAAGTAATCAATATGCCTACATTTGACGCGGTTTCCGAAGTTGACCATCACGAACTTAAAAATGCTATCGATCAAGCTAATCGAGAGATTGGTACTCGGTATGACTTTAAAGGATCTGATTCGAAAATTGAACAGTCTGCCAACGAACTCACTTTGATATCAGAATCTGAATTCCAAATTAAGCAAATGGCACCTATCCTAAAAGAGAAAATGGCCAAAAGAGGCCTCGATGTTAGCTGCCTAGAATTTGCCGACATCATCGAGATGAATAAAAAGGCAAAGCAACAGGTCACTGTAAAAGAAGGGTTAGATAAAGATATGGCGCGCAAGATAGTCAAGTTGATAAAAGAGTCAAAAATTAAAGTTCAAGCTGCCATTCAAGACGAGCAGGTGAGGGTGACTGGAAAGAAGCGGGATGAGTTACAGCAAGTTATGCAGTTATTACGAGAGGCTAACTTAGGTTTACCATTACAATTTAATAATTTTCGTGACTAAATGGACCTGATTATTGGGGGGGGTTAGGCAGTCAGATAAACATCAAAACGAATGGTTTTCTCACGATAAACTAAATCTGGCTGGCGGTCAGAAAATGGTTGGGATTTTAAAGGCCGTTTCATAACCACTCGATTTTTAGCCTGACTTAGGGCAAGGTTAAACGCTAATTCAATGTCCACATTGCTGGTCATCTGTTGTAGTAACTGCATTTCTTTCGAAGGCTTAGCGCTCGATTTATGATCTGGAAACATGGGGTCCAAATAGATGCAATCAAACTGGCCGGAACCTTCGAGTGTGGCTAAAAAATAATCTGCTGTGGTATTGATGCAATTGATACGCCCCACGGTCTGTGCCAGCTTAGAATCCGTTTCGGCGCACTTTAATGAATGAGCGGTAATGGCGTAAATTAACCTGTTTTGTTCAAGCATGGTAACGGATCGACCGTTATGAGCGATCATGAAGCTATCAATACCCCAGCCCCCAGTTAAGTCCAGAACAGTTTTGATGCTTCGTTGTTTATTGCTACATGCCTTTAATAGGAGTTGATTGGGTTGACGTAATCGTTTCAAAAACTCCTTGTCCAAAAAGGAATGATTAATATTGAGTTGTTCGCCTCGAACCGTAACACCTTCGTTGCCAAGATCGATACGATAGCTGAACTGAGCATGCGGATCTAATTCGAATAACGTCTTTAACTCCTCTTCAATGATCGACGATAGACACATCATAATAAATGGCTAGTAATGAGGGGGTATTTCAGAACTCGAACCCTGATCTGGGAGCTGCGACTTTAAATCCAGATATTGAAATTTAAGATCCTGGTAGTCGATCTTCAATTTCGCGATATCTCGATCTTGGCGTGTAACAATGTCGTTAAGTGTTTGCACCGTGTACTCTTGTTCTGCAAACAGAATTTCAAGTTTGGCAATTTTCTCAAGGCTTGTGGTATTCATATGATCGGACTGTAAAAAGCTGATATTTTATCAAAGATAGTTCACTCTAAGTGTTTCATCTTTCAGCTATTGAAGTTATTTTCTCATTAATGTGGCTATTTAATCCAACATTTTGGTAACAGAACCCACAAATCGCAATTGATTTTCAAAATACGATTTACCGTAGGCAGTTTTGGTATCATAATTGAATTAGAATAATCGATTGGTAATGGTCAATATTGTGCAGTTGATTAACACCCTAAAATGAACTAAGGAGATAGCCGTGAGCGAGCCACACGTTGTGACAGTAAAAGAAATAGCGCAGAATATTTCAAAGGAAATCGATCGAAGAGAAAGGCAGTTATACACAATTAAAGCGTTATTAATTGAAAGGCAGGAGGTACTAGTCGCAATGTGTCAACTAGCCGAGCTAGAAACGCAAGAGACCAGCTTCACATCGACACTAGAAAGTCTGAAAATCTTCAGTCAGGCATTAGTCGATTATTCAGCCCTTGGACATTTTGAAATTTACGAACGCATCATTAGTGGCAAGGAACGACGTGGCAATGTGAAAAAAGTAGCCACTTCGGTTTATCCTATTATATCGCACACGACGGGACAATTCGTTGAGTTTAATGATAAGTATGATGGTGCTGATGATGAGGAAAGTTTGACTGATCTTTACAAAGATTTGTCCGCGATCGGAGAGTCTTTAGCTGATCGCAGCGAATCCGAGGATCGACTGCTGCACGAAATGAAAGAAGCCGCGTTATCAACGTATAGGTAGTCCGCTTAAGGATAAAACAACTAAACTGCTGGTTTTTACTACCAGCCCTACGGCAACGCCTTGTTAAATGGTTTAACACTAACGCTCTCGTAAACATCTGTTAGGATATAGGGGTCTTGATCGGCCCATTTCTGAGCATCGCCCAGTGATGCAAATTCAGCAATGATAATACTGCCGCTAAATCCGGCCTCTCTAGGATCGCTACTATCGATCGCTGGATTGGGTCCGGCGATAATCAGTCGGCCCTGGTTTTTCAAATCAATGAGTCTTTCGACGTGGGCAGGCCGTGCTGCCATTCGTGCGTCGAGACTATTCGCAATATCAATTCCAACAATACTATATAACATTAATCTGTATCCTTTGTGGTTTCTGGCATAAAGCGTCCGAGGTAAAAAGCCTGACCAATGACGAAAGTAAATGTCATACCCATTAAACCAAATAACTTGAAGTCAACCCAGGTACTCTCACTGAACTGAAAGTTGAAAGGGTCGATAGCCGGTGCAACTACCAGGTTTGCAAGGCCGGAGAACGCAAAAAAGAAAACCCATGACAAATTAAGCTTCATCCAAACGCTGTCATCGTCAATGTCCAACGCCTGACTCATCATGCGTTGTACCAACGGTTTAGTTCCAATATATTGACTCAACAAAAAGCCAAGTCCAAATAACCAGTTAATAGCTGTAGGCTTCCATTGGATGAACAAGGGGTCTTTCAATAGAAGCGTTGCACCACCAAAAACAACCAGTAGCACCAAGGTTATGATAGGCATTTTCTCTACCTTCTTCAAAAGTATAGCGCTGAGTAACACCTGAATCACGGTCGCGATGATGGCGACGAGTGTGGCCAGATAAATCGCATCACTCTCGTTGCCAAGCGTTAAAGCCATAAATGGCAGTAGATCATTAACCAAATTAATCAATGCATCAGGCAGGTCCAGAAAAAATTTATAGACAATAAAAAATAGGACTATCGGGAGGAAGTCGAAAAGCTGTTTCATGTTCTGTTTGCTTTGGTTAGAGTGAGTTGTATCATTTTAACCTAATTCTAAAACAACGGGGTAATCCTGATAGCATTTAAAATGGACAAATACTCTGGCTTGTTGTAAATTAACAACGAAATTATGCCCTACTGTCGTAAATTTGAAAATATTTAGAAAAAACTGAGGTTTATGCTGTATCAATCTTGGGAAAGGTGTTGCTTTATTGTCTATGTTATTGCAATATGCGTTCAGTCGCTGGGCTTCTAGCGCGAGATAATGTGTATCGTTCAATATTACAAGCCATACACATTTTATTAATATTTTGCAAAATATTTTATACAGGAAATTTAAAAATGAAAAAAACTATAATTGCTATGGCTATTGCCAGTGTTGTTTCAGCACCTGCATACGCTGCCGTTAGCGGCTTTGGAAATATGGGCATCAAGTCAACAACTGCAGTTGGCGCGGCAGGTGGCACGGAAGTTATTGGTATCTTTGGTCTAAACGCCAACGGTTCAGTTGCAACTAATGGTGGCAGCACGGTTTACGGAAACCTTTCTCTTACAAGCTCAAACGCTGAAATGGTAGGCCAGACTGGTGCTAATTTCTTCGTCACTGGTGCTGTTGTCGGTATCAAGGGTGGTTTTGGTGATGTTTTCTTTGGTAACGGTGGTAGTGGTGTTCACATGGCACAACTAGCTGGCGATCGTCATGACGTGTCTCAAGGTGGCCGTACTAGAAACGGCATTGGTTACCAAAACTCTTTTGGTGATGTGAGTTTTCGTGTAACTACTGATCCTTCTAATAATGGTGTTGCTTCCATGGGTGTTCAGGGCAAATTTTCTGGTGTAACAGTTGGTGTTGGATCGGAAGATAAAGATACTACAGTCGGTGCTTCAATGGGCTTCGGTGCTATGAGTGTTGCTGTTCATTCTACTACTTGGGACGCGCCTAGTGATACTTCTGTTGCAGTTAAGGTGGGTTATAGTGCTGGTGATGTAAGTGCATCTTTCCAAACAGAAGATCTTGCTGGCAACGTTAAAAGCCAGATTGATGCTTCTTACGCTCTTGGTGGCGGCGCTACAATGAAACTCCGTTCAAGAACGGATGATGCAAGTGCAGCTGGCGAATACACACGTCTTATGCTTGGCTTAAGCTTCTAAACTGGTTTTATTCAGTTAGAACGAGAAAGCCCTTCTTTACGGAGGGCTTTTTTTTGTCTTCAGATTGAGACAAATCAGAGGATGAGTGATATTTCAGCAACCCCGACTCCTGTCGATTGCCTTTTTTAACGGTTTTAACTGCTGTTCATACCGCTTCCAGAGCTCGATCGAATCCTGGTACATCGGTTGACGAACCTGTGCATTACTCGCGGTTTTAACATTGCGCCTAGTGTTATGGAAGGATAGGCAATTTGCATCCCAGGGAAGTTCGCAATATTCCAGTAATTTTCTAGTCTCAGTTTTCTGATCAGCTACCAGAGTTTCATAGCTGAGCTCGTAGATAGAGCTGGGATAAATTTCGCGCCAGTGTGTCATCAGGTCTAAATAGAGAGTGTAATAGTGGCCTAGTTCACTGAGTTCATAGGCGTAGTGGTGCCCGGAGGAAAAAAAATTTTTGAATATGGACAAGCAAGTATCCATCGGATTTCGGACGCAATGAATTATTTTAGCATTAGGTAGTATCAACTTGATCAGACCGATATAGAGAAAGTTATGCGGAAGCTTATCGGTAATGTATTTCGCGCTATCAGAGTGCTTACGTATTCTTGCAATATATTCGCGTCCTGTTTTCTCAAACTTCTTTGCCTTCCAGTCGGAGATGCACAGGGGAAATTGCTGGTTAGAATCCCTGGAATAGATGTTTTTGACCATATCCGGAAGATCGTTCAACTCCCCCGCACCGAACACTTCGGAATGGCTCGCGAGAATCTGCTCAACTAGGCTGGTGCCCGAGCGTGGCATCCCCAAGATGAAGATTGGAGTCTTGTCCTGATACCCTGAGGTCTCGTGCTTTTCGAAAAATTCGGTTGTGAACTGGCTTTTAATCTGCCCGTGAGCCTCTGCTGCTTCTTCGATGTTAAAGTTTAACGAGTTTCGCTTAAGTCGATTGGCCTCGATAATCAATTCGATAGATTTCTGGTATTCTCCAATGTCTTCATAAGCTTTGCCCAAACCGAAAGCTAGGTGCATCTTTTGCTTATTCGAGGCTCTATTATCAAAATAAAAATTTTCCATAGAACGTATTTCATCATCATATTCGGAAAATTTATGGTTTTTGGCAAGGTCTCGGTAAGCAATTTCATTCTCAGGGTTTAGCTGAATGGATTGGCGAAAAGCACTTACCGCCAGATCGATATCACCAAGGTCGCTGAATGCATGCCCCAAATTGTTGTAGGCATCACCATAGTCAGGGTCCTTCTCTATCGCTCGCTTCAGCCATTTGATGGCTTTACTGTTTTCACCTTGTAGTTGAAATGCATTACCCAGGTTGTTCATTAGCATTGGGTGACTAGGTTTCAGATCCACGGCTTTACGATAAGCCCTGATAGCTTCCCCAAATCGGCCAAGATCCACCAGTACATTACCGAGATTGTTATGAGCTTCAACGAAATCAGGCTGTCTTTTTATAGCCTTTCGATAGACTTGCTCGGCGTCGGTTAATTTACCTAGTTGTTGCAGCTCTCTCCCTTGGTTGTAAAAAGCTACCGCATTTTTGTTATACATGATGGGATACTATTTCTGTTTTAAACATCTAGGACAAAGTCGGATGAAGAATGATTTTTGACTGATTTCTGGCGTGAAATCAATAGACGCATTATGGTCCACAAATTGCCTCCTCCAATGGTTTTAGTTTTTCCCCATACTGTTTCGATAGCTTTACTGAATCCTTGTAAATTGGTTGCCGAACCTGCGCATTGCTTGCGGTTTTAACTTTGCGGCGAGTCTTGTGGAAAGCCAAGCAGTTTTCATTCCACTCCAGATTGCAAAAAGCCAGTAATTTTCTGGTTTCATTTTCCTGGTCGGCGATCAGGTTTTCGTAACAGGAATTGTAAACAAAACCGGGTAGGACTTTTTCCCAATGTTCCATCAGGTCGGCATAGAGCTTGTAGTACTTTCCGAGTGAATCCATGTCATAAGAATAATGCTGACCATCACCAAAATGGTTCTTGAATATCGAAAGGCAATTGTCCATCGGGTCGCGCGAACAGTTAATTATTTTTGCATTGGGTAGTAGCAATTTGATCAGGCCAACGAGGACAAAGTTCTGTGGCATCTTGTCCGTAATATACTGCGCCTCAGATGAATGCCTGCGGATTTCTGTAATATAATGGGTGGCGGCATTCTCAAAATCCGATGTAGGCAGGCTCGGTAAGCAGTCGAGAAGCATCTTTGAAGAATTGTTGGCACAAAGCTTGGCAGCCAGCTTGGCCAGGATGACTAATTCACCAGCACCATAAACTTCTGGGTGGCTGGCAAGAATCTGCTCGGTGAGGCTGGTTCCTGATCGAATCATGCCTAATACAAAGATGGGTGTTGGATCAGGATTACCCGACGCTATTCGGTCGAGGAAAAAAGCGGGTGTAAATGTTGCTTTCAGATTGTCAAAGGTTTCCTTTTCCTGTTCTATTGAGTAATCAACCGTTGCCCACTTTAAGCGGTTAGCCTCGATTATAAAATCGATGGATTTATCGTATTCCTTTAGATCCTCATAGGCCTTACCTAGGCCGAAGGCCAGATGCATTTTCTGTTCGTTGGTGATTTTATTATTTAGATACAGGGATTCCATTTCACGCATGTCATCATCGTATTGGAAGAACTTTTTATTTTTAGCCAAGCTGCGAAATAAGCCTGAATGCTCCGAATCTGATCGAATCGCTCGACGGAACGCGATTTCTGCCTGTTCGATTTCACCGTAGTCGCTTAGAGTGTAGCCAAGTCCTTTGTAGGCATGCCCGTTGTCTGGATCAATGTCTATTGCTTTTCGATATGCGGCTATGGCTTCATCCAACTGTCCCTTGTCGGCGAGAACATAGCCGAGTTCAATGTGGGTCTGAGCACTCCTTGAATCAAGTTCAAGAGTCTTTCGGATTTCGGCTAAGGCCTCATCTAATTCACCCTGTTTTCGCAACGTGATGCCCAGCCCGAGGCGAGCCGGTTTAAGGCTGGGGTCTATCTCAATGGCTTTACGGTAGCAGGCAATAGCTTGTTCATTTTTTTCTTGTAAAACTAATGCATTGCCAAGCCCAACATAGGCCTGTTTATGCCCTGGATCAATTTTGATGACCCTAGTATATGACTCGATAGCCTGGTCAATCTCATCCTTTTGGGCGAGTACATTGGCGAGACCATTGTGCGCTTCTTTATTAGCAGGTTCGATTTCAAGTGCTTTTCGATATGAATTGATCGCTTTATCTAACGCATCAAGGCCTCGTAACGCATTACCCAAATTACAGTGCGCATCAGCATATTTTGGATCCAGTGCGAGTGCCTTGTTAAACCATTCGATAGATGCTTCGTTCTCACCCTGTAGTTGCAGGGTGTTGCCCAGGTTATTCAATAGCATAGGGTAGTCGGGGAGAATTTTCAGGGCCTTTCGATATGCGCCTGCAGCTTCCTTGTAGCGCTCACGGTCGACCAGAACGTTGCCAAGATTATTGAGTGCTTCTACAAAATCTGGATTGATTTTGATGGCTTTCCTGTAGGCTCGCTCAGCGGCTGCAAGTTTGGCCTGCTGTTCAAGTTGTCTACCTTCGTTATAGAGCTTAATGGCTTTTTGGTTCTGCATGTGTGCGCTATCGTAAATGGCAATTAAAGGAACTAATACGTGGAATTATTTATATTAACAACAGTGCTAACCCATAAATTTTACTGAATCATCTGGGTGCTGATACTGCCAAAATAATTTAGTCCATTTCTTCTAGCATATTGAAAACTCTACGACCATTTTCGTACGCTTTGAGATGAGCCTGACTTAATCCTGCTGGGCAGGTATTTTTATACTCCTGGCCAGTTTCCCCAAGCCAGTACCCCTTATGGACTGAGCAAAATTGCTCAAGTCCAGCAGCATATCCGGCTTGATATTGTACTGTATCCACATTTATATCGTGAATTGCACAGGCTTGACTGTGTTTCTGAAGGTAACTCGTGTCCCAGCCATTATACCCATCCTTCATTCCAATAGCCTGCCAATCAGCATTTTGACACGATCTTTGATCTGAAGGGGATTGATTAAAAATGGCACAGGAAGCCAAAATAGCCGAAATTGAAATGAGGGAAAGTTTGTTGATACGGTTCATATTGCCAGTCTCGATAAGTGCTGTATTTATTTAGTAAATCACGAGAATTATACGGAGATAGCTCACTTTTATCCATAGTCATGACCTGGTTGCATTGGTCTAATAACACCAAACTACCGAAGTTTAACTAAATGAAGCAAAAGCTCGTATTTATGCTCAATTTCTTGCATCATTCACCCAGTCTCCAGCAAGTAATAGGTCCATGCTGGAATAATTAACCACTTGAATTAATTTAGCAATACTGATGGCCCAGTTTTTCGAAATCCACCCCGACAACCCTCAAAAGCGGTTAATCCAGCAAGCGGTCTCTATTCTCGACCGTGGAGGCCTTGTGATCTATCCCACCGACTCAAGTTATGCGTTGGGCTGCCATATCGGTGATAAATCAGCAATGGAGCGCATTCAACGTATCCGTAAAACTGATAATTCGCATCATTTTACCTTGGTTTGTAGTGATTTATCTGAGATTGGTACCTACGCAAAGGTGTCAAATTCGGATTATCGATTGATGAAAACGTTGACGCCGGGACCCTATACGTTCCTCTTGAAAGCAACCTCGATTGTGCCTCGCCGATTAATGAATCCAAAGCGTAAAACGATCGGTGTCCGAGTACCTGATAACAATATCGTTCATTCATTATTAGAGGTGTTAGGGCAGCCAATAATGAGTAGCACTTTAATTCCCGCTGGTTGTCACGAAGCCTTGGACGACGCCGAGGAGATTAGGCTTCAATATGAACATGAAGTGGATTTGGTGATTGATGGAGGTTTTTGTGGGACTGAACCCACCACGGTTATCAGCTTGATTGATTCGATTCCTGAGGTGATACGCCGTGGGAAAGGCGCTATAGATTTTCTAGAAACCTGAATTATTACAAAGCTGGCAGTTATAATGATCACAACAAAGATCGACGCCCTCCGATTCTATAAGTATAATCTGCCACATCAAATTTACTGTCTGGAACCTCATTTAATTGAATATCGCAATTAGCCAAAACAACCGCGTACTTTCGGGTATGCGCCCTACCGGGTTGTTACATTTAGGTCATTACCACGGGGTTTTAAAAAACTGGATCGAACTACAGCACAGTTACGAGTGTTTTTACTTCGTAGCCGACTGGCATGCGCTAACCACCCATTATGAAAACCCGTCTGTCATTGGTGAAAGTTCACGCAATATGGTGATTGACTGGTTGGCGACAGGAGTAAATCCAGGTAACTCGACTATTTTTGTACAGTCTAGAGTCCCCGAGCACGCAGAACTGCACACTTTATTATCGATGATAACGCCACTCGGATGGCTAGAGCGTGTGCCGAGTTATAAGGATCAGCAAGAAAAGCTGAAAGACAAAGATCTGGCGACCTACGGATTTTTGGGGTATCCGTTACTACAAAGTGCAGACATATTAATGTACAAAGCTGCATTCGTGCCGGTTGGTGAAGATCAGGTGGCGCATGTTGAGCTAACACGTGAAGTCGCACGGCGATTTAATCATTTATACGGAAAAGAAGTCGATTTCGAGCTAAAAGCCGAAGCTGCTATAAAGAAGATGGGAAAGAAGAATGCGAAACTCTACAAGGACACCCGTAAGCGATATCAGGAACAGGGTGACACTGATGCTTTATCGGTAGGGCGAGCACTGCTAGATTCACAGCAAAATATAAGCCTGACCGACAGAGAGCGATTACTGGGTTTTCTCGATGGTGGTGGTCGAATCCTGCTGCCAGAGCCACAATCGCTATTGACCATTTCATCAAAAATGCCGGGTACTGATGGACAAAAAATGTCGAAGTCTTATGGTAATACCATTGCGCTTCGAGAAGAACCAGATGTCGTCGCTAAAAAAATAAAGACGATGCCGACTGATCCGGCCAGAGTGAGAAGAAATGATCCAGGCGATCCAGAGAAATGTCCAGTGTGGAAGTTGCATCAAGTTTATTCGTCAGAAGAGACCAAGGCTTGGGTTGTCGAAGGTTGCAAATCAGCCTCGATCGGTTGTGTCGATTGTAAGCAATATATTGCTGACGCCATTATTGAAGAGCTAAAACCGATTCAACACAGAGTCAAAGATTATCTAGATGATCTGTCTGGAGTCGATAGTATTATTAATGAAGGCTGTGAAGCAGCAAGAGATGTTGCCC
>JBLHID010000047.1:0-18381 GCA_047615545.1 Polaribacter sp.
GCGGCCGTTCGTAGTAATTTGAGACAAAGGTTGACGCCAACACTCATGTTGGGGGCGTACATGATCGTAATCGAATCACCAGCTGTCTTTAACTTTTCGATCAAAGCATCATCACAACCGGTCGTGCCTATGACCATTTTTTTGCCGTGTTTCAGACAAAAATCAACATTGAGAGCAGTCACTGTTGGGTGGGAAAAATCGATCAATACATCGAATTGGTCGGCATCCAGTGTCTCGCTGATCAGAACGCCCTGTGCTTCGATACCTGCGACAATACCAGCATCAGCGCCTATTAGAGCGCCTTCTGGTCTTTCCAACGCCTGCGTGAGTTGAACGGCTTCCGATTCGGCACAAGCTATCACCAAATTTCGACCCATACGACCCGCGGCGCCAACGATTGCAATACGTGCCATATCACTAGTCATAGTATCAGTCATATTGTCGCTCATTTTAATGGGGCCCTAAGACTTCATTTCTTCGAAGAATTTTTTCATACCGTCTACCCAAGTTTTTTCATTCGGGCTATGCTTGTTGATACCGCCTTTACCCATCGATATCGAAAATTTCTCTAGTAACTCTTTTTGCTCGCTGTTTAACTTAACCGGTGTTTCAACAATAACTCGACAGATTAAATCACCAACTGCACCGCCACGAACTGGCTTGACACCTTTGCCTCGCATACGAAACAATTTATGCGTTTGAGTGCCAGGTGGGATTTTTAAATTGAGACGGCCATTCAGACTAGGCACCTCAAGCTCTCCACCAAGGGCGGCTGTAACGATACTAATCGGCACTTCACAAAACAAGTCGGCATTATCACGCTCAAAAATTGGATGTGGTTTAACATGCATCTGAACGAATAAATCGCCAGCTGGTGCGCCTGCCTCACCCACTTCGCCTTCACCGGTTAAACGGATTCTATCACCGTTATCAACGCCGGCTGGCACTTCAACAGATAGAGATTTGTGTTCCTTTATGCGTCCTTCGCCGTGGCAGGTATTACATGGGTCACTGATGATAGTACCTGCACCTTGACACTTCGGGCAAGCTTGTTGGACTGAGAAAAATCCCTGCTGCATCCTAACCTGACCATGTCCAGCACAGGTGCCACAGGTTTCAGGTGCAGAGCCTTCCTTCGCGCCTGAACCAGAACAACTGGTGCAGTGCTTCATGGTGGGTATGCGAATCTTTACCGTGGTGCCTGATACGGCATCTCCAAGATCTAATTCGAGGTTGTACTGCAGGTCAGCGCCTTTACGGACTCGCCTACGGCCTCCACCGCCGTCGCCTCCGCCGAATATATCACCGAAAATATCGCTGAACGCATCACCAAATCCCTGCCCACCGCCGCCGCCAGCAGACTGGTTGACTCCCGCGTGACCATATTGGTCGTAGGCGGCTCTTTTATTGGTATTTGAAAGTATGTCGTAGGCTTCTTTAGCTTCCTTGAAAAGTTCGTCACTTTCCTTATTATCTGGGTTTCGATCTGGGTGGTGCTTCATCGCCAAACGTCGAAATGCCTTTTTCAGGTCCGCCTCTGATGACGACTTTGAAACGCCTAATACTTCGTAATAATCTCTTTGTGACATAATTTTCTTTTACCTGGCTTTGTGCCTGGTTTTACGCTTGGTAGTGAGGCCTGAATAGCAAAAAACCCAGCGTGCTAATCTTACATCTCTTTGAAGAGGCAGTAAGTTAAGACACGCCAGGTTTCGGTACGTTTAAATCTACTTCTTGTCGTCTTTAACTTCTTCAAACTCAGCATCGACAACATCATCATTCGCATTGGCAGATGGCTCTGCATTTGCATTCGCATCAACTGGTTCGGCTCCGTCGGCATTGTCGGCGTAAGCTTTTTCTGCTAATTTTCCAGAAGCGTCTGCTAATGCTTCGGTCTTCGCGGCGATATCATCCTTATCAGTGCCTTCTAATGCGGTTTTTAATGCTGCAATAGCTGTTTCGATATTGGTCTTATCTTCCGCTTCAACCTGGTCGCCGAGGTCGGTCAAAGACTTTTCAGTCGCGTTAATCATAGCTTCTGCCTGATTACGAATTTCAACTGTCTCAACATGTAAACGATCTTCGTCAGCATGTGCTTCAGCATCCTTGATCATTTTTTCAACTTCTTCATCAGACAAACCACTGGATGCCTTGATCACGATTTTCTGCTCTTTGCCCGTCGCCTTATCCTTAGCCGATACATTCAAAATACCATTCGCATCGATATCAAAGGTCACTTCAATCTGCGGTACACCGCGTTGTGCCGGTGGTATATCAGATAGGTCAAATCGGCCCAGTGACTTATTCGCAGTTGCCACTTCACGTTCGCCTTGCAACACGTGTACTGTGACTGCAGTTTGATTATTCTCTGCTGTAGAGAAAGTTTGTGATGCTTTAGTTGGGATCGTTGTGTTCTTTTCGATCAACTTGGTCATGACGCTACCCATTGTCTCGATACCGAGAGACAGAGGCGTCACGTCTAGGAGTAATACGTTCTTAACATCTCCCCCTAACACACCACCCTGAATGGCCGCGCCACATGCGACTGATTCGTCTGGGTTAACATCACGACGAGGCTCTTTACCAAAGAAGTTCTTAACTACTTCTTGGACTTTAGGCATACGGGTTTGGCCGCCAACCATGATGACGTCGTCAATGTCAGATACTGATAGTCCAGCATCGTCTAATGCTACTTTCAAAGGGTCGATAGTGCGAGCAATCAAGTCATCAACCAACGACTCAAGTTTGGCTCGAGTGATCTTTAAGTTCAGGTGTTTTGGACCGGATGCATCGGCTGTAATGTAAGGCAGGTTGATATCAGTTTGCTGGCTAGCTGATAACTCGATCTTGGCTTTTTCAGCGGCTTCTTTCAAACGCTGCTTGGCGAGTGGATCATTACGTAAGTCCATGCCTGAATCTTTCTTAAATTCATCAGCAAGGTAGTCGATAAGACGCATGTCGAAATCTTCACCACCCAGGAAAGTATCGCCATTAGTCGACAATACTTCGAATTGGTGCTCGCCATCAATTTCAGCTACTTCGATAATTGAGATATCAAAAGTACCGCCACCAAGGTCGTACACCGCAATCTTCTTATCGCCAGTGGCTTTATCCATACCATAAGCTAACGCAGCGGCGGTCGGCTCGTTGATGATACGCTTTACTTCGAGGCCCGCGATCTTGCCAGCATCTTTAGTGGCTTGACGCTGCGAGTCATTGAAATAGGCCGGCACGGTAATAACCGCTTCTGTGACTTCTTCACCAAGATAATCTTCGGCAGTCTTCTTCATTTTTTGCAGAACACGTGCCGATATTTCTGGTGGCGACATTTTTTGGCCGTTGGCTTCAACCCAAGCATCACCGTTGTCGTTTTTGACTATAGTGTAAGGCACCAGGCCAATATCTTTCTGAACAGCTTTTTCGTCAAAGCGACGGCCAATCAGACGTTTAACTGCATACAGCGTATTCGTTGGGTTTGTAACAGCCTGTCGTTTAGCTGGTTGACCAACTAATACATCGCCGTCTGCGCCAAATGCAATAATTGAAGGTGTTGTTCTATCACCTTCTGAATTTTCAATTACCTTGGGTTTACCATTTTCCATGACTGATACGCATGAGTTGGTGGTTCCGAGGTCTATACCAATAATTCTGCCCATCTTCAAGCACTCCTATTAATTCTGTGGGGTTATGTATATAAAAACCGTATAAAATACGATGTTGTTTAAACGTTAGTTCCGATGTAGGGGTTAATTCCCTGCTTTCAAGTCAAAACTAGCTTTTGTTCCTTTATTTGTAAGGTTTTTTGAAAGAAACTATTTAGCGACAATGACCATAGCGGGTCTGACTAAACGCTCATTGAGTGAAAAACCTTTTTGCATCACACTAATGATATGGTTGCTCTTAACATTTTTATCTTCGATCATGCTGATGGCTTGATGCTGTTCAGGGTCAAATTTCTCGCCAACTGGGTTTAATCGCTTTAAACCGTGTTTTTCTAAAACCTGTACGAACATGGTGGTTGTCATGTTGGTACCTTCAACAATGTTTTCTAAGCTGGCATTTTCTGCGGCGGCGGCTTGTTGCCCCATATCCATACTATCAATGACTGGTAGTAAAGCCTCTGTAAAGTTTTTTAGCGCAAATTTATGCGCGTTTTCGACATCACGAATGGCACGTTTACGGTTATTTTCCATCTCCGCCTTCAAACGCATGATTTGATCCCAGTAGTCTTTGACTGTTTCCTGAGTTTTCTCTAACTGCTGTTCGATGCTCTCTTCTTCATTGTCAGCTGATGCATTGACTTCGACATCTTCGCTAAGCGCTTCGGCATCCATCAATTCTGGTGTAACTGATTCTTCGTTGTCTTCAACCTTAGGTTGTTCAGGTGACATTCTTAAAACTCCGCAAAATAGGCAACAGGGTAATGTAGTTTACCTGTCAGATTGGTTTTTTAGGCTTGAACCAACCGTAGGTTGTTGGTTCGCAAAATTATGGGGTTCTAACTGTGGATTATTTTTGAGTATTCAAGGCCAAACTTAATAATTTTGCCGTGACATCCACCATTGGGATCACTTGTTCGTAGGCAATACGGGTCGGGCCGATAACAGCTAGTACTCCGACAATTTCTCCCCCCTTGTGATAGGGCGCGCCGACAACACTGCAACTACTCAGCACAGAGTAGCCAGATTCGCTACCGATAAAAATTTCGACACCGCTTGCGTTAGTACAACTATCGAGCAATTTAAGTAAATCTGTCTTTTCATTAAAGACATCAAATAATCCTTGTAACTTATTGATATCATTTAGTTCACTGTACTTCAGTAAATTCGATTGGCCACTGGTAAGCAGTTCATCTCCATCACTATCGGAACAGACTTCTTCCATCGCCTTGAGAACCGCTTCCATCATGGTATTGACGTCACTCTTAAGCTTCGATAACTCAGCCTTTAATTGGCTGCGAGCGGTTTCGAAGCTTTGCCCAAGTAAATACCGGTTCAGCGTCGTTGCGGCCTGTTGTAATTCTATATCACTATAATCACGCTCGACCTGAATCACTTTATTGTGAACATCATCCTGATTAATCACTAGGATAACCAAAATTCGCTTTTCGCTGAGTCGCATGAACTCAATATGGCGAATTTCGGCTGGTGTCGAGTGCGTCAAACTGACGATACCCGTTAAATGAGTGATGTTCGACAGAATAGATGAAGCGCTTTGAATCAAGTTGCCCGTGGTTTTATTGCTTCCGATTTCAGTTGAAATCTGATTTTTAGCGGATTCAGCCAAATCATTGACCTCGAGCAGCCGGTCTATAAAAAAGCGATATCCCGCATCGGTTGGTACACGACCCGCTGAGGTATGTGGCGAGTCTATCAGTCCTAGATGCTCTAGTTTGGCCATGATATTTCGAATAGTCGCAGAGCTAACATCGAGTCCTGATAATTCAGCCAGATTTTTCGAGCCTACTGGTTGGGCATCTTGACTATAAGACGTAATAATCTGTCTTAGTAGTATCTGCGCTCTTTCATCAAGTTCGTGCTTTTGTGCCATTGGGTCTGCTATATTGTGGTTGATCTTTCTGGTTCGCAAATTGTATCTCTAATTTGTTGACAGTAAAGAATTAGGCTGATGTTTCTTTTAATTTTCTTTTTTATAGTCACTCGTATCCGATACCTCATTTAGCACTAAAATTATTATGAAGGTCAAATTTAACACTATCGGTCTGGTTGTCCGTCAGGATATTGAATCTCGTTTCGATACCGTTTTGACTGTTGTCAGCGCATTGAGTAAACATGCCGATGTTTTAGTGCATTGTCTCGACTTCAAAACACCCACGAACGACTTAACAACGGTAGCACTCAAGTCTCTCGTCAAACAGTCTGATCTTGTGATTTCGCTGGGTGGGGATGGCACCTTGTTAGCCGCTGCTCGCGCACTGGTCAATATGGACACACCTTTACTTGGCATTAATCTCGGGCGACTGGGTTTTTTGGCTGACGTTTCGATATCTGACTTTGAATCGCATATTGCGGCGGTCGTCGCTGGCAAATATACTGTCGAGAAGCGTTTTTTCATCGAAGGTGAAATCCGATATGCTGATAAATCAACCTATAGCAATATTGCGCTAAACGATATTATCCTGCACAGCCACGAATCGTTAAGCATGATCGAGTACGAAGTTCACTGTAATGGTAGTTTGATCCACAAACAAAGAGCTGATGGTGTGATAGTGACAACACCTACGGGCTCGACCGCTTATGCATTATCGGGTGGCGGACCGATCATGCACCCATCACTAGAAGCGTTGGCTATTGTGCCTGTGTGCCCGCATACCTTAACCAACCGACCGATTGTTATTCCTGCTAGTCAGGCAATTGAGGTGCGTTTAAGTCAAGCCAGTTCACTGGCCAATATCAATTACGACGGTAGATCAACTAAGGTTCTGGATCATACTAGCAAGATTACAATCCGGCGCTATCCACAATTATTAACACTATTACATCCAGAAGATTATGACTATTTTGGAATAGTACGCGCTAAACTTCAATGGAGTTCACATCACTGATGCTTATGCTTAATGCTCATGTCCAATGGTCTCGTCTAATGGTGACGCCTAATGCTTGAATCTATTCAAATAAAGAACTTTGCCATCATCGATTCATTAGACCTTGAATTCACCCAAGGTTTAACCGCCCTGACCGGTGAGACAGGCGCTGGTAAGTCTATTTTACTCGATGCTATCAAACTGATTTCGGGTGATAGAGCAGATAGCGATAATGTTAAAAGTGGGCAGGATCGCGCTGAAATCAACGTCTGCTTCGATATCCAACATCACCCTAAAGCTCAAGACTGGCTGCAAAAAAACGAAATGACTAGCGATCAGGAGTGTATTATCCGTAGAATAGTATTCGCCAACGGTCGCAGCAAAGCCTTTATTAACGGCCATAATGCACCTCTATCCCAATTAAGAAACTTGACTCAAATGTTGGTCGATCTGCATGGACAACACGAACACCAGTCACTCCAAAAATCAACGATTCAACGTCAATTACTCGATACATATTTAAATGAACCTGTACTAATTGATTCTGTAAAGCAGACTTATAATCTGTGGCAGCAACTTCAAAAACAATTGAACGACGTCTTAGATGGCTCGGTCGAGCGTGAGCACCGAATAGACCTGCTCAATTTGTATTGCCAGGAGCTCAATCAGTTAGATCTTGCTGAGGGTGAAATCGAGAAGCTTCAGTCCGAGTACAATCGTCTCGCACACGCCGGGCAATTACTGGAAAGTAGTGGAAAAATGCTCAGTATTCTCTACGACGACGATGACTCTAGCGTGCAGAGTTTACTCAGCCATTGTGAAGGCTTACTCAGTAGCCAGATAGCTTATGACTCGAAGTTGACGACTAGTCACGAACTCTTGACCAGTGCTGTCATTCAGGTTCAGGAAGCCACGAATGAACTGCGAAATTATCGGCAGTCTATCGACCTTGATTCGGGAGAGCTCGATAGACTAAATCAGCGCATTGGTAATGCTCAGGATCTGGCACGCAAGCACCACATTAATATAGAAAAGTTACCCCGTTTAGGATTAGAGCTGAACCAGGAACTTGAAGCTCTCAACAGTAGCGAAAACGATCTCGAAGAAATTAATCGATTGTTGGATCAAGCAAGGAAAGATTACCTCGAATGCGCGAGTCAACTGTCGCACAAACGGGCAGAAACAGCACAATTACTGTCTGTTCAAATCAGTGAGATTATGCAACAACTGGGTATGGATGGTGGACGATTTTCGATTCAGATCGACAGAAATGAATCTGTTGCTGGCTTTAAGGCAACAGGCATCGACACGATTAGCTACCAAGTCACTGCTAATCCCGGACAGCCGTTAAAACCGCTAACGAAAGTAGCGTCGGGTGGAGAGTTATCTCGAATCAGTCTTGCTATTCAAGTTATTTTCTCAGAAGCATCTAACATACCAACACTTATTTTCGATGAGGTTGATAGTGGAGTTGGTGGCGGGATCGCCGAGATAGTGGGGAAAAAGTTGCGTTGGCTTGGTGGCAATCGACAGGTTTTTTGCGTCACCCACCTACCCCAGGTCGCTTCGCAGGCCCACCAGCACTACCGTGTTGAAAAGGTTAAGACGATCGACGATACGACGACTAACGTCGTTCCTCTAGGTAGTGATGCACGCCTTGAGGAAGTTGCTAGAATGCTCGGTGGTGTAGTTATTTCAGAACAAACGCGAGCACATGCTAGTGAGATGATAGCGGGTCAGATTTAGACCATCTCTGAAAATTCACTTTTCGTCGATTGCGGCGGCACCGATTTTTGTGCTCCTGCACCAACAGTAATGACCACTAAGCCAAAACGACATTCCTGTACATTAAGCCCCGTGCTAGCTTCGGAGCCCCTACCTTTGACGAATCCTCATGTACTAACGTACACTCCGGTTCTCGACAATTGCTCCATGCAGTCGTCCGCGCGGTGCTTTCTTGAACTTACTGCCATGGATGGCATGTATGCTGTTTTTGCATCGTTACATGGATGTAACCGATTAGAATAACGCAGAAGCAGTTATCGAGGAGCACAAAAACAGGTCACGAAAAAATCACTATTTTTAGAAACGCCCTGTATATAAGCGGTCTTGCTTATAAGTTATGCCTTGTCGTCAAAGTGCCCATATAAAATCATTGTGTGATCAGTGATTTTGAAATTATATTTAGCCGCTATTTCTTTTTGACGTTGCTCTATCACCTCATCATAAAATTCAACCACTTTGCCTGTTTTGATATCAACTAGGTGGTCATGATGATCGCCATCCTTAATTTCGAATACAGCATGCCCACCATCAAAGTGATGCCTTTCTATCAGACCTGCCGTTTCGAATTGGGTTAAGACTCTATACACAGTCGCTAAAGCGATCTCTTCACCAGACCCGAGAAGGTTTTTGTATATATCCTCAGCCTTCAAATGTCGATCAGCTGAACTTTCGAGCAACTCAAGAATCTTCATTCGTGGTAAAGTTACTTTCAGTCCTGCATTTTTTAAATCCGAAGATTCCATATAATAAAAACTCTTAATTTAATTGCAGCTTTTGAAACAGGCCCGTATTATCCAGCTCCCCATACGAATTCCATGTTTATGCCAATGAAACTACGCCAATATCTTATCTTAACATTCCTTATCTCAATTGTAACATTATCTGCCTGCGTCTACCGGCAAGATATTTTGCAAGGCAACAGGATTGATGACGAAAAATTAGTACAATTGGAGGTAGGCATGACCAAAACCCAAGTAGAATTTCTGCTTGGTGCACCTGCACTTATTGATTTACATCACCCGGACGATTGGCACTATATTTACTTTATTAAGGTGGGTGATAGTGGCGATATCGACAAGCGCGTTATGACCTTGCGATTTGATCAGAGTATACTGACCACGATTGAAGGGTCGCTTTCTGATTCTCAGTCACCAGTAAATTAAGCGCTGCCCCCACCCTTTTTAGTTTTTAGTCCCATTTCAGCTCGCTGTCGCCTAATTTCTTTTGGGTCAGCGATGAGTGGCCGATAGATTTCAATCCTATCTCCATCGGCCAGTTCATAAGTTAGTGCCACTGCTTTACCAAAGATACCTAAATCACAAGTCTCAACCTCAATTTCAGGAAAGTGCTGTAAAATACTGGACGATTTCACTGCATCTCTTAACGAGGTGCCTGACTCTATTTCGCATTCAATTATTTTCTGCTTGTAGGGCGTTGCATAAGCAATTTCGATTGTCGTCATGGCCTGTTTAACTCATGTGCACGTGAACAAAATGAATCTACCATTGAATTCGCAATTTGGGTAAAGATTGGGGACACTAATAAGGCAGTAACGCCGCTCGAAAATTCAAAATTTAAAATCAATTTTACTTTTGATGTCGTTTCCTCAAAAGCGGTGAATTCCCAGATACCGTCGAGTGATTTAAATGGTCCGTCGATCAATGTCATTTCGATCTTTTCGCCCGGTATCATGTTATTGGCGGTAGAAAACCAATGATTGAGTTTGCCTTTTTTCATTAATACAGAGGCCTGCATTGTCTGATCTGTTTGGGAGGTTATTTTTGTATCACCACACCAGGGCAAAAATTCTGGATAGGCAGCAACATCATTGACGATATCAAACATAGTCTGAGCAGAATATGGCATTAAGGCATGTCGATGTACAATAGTCACGGCTTAAACTATGCCTAGCGAGTTTAAAGCAACCACCAGGATTAATACCGGAGTGACGTATCGAATCGAATAGTTCCATAGTTCGAACCAGAGCCTGCTCGACGGTCGAAGCTCATTAAAAGCGATACTACGAGGTAGGATCCAGCCCGCAAAAATACAAATGAACAGCGCCACCAATGGGAGGATTAACTGGCTCGAAAAGTAAACCATAACATCGTGAAAGCCAGCATTGTTGACTAGTCGTACTGCGTCACCCAAAATGAAAAAGGCGACCGTGAACCCGAGTCCACTCCAAATGCTATAAGATAAAATTGCACCCAAACCAAATAGCCAAATGGCAATTCCAATACAAATGACGGCTTTAATACGGCCAATTTCAAACTTACGCTGAACATAACGAACCGGCGCTTCTATAAAAGCTAGGGTGGTTGTTAATGAGGCTAGTGTTAGTATTAAGAAAAATAATGCACCGACCAATTCTCCATACTGAATTTGACTAAAGGCATAGGGCAAAACACGAAAAGCAAACTGGTTTTCAATTGCTGGCTCCATACCTGACTCAAAAACCAGCGTATTCAAACTTAAACCAATGATGATTGATACCAATAAATCAATCACGATAATAAGGCCGGCTGAATAGCCGATTGAAACATTGGTAGGCAAGTAGCTTCCAAAAATCATCATCACACCGACACCTAGCGCTAAGGTATAAAAAGCCCTTTGCAAAGCTAACCAGGCTATATGTGCATCTACATTTGCAAAGTCGGCATATAACAGGAATTCGACACTGCGCATAAATTCATGTGAATAACTCGCTAATACAAATCCACACATTAATATCAAAAGAATAAGTAGCACAATAAATTGAAATATTCTCTCCAATCCTAATTTTAAATGTTGAGCACTAATTGACACCAAAAAAATAACAAACAATGTATGCCACAACATCATACGCTCTGCATCACCTACAAAGTCTTTAAATAGTTGACCAACACCATCAGCCGGCAGCCCGCTATAAACGCCCATGAGAGACTTGAAACCATAAGATAGTGACCACCCCCCTATAACGCTAAACATGGCAATAATCAGAAAAGCAGCCAGCATTGAAGCAAAACCAAGGATTTTCCAAGAGACGGATACTTTCTGCAGGACGGCCAAAATCTCGAGGCTTCGAGAAGGGTCTGATTGACCAAATCGTCCCAACAGAAGCTCAGCCATTAATAATGGCATCCCGACACTGAAGAGAAAGAAGGTATAAAGCAGAAGAAAAGTGCCCCCGCCATTTTGGCCGACCAATACGGGCAAAGTAAGGAAATCATTAAGACCCAATGTGGCGCCCGCTGCAACTAGCACAAACGTCGATTGCGATCGCCATTGAAAACGGTGTTCGGGTTCACTCATTTTTAGTCTGCCCGTGTTTAAAATACTAACGAAGAGGCAAACATTATCCAGAACTTACGGCAAGCTGTAAACAAAATCATCTTTAAATCAACCCGTTATCAAATAGGGTTAATCTACTTTATATATTGAAGTTAGCCGCTAAAGTAAATATTAAGACTGCTCTTTCCCATAAATCAAACCGTATCAAACACTTAGTCAATTGTGAAAATTTAACCCTGTGATATGGATATCGGCCAACAACGATACTGATACTAATTGCATAGTGGTGGCTATCAGAGGGTTGATTTAATCACCTATGCGCCATAAAAACAGTACCTCGCCAGCCCGCCTACGGTGCTATTTGCGCTTGTTATCTTGCAGAGCAACTTAGGGGACATGACCTAGTTGAACGGTATGATTCTAGCAATCAAGCAAGGCTTATGTTTTCTAGCATTTCGCGCACATCTGCATAGCGGTTTTGCTCGCACAGTCCGAAACCAGATAATTGACGCACTTTATTGCGGGCGAATAGCGGCACATTCATACCCGTTAGAAATCTGCAGTAAGTCTCTGCTGTTAATGTGTAATCACTTTTACCTAACAAATGTTTATTAAGACCCTGAACCGCTGTGCTGATTTTCTCGATATCAGGCATAACTGGATGGTGTGAATATGACAATTTCGCTACCTGTTTACGGCACACAGAGCAATGACCGCAATGTTCAGGTGCCTGGTGATCATCAAAATAACCGGACAGGTTACTACTCAAGCAGCGATCGAGTTCAAAAAAACGAAGCAGAGCAGCGATGCGCCTGATCTCTTTTTGCTCCTTGTCAACAAAGTAGGTATATAGGTTTTGCGACAATTCTGGATCGGCTAGTTTTTGACCATCAACCTGATATACCTCAGTAATCAACTTGGTTTCCAGCTCAATCAAGTTTTTTTCTTGCAGGTATTCCATCGCCTTGATCACACGATAACGATCCGCCCCGTAGGCTTGGTACATACTGTCAAAGTTCAAGCTTCCCCATATTTTTTTCATTTGAGTGTTGGCAAAAACAGCCTCAAGGAAGGATCGGCGCTCGCCTTCAAACTTCCGCAATATTTGCTGCTTATCCTGCACAAACTTGTATTTGAAGTCGGCGAAATAAGCGTACAAAGGACGCAGTACTGTCAAAATTTCGAGCTGTACCAATAAGGTTTTGAGGGGTAATTGGCGAATATTACTGCCGGTAGACAAACGATTGATCTGCACTTCCCACTGCGTTTGCTGCTCATTTAACGTCTGGCGAATATCATTAACCACAAATTCTATGCCTTGTAGCTCAGGTGTATCACCATAAACAAAGTTTTCGACTGTATTCAAGCCATCAAGATTAGCCAAAGTGATGCAAGTCGAGGGGTTTCCGTCGCGTCCGGCGCGGCCTATTTCCTGACTGTAATTCTCTATTGATTTAGGCAAGTCGTAATGCAGCACAAAACGAATATCCGACTTATCAATACCCATACCAAAGGCAATCGTCGCGACAACGACCTGCAGCCGACTTTGCATAAAATCGTTTTGAATAGCCTGGCGTTTATCATTGTCAAAACCGGCATGATAAGCCTGCGCATTAATATTGTTGTCAGCCAGAAACTGCGCGACTAGCTCGGCCGTATGCTGCAAAGTTACGTAAACGATACCGGAGCCAGTTTGCTGACTAATGAGTTGTAAAAGCTGAGATTTCTTATTGACCTCGGCCACCGGCATAACACTTAAGTCTAAATTTGCCCGATAAAAACCGGTCTGCACAATGTGCTCACTGGCAATTGAAAACCGTTGCGCCATATCTAGTTTAACTTTCTTGGTTGCTGTTGCGGTTAGTAACAACACCAATGGAATATCGAGTTCATGCCTATACTGGGGCAATTTTAGATAGTCTGGGCGAAAGTTATGCCCCCACTCTGAGATACAGTGTGCTTCATCCACTACCAGCATAGACATCGGCACATCGCGAATAAACTGTCGAAAGCGTTCGTTTTTAAAGCGCTCTACCGACACCATTAATATTTTAATATTACCCTCACGAACACCCAACATTGTTTGCTTGCTTTGCTCAGGCGTCAACGTCGAATCGATACTGGCGGCACTTATGCCCTTGACTTGCAAAAATTCCAGCTGATCTTTCATCAAGGCCAACAATGGCGATACCACCAGCGTTAGGTGAGGTAAGTGCAAAGCGCTAAGTTGATAACACAGTGATTTACCGGAGCCAGTGGGGAAAATAGAGAGGGATGAAAACCCGCCAAGAAGCTGCCTAACTGTTTGCTCTTGTCCAGGGCGAAATTGATTAAACCCAAAGACATCAGCGAGGGATTGCTGAATGTCCAAAAAGGTTTGAGGTGAGTCAACCGATGTGCCGTTCATAGGATACTCCTTATCCGGTGTTTAACGTCTTGCCTGTAATAAATTGGCCTGTATAGGCTTTTCAATTTCAGAGATAGCATCGGTAATGCTTTCTAGCTTATTTACGAGCACTGCCTGTGCATCGTATAAGCCCTGATTATAGTACAGCCCTCCGATTTGCTCAGAGAAAAAATCCAGCAGAAACTCTGCATCAAACTGAGCCAACTCCTGATCTAACGCTTGGTTAAAGTATTGTTGAATTTTGCCAACAATGAAATCTTTATCATCTTTCGAAAATTCGATATTTGCCAAGGATGCGTCCCACTCTAAAAAATATTATGATAAAACCCATCATAGCAATTTTTCCAATCTTTACTCCAACATAACTTTGTGTAGATTTGGCTGAACGACTCATGTTGACAATTTAGCACTGCCCAGAGCAAGCCATTAAGCGGTACAATTACCGACTAAACTTTTTCTAAATATCAGCAACCACGCAACAGATACCTAATGAATTTATCCACAACAGCATCGCAGCCTACTTCCGTCCATCCCGCTTTTGAATGGGTACGTAGTCAGGTAATTGAATCACTCAATGTCACCGTTGAAGAATACCAGCACCGAAAAACAGGTGCTGTGCACTATCACATGGCTGCCGACAACGATGAAAATGTGTTTTTTGTGGCGCTGCGTACCGTGCCGATGGATTCCTCCGGTGTTGCCCATATTTTGGAGCACACAGCCCTTTGCGGCAGTGAACGCTATCCAGTACGCGATCCATTCTTCATGATGATTCGGCGGTCCCTCAACACCTTTATGAATGCTTTCACTAGCTCCGACTGGACGGCCTACCCTTTTGCCAGCCAAAATCGCAAAGATTTCAATAACCTGCTGGATGTTTATCTGGATGCCGTGTTTTTCTCCCGCCTTGATGAGCTGGACTTTTGCCAGGAGGGGCACCGGGTAGAGTTTAGTGAGAGCGACAACCCCGATAGCGACCTCGTTTATAAAGGTGTCGTTTTCAATGAGATGAAAGGCGCGATGAGTTCGGTCACCAGCACACTGTGGCAAACCTTGTGCACACATCTTTACCCGACCAACACCTACCACTACAACAGTGGCGGCGAGCCGGAAAATATTCCCGACCTGAGCTACCAGCAGCTAAAAGATTTTTATCGTAGTCACTATCACCCCAGTAACGCCATCTTTATGACCTATGGCGATATCAGTGCTGAACAACATCAGTCCAGTTTTGAACAGTTGGCCCTGTCACGGTTTGAAAAACTCGACAATCATGTACAAGTGCCAGAAGAGAAGCGGTATCTTGCGCCAATATCGGTTCAGGAAAGCTATGCTTTTAATGAGGAGGGCAGCAAAGACGACAAAAACCATGTGGTGATGGGCTGGTTGTGGGGACAAAGCACTAATCTGCAAGAGTTACTGCAGGGGCAGCTTTTATCCAGCGTACTACTCGACAATAGCAGCTCACCGCTACAGCGCGCACTCGAAACCACCGATCTGGCGAATTCTCCATCGCCTTTATGTGGGCTGGAAGATTCCATGCGCGAGCTTACTTTTGTCTGCGGTGTTGAAGGCGCCAAAGCGGAAGATGTCGCCGCCATTGAAAAAATGATTCTCAACACCCTACAAAATGTAGCCGACAACGGCGTGCCTCAGCAACAAGTCGAATCTGTATTACATCAACTTGAATTAAACCAACGGGAAGTGGGTGGTGACGGCTTCCCATTTGGCCTGCAATTAATTATGGCAGCGATCGGCAGTGCCACCCACCGTGGTGATCCTATCGGTGTATTAAACCTCGACCCAGTGCTAGAGCAATTACACCAAGACATTAAAGACCCCAACTTTATTAAAGACTTGGCACGCAAATTACTGATTGAAAATCCCCATCGAGTAACGCTCACGCTGACTCCAGATACCGAGTTGGCAGAGCGTCGTGATGCAGCGGAAGCCGCTAAACTGGCGGCCATCAAAGCTGGGCTATCGGAACAGCAAAAACAAAATATCATCGATCAAACCAACGCCCTCAATGAGCGGCAGCTACAAAAGGATGATGAGTCAATTTTGCCCAAAGTTGGCCTCGAAGATGTGCCTGCCGATATCCGTGTCATTGAGGGCCGCGGCACCCAACTAGGTTCAATGCCCAGCCATAGCTATGCCCAGGGGACTAATGGCCTAGTCTACCAGCAAATATTAATTGAACTTCCAGCGCTGTCTACTGAGCTATTAGCCATGCTGCCCTACTACAGTAGCAGCCTGACCGAACTGGGCGTGGGTGATAAAGACTATTTACAGACACAAGCCTGGCAGGCTGAAGTTTGCGGCGGCATTAACGCCTTCACTACGATGCGTTCCGACATTGATGACGAACAGAACATTAAAAGTTATTTGGTTCTTTCGTCAAATGCACTGTCCCGCAATCAACAGCAGCAGGCAGAGTTGATGCAGCAAACCCTGCAAGCCGTGCGCTTTGACGAACTGCCTCGACTACATGAATTGCTGAGTCAACAACGGGCAGCTCGCGAACAGTCAGTCACTAACAGTGGTCACAGCCTGGCCATGAGTGCTGCCAGCAGCGGTATGAGCCCTATCGCTGCTATCGACCACCAACTCAGCGGCCTTGCGGGCATTCAATCGGTTAAAACATTGGATGAGAGTCTGAACGATAGTGACAACCTTGCTCGTTTCGCTGCCTCACTAAGCGAACTACACCAGCTTATTCTGGCAGCGCCCAAGCAATTAGTGATAATAGCCGAAGCCCACAAATTGGCTGATTGCGAGCAAAGTATCGCCCAACTTTGGACTGCGGAAAACTACACTAACACCCAGCGCTTCCAGCCCGAGCCAGTTCGTAATCAAACCAAACAATTATGGGTCGCTAACACGCAGGTTAATTTCTGCGCCAAAGCCTACCCCACCGTAACAGTCAGCCACCCCGATGCTGCACCGTTGACTGTATTGGGTGGATTTCTGCGCAATGGTTATCTGCATAGAGTTATCCGCGAACAAGGTGGAGCCTATGGAGGTGGTGCCAGTCAAGACTCAGCCATAGCCGCTTTTAAGTTCTACTCGTACCGTGACCCTCGATTGGAAGAAACATTGAACGATTTTGACCAATCAATTCAATGGTTGTTAGAAACCGATCACGAGGACGAACAACTCGAACAGGCTATTCTCGGAGTCATCAGTGGCCTCGACAAACCCGGCTCACCCGCTGGCGAAGCCAAGCAGGCTTTCCACAGCAGTCTATTTGGTCGCAGCCCTCAGCAACGCCGAGAATTCCGTCAACGACTATTGCAGGTATCACTGGATGATTTAAAACGCGTTACTCTGCAATACCTGAAGCCAGAGTTGGCAAGTGTCGCGGTGATTACCAGCCCTTCAAACTTTGAACAGCTTGGCGATTTTGTTATTAAACAGCAGTTAGAGGTGGCAGCGCTTTAACCTTCAGGCCTGATAGACGCCACTAATACTGACCGTATTGTACTGCTCGGCTGCGATATCATCGTAGCTTATTCAGATAAATATCGTCTATAGCGCCTACTTTTTGGTGAACAACCCTTGATGAAGTGCATGGATGCACTAATGCCACAGGTACAGGAGCGTTCATTCAAGTCTCTCCAGACCCAAAGTACTCGCTGCATTCATAAGGGGTCGGATTTCACTATAGGATATTTTGAGCTTGTAACTGAGTAACCTTTCCAGGTTGCCACGATCGCATTACGGCTAAGCCGCACAGAAAAAAAACGAGACCCTATTATGTCGATGGCCGACTCCATCATCATCTTCGATTTTGAAACGACCGGACTTTCACCTGACATGGGCGATCGAGCCATCGAAATTGGTGCCGTACGTATTGAACAAGGACGCATCGTGGATCAGTTCCAGGAGCTGATGAACCCTGGCTGTCGTATTAGTTGGTTTATTGAAGACTATACCGGCATTACCAACGCAATGCTGAAAGAAGCAGATTCATGCAGCAAAGTCATGCATCGCTTCGCTGACTTTATTGCAAACTCAAATATGGTGGCGCATAACGCTTCGTTTGATACACGGTTTTTAGATTCAGAACTTCAGAAGATCGGACGCCGCTATAATGGCGAAATCACCTGTTCGCTACTAGCCTCTCGCAGGCTACTCACAAGCGCACCCAATCATAAATTGGGAACACTCGTAGAATTCTTAGGCATAGAAAATAGCGGTGGCTTTCACCGAGCGCTCTACGATGCAGAAATGACGGCCAAAGTCTGGGTTTCAATGCTGTCCACCATTCGCGAGCAATACTCACTCACCGACATTCCGTTCTCACTTATCCAAAAGATAAATAAAACGCCTAAACATTCAGTTTCGAAGTTATTAGAACGAATAAATA
>JBLHID010000048.1:0-18082 GCA_047615545.1 Polaribacter sp.
TTTTGCACTTAACAAACCATGGACGGTATTATTGATATCGATAATACTGGTCTTTGGCACTGCTTTTGGTGCGAAGAATTTAGTTTTTAAAGGTGACTATAAAGTTTTTTTCAGTGAAGCAAACCCAGAGCTTACAGCTTTTGAATCAATTCAAGATGTTTATTCAAAAAGTGACAATGTCGCTTTCATTCTAGAACCTAAAAACGGCGATATTTTCACCAAGGAAAACCTTGCTGCGGTGTATTGGTTAACCAGTGAATCGTGGCAGGTTCCCTATTCTACACGTGTTGATTCTATTTCAAACTTCCAGCACACCATTGCAGAAGAGGATGATTTGATAGTAGAAGATTTGGTATTAGATCCAGATACCTTAACGGATGCTGATATGCCCCGGCTGAAGGAAATTGCTGTTAATGACCCTTTATTATTAAATAAAATAGTGTCTCAAACGGGTCATGTTTCAATAGTTAACGTCACTAACCAGCTTCCAGGGATTAATCCAATCACGGAAATTCCTGAAGTTGCGGCTAAAGTACGTGACATCAAAGCGCAGTTTGAAGAAAAGTTTCCTGATATCAATGTCCAACTCACGGGCATGGTCATGATGAATGCCACTTTTACTGATGTATCAATGTCTGATAGCGCTACCCTAGTGCCTGCTATGTTCGGTATCGTATTGTTAATAATGGTCTTACTGTTACGGAGTTTTAGCGGTACATTTGCAACCTTGTTTGTGATCATTTTTAGTATTGCAGGCACTATGGGTGCTGCTGGTTGGATGGGGTTTTACTTAACAGGTCCCTCTGTTAGTGCACCAACTATGATAATGACCTTAGCGGTAGCCGATTGTATACATATACTGACCAGTTATTACTTTGAAATGCGCCAAGGTAAAGTGAAGAAAGAGGCGCTGCAAGAAAGTTTAAGAGTCAACTTTAAGCCCATCTTACTCACCAGTGTCACTACCGCCATTGGCTTTATGAGCATGAATTTCTCTGACTCTCCGCCATTTCGTGATCTAGGAAATATGGTTGCTATTGGTGTAATGTTAGCTTTTGCTTTTTCGATTACTGTATTCCCTGCGCTGTTGATGTTACTGCCAGTTAAGGCGAGTAAAGTATCCCCTCAGAGTAACTATGGGCTAATGGAAAAATTTGCAGAGTTTGTGGTCGAAAAGCGTAAAATTTTATTGCCTCTAACAGCAGTCATCATACTTTCTTTGGCTAGTTTTCTGCCCCAAAATGTACTGGATGATAACTTTGTAGAGTATTTTGATACGACAGTGCCGTTTCGTACTGCAACAGATTTCATGGAAGAGAATCTATCTGGTTTAACAACGATAGAAGTTTCTATCGATAGCAGGGAGAGTAGCGGCATTAACGATCCCAAGTTCTTGAAAACTGTCGGCGATTTTAGTGAATGGTTACGTGCTAAAGCAGTCACTGACCACGTAAGTACTATTTCTGACGTGCTTAAACGTCTGAATAAGAATATGCACGCTGATGACCCAGAGTTTCATAAGTTACCAGAGGAACGTGACTTGTCTGCTCAGTATTTATTATTGTACGAAATGTCCCTGCCTTACGGTTTAGATTTGAATAATCAGCTAAACGTTGATAAATCTTCAACCCGAGTCGTTGGTACATTCCAAAACCTGACTTCTGTTCAACAAATTGATATGGAACAAGAGATCTATCAATGGTTCGCTACAAGTGCGCCCGATTATCTGGTGTCTATCTCAAGCCCCACGTTAATGTTCGCACATATTGGACAGCGCAATATCACCAGTATGTTATTTGGCACAGCTGCGGCTTTGATTCTGATTTCATTATTGCTGGCCTTCGCTTTACGCTCTGTGCGTTATGGCGTCATCAGCTTGCTACCTAACTTTATCCCCGCTTCTGTAGGTTTCGGTCTATGGTACTTTATCGATGGACAGGTTGGCTTAGCGCTATCGGTTGTAGCTGGTATGACATTAGGTATCGTTGTCGATGATACTGTGCATTTTTTAACAAAATATAAACATGCAAGGGATCAGTACGGTAAAAACGCTGAAGATGCGGTTAAATATGCCTTTAGTAGTGTTGGACGCGCACTTTGGATCACCACATTAGTGCTTGTCGCTGGTTTCATGGTACTAGCACAATCAACATTTGCACTTAACGCGGATATGGGTCTATTAACGGCGGTTACCATTGCGGTGGCTTTGATTGTAGATTTCTTATTCCTACCACCACTATTAATGATGTTAGATGGCAAAAAAGATACGCAAAACACCCTTCAAACGGCAGCCATTTAACCTAAACCTTGCTAAGGAAAATATAAAATGAGTATTAAACTTCTAACAATTTCAATTATTGCTGGCTCAGTTTTAGCGTTAAGCGCCTCTGCAGCTTTTGCAGGTGCCGCTGAAGATAAAGGCCTAGCTATAGCTCAAGAAGCTAAAATCCGTGACGAAGGCTGGGTAGATACGACGTCATCAATGATAATGGTGTTACGTAACAAGAATGGTCAAGAAAGCGTCCGTGAAATCAGATCGAAAGGGCTAGAAATTGCTAATGATGGAGATAAAAGCTTAACTATTTTTGATCGCCCAAGAGATGTAAAAGGGACGGCCTTCCTAAGCTTCTCACATACATCCGGTGCTGATGATCAATGGTTGTACTTACCTGCTCTCAAGCGTGTTAAGCGTATCTCTTCCCGTAATAAGTCTGGGCCATTCATGGGCTCTGAATTTTCTTTTGAAGATTTATCGTCTTTTGAAATTGAAAAGTACAATTATAAATTTCTAAAAGAAGAAGCTTGTTCAATCGGCACTTGTTTTGTTGTGGAGCAATATCCAACAGATAAAAATTCTGGGTACACTAAGCGTACTGTTTGGATAGATAATGCTGAATATCGCACCTTAAAAACTGTTTTTTATGATCGTAAAAACAGTTTACTTAAAACCCTAACTACTGAGGAATACCAGCAGTATAAAGGTAAGTTCTGGCGACCGAGTTCAATGAAGATGGTTAATCACCAATCTAACAAAAGTACTGATTTAAGCTTCAGTCAATACAAGTTTGGTAATGGGCTATCGGATTCTGATTTTAACAAAAACACTTTAAAACGAGCGCGTTAAAATGAAAAAAATCGCATGGATAGCGATCGGCAGCGGGTTGCTGATGCAACCTGCTTTAGCTGACGCGGTATTTTTTGAGGCGACTGGAAAAATAAGTACGGAAGTAACAATTTATGCCGATGATGGTCAGTTTGCCAATCAAGACTATCGTACTAACCTTTCCTTTTCTGCTGAGCCTGAATTTTATTGGGCGTGGAATGATCAGCAAGACAATTTAACCTTCATGCCTTTCTTTAGAAAAGATCAGCGAGATTCTGAACGAACTCACGCAGATATTCGCGAGCTAAGCTGGGCACATTTTGGCGATAATTGGGAGCTAAGAACAGGTCTTCGTAAAGTGTTTTGGGGTGTGACCGAGTTTCAGAACATTGTTGATGTCATTAACCAAAAAGACGCAGTTGAGGGTTTAGATAAAGAGCATAAGCTAGGCCAGCCTATGGTTAACCTATCTTTAGTAAAAGATTGGGGTATTGTCGATTTTTACGTATTACCAGGCTTTAGAGAGCAAACCTCTGCCGGCCTTGATGGTCGACTTAGAGCTGGTTTAGTGGTTGATGATGACACCACGACCTATGAAGCCAGTAATAACGAGCGACATATTGATCTGGCCGCTCGTTGGGGCCATTCTATCGACGTCTATGATATTGGTGCTCACTGGTATAAAGGTACTGATCGTACACCACAATACAGCGCCATTTCACACAATGGGGAAAATGTATTAAGTGCACATTATCAACAAATTGAACAAGTAGGACTCGATGTTCAAGCGACTATTGATAGCTGGTTATGGAAAGGCGAACTAATCTATCAGGACAACTCTGTTGAAGGTTTTTGGGCTAGTCAGCTAGGTGTAGAGTATTCATTCTATGGCATCCAAGATTCGACAACAGACCTAGGAGTCTTGATTGAGTATGGAAAAGATCAGCGAGGCACACAAGCCAATAGTGTCATGCAAAACGATATTGGTATTGGCGCAAGACTCGATCTAAATGATACTCAAAGTACAACAGTGCTTGCAGGTGTAATTTACGATTTAGATTACCATACGACCAGCTTTTCAGTTGGAGGCGACCGTCGGATTGCAGAATATTGGAAAGCGTCAATCGAAGCCAGGGCGTTTTCCACTGGAAATAGCAATGACCCTGCTGCAATTTTTGCTAGCGACGACTATGCTAAATTAACTTTAGACCGATACTTTTAACTTCCAAAGTTGGTCTCGCAGGCGATTTTTCCTCAGATAAGACAAGACCTTATTATTGACCTACTGATCTTCGACACAACTAACTATTTTTACGGATCGTCACAAAAAAGCACTATTTTTAGAGGCGCGCAAATGTAGTAAAAACCAGATTAAAAGCGCAGCTCGAAAGCTGCGCTTTTAATCTTTAAACCTACCCCATAATTACGAAAAAATCTAAAGGGCATCTTTAATACAGAACAACTTAAGCGTTAGCAAACTCGATGCCTTTAGCAATATTGCCATCCAAAACAGGTTTCAATTCCGTTAATAGCTTTTGCTCATAAGCACTCAGTGCGGGTAATGCAGGAATAGACTCAACACCATTTTTACCCAGCTTTACCGGTTGGGCATGGAAGCTATCAGTACCTTCACCTGTTTGAACATAACAACATTCCGTGACATCGGCACCATTCATAGCCGCCACCAAAGATGTTGTAAATCGTGCCGCTGCCTGTGCCATAGACAAAGTCGCAGAACCTGCACCAGCTTTGGCTTCGACAACTTCTGTACCGGCTTCCTGAATACGCGGCGTTAGTGCTTCGATTTCTGCATCGGTTAATTCAACGCCTTCAATGCTAGATAGCAATGGCAAAATCGTAACTCCACTGTGTCCACCAATGACGCTGACATTGACATCATCACAACTCATGCCCTTTAACTCAGCGACGAACGTATTTGCGCGAATGATGTCGAGTGTTGTTACACCAAACAATTTGCGCTTGTCGTAAATACCAGCCGCCTTCAAAATTTCAGCTGCAATAGCCACAGTTGAGTTGACTGGATTGGTGACGATGGCATAACAGGCATTCGGGCAAACTTTAGTACCAGCTATGATCAGTTTTTTGACAATGCCCGCATTCATGCCGAATAGGTCATCACGAGACATGCCTGGCTTACGTGGCACACCAGCGGGAATGACAACAATATCGGCATCAACCATGGCAGCTTCGACATCGTCACCTACAAACCCAGTAACCGCAACGTCAGTCGGGATATGACTAAGATCGACGGCAACACCAGGCGTAAATGGCGCAACGTCATAAAGTGACAATTCACTACCAGCTGGCAGTTGTAATTTCAATAGCAAAGAAAGCGGCTGACCGATTCCACCTGCAGCACCTAGTACACAAACTTTCATAACGAGCCTCTTTTATAATTAGCAATTTTAACTGATAGTAGAGCTACTGAAAGTAGATCCAAAATTTTGATGACCAACCCATCATATCGGCGAGTTAAGATATTGACAAGAGCTTGACCGATGAGTGTCTAACTATTAATACACAGTATTGATTGTAGCCCCTAACTGGGCGCCTAACAGAGGCTGATGTTAGATGTTTTTAGAATATCGATAGACAAAATAGCCAACTGCTTTAAGCTGCCACGGGCCTTACCAACAATACTCGCAATGACTCAAAATACTGAACAAGGAAGCGATAATCTGAAATTGGCGATTGGTGCCATTTTAGTAGGCGTGTTTGCATTGGCACTTGGCGATGCTCTGATTAAAAAGAGCGATGCCGCCTTTGTCATTTGGCAGATTTTTATTCTACGTTCAATCATAGCAGCACCGCTACTGGTCTTATGTTTGAGGAGACGAAAGGCTGATTATTCTTCCGGAAAGGCATCAGGACTTATGTCCGTATTATTGCCAAAACAGTTGGTCTGGACCCTCATTAGAAGCGCTTTACTGGTCGTCATGTGGCTGATTTATTATATCGCGTTGCCAAAAGTAGATCTTTCTATAGCAGCCGCCTCTTTCTACACTCTACCTATTTTTATCACATTATTTGCCGCCTTGTTTTTAGATGAACGTGTCGGAGTGTTTGGTTGGATAGCTGTCGTGTTGGGATTTTGTGGTGTTCTTTTGATACTTCAACCGCAAGCTGAAGATTTTAATCTGTACGTATTGTTACCGATTATTTCGGCCGTTCTATATGCACTGGGAATGATCCTCACTCGAAGCAAGTGTCGCGACGAACGCCCAATGGTTTTATCATTGTGGATGAATGTAACGTTTATCTTGGCGGGTATTATCGCGAGTTTGATGATTTTTGTGTTACAGCCCACTGAAGAAGTCAGGCATTCAAACCTATTTTTATTCGGTGACTGGTCACCTATGGATTTATCCGCATGGGGAAATATGATCATACTATCGGTTGCACTTTTGGCGGGAAGTCTCGGTGCTGCTATTGCTTATCAGTCAGGGCCAGCATCGACAATTGCCATATTTGATTTTGGCTACGTCGCGTTTGCCATTATTTGGGGAGTGCTACTCTTCGACGAAGTTCTCGATTTTACGACGATTATCGGAATTTTAATGATTGTGACTGGTGGTATTTTGTCCACGCGCCGAAATTAAACAACTATGAAAAAAATAGCGATCTTTGTTGATGTTCAGAACATCTATTACACAACCCGTCAGGCCTATGGGCGTCAGTTTAACTATCGGGAGCTTTGGCAGCGCATTAGCTCAGAAGGCGAGATAGTTTTAGCGAATGCGTATGCGATTGATCGGCATGACCAAAAGCAAGTTCAATTCCAGAACGTCTTAAAAAAGATAGGATTTACAATAAAACTTAAACCCTATATCCAACGAAGTGATGGCAGCGCCAAGGGTGACTGGGATGTGGGCATCACTATCGATATTATGCAAGCTGCAAAAGATGTAGATAGCGTTGTATTACTGTCGGGTGATGGTGATTTTGATTTATTGATGCTTGAAATACGCCGAAGTTTCGCTGTGAGTACTGAAGTGTATGGCGTGCCTGCACTCACGGCTCAGTCACTAGTCAATGCTGCCAATATCTTTAACCCAATAAAGACTGATTTATTGCTATAGGCTGTCGTTCTATTTTGCGGCCTATTTAATAGAAGACTATTCGTGTTACTTTCCATTCAAACTTAGAGTGAAGAAAAGCCAATGAACTTACCCGTATTTAAAAGCCACGATGACATTCTAAAAGCAATGCCTACTTACAAGGCCCAAGATGGCTATCATGCGATGTATTCGAGTATATTTTCAGGCATTACTACGAATCCGCAGCTAATGATGATCCCGGTGGATGATCATCTTGTTCATCGTGGCGATGGCGTGTTTGAGGCTTTTCAAATGCTAGACGGCAGGGTTTACTTGCTTGATGATCATTTGAATCGACTCGAAAGATCCGCTAAGGCTATCGAACTCGATCTTAGGCACAGTCAAGATGAAATCAAAGACATATGCCAACAGCTAATTGATAACTGTGGCCTCAGGAATGCTTTATTCAGGTTATATGCCTCTCGTGGCCCGGGTGGATTTACGCCAAATCCTTACGATTCAATTGGCCCACAAATGTATATTATCGTCTCTAGTCTGCACCAGCCCGATGAAAGCCGTTATCAACAAGGCGTAAAAGTTGCGTTTAGTAAAGTTGCGGTTAAAAGTGGAGGTCTGGCAAAAGTTAAAACATGCAATTACATTTCCAATGTTCAGATGACTAAAGAGGCAATAGATAACGGCTATGATTTTGTGATTAATATCACCGATGACGGCTATTTGGGCGAGGGAGCAACTGAGAACATGGTTTTTCTGACACCTGAAAACGATTTGATTTTCTCCAGTTTTGATCACACGCTGCGGGGCACGACGCTGCTACGATTGCAGGAGTTGTCTAGTGAATTAGTGAGTCTTGGACTCATTAGAGAAATGAAAGAGTCAAAGCAAAAAGCGGCTCAGTTGATGGACGCTAAAGAAGCTTTCATGATTGGCACCAGTCTAGATGCATTGCCAATATCAGAGGTAGCTGGAAAACTGATTGGGGATGGCAAACCAGGTAAGGTAACCATAGCAGCCAGAAACTTACTTCGTGAAGATCAAAAAGTAGGCGGACATTGCCTGATCTAAAAGGCGGTATTTGTTGTTGTAAACCGATGGACCCATTTAACAACGCATGTTATCTGTTACTATGCGCCATTTACCCCTCCAGACGATAAAACCGTGACCAACCTATTCTCATCTCTCTCGATCAAACCTGAATTACTCGCTAATATTGAGCTATTAGGCTACAAAGAAATGACGCCGATTCAGGCGCAGGGTTTACCTGTCTTGTTACACGGTGACGACCTGCTTGCTCAGGCCAAAACTGGCAGTGGTAAAACGGCTGCATTTGGTATCGGTTTACTAAATAAGCTTGAGGCACAGACCTATCAAACCCAGTCATTGGTGCTTTGCCCGACCCGCGAGTTGGCAGACCAGGTCAGCAACGAAATCCGACGAATCGCGCGCGCCGTTCCAAACACCAAGATACTTACTTTGTGTGGTGGCAAGCCAATGGGTGCGCAAGTCGCATCACTAGAACGTGATCCTCATATTGTAGTTGGCACGCCGGGTCGAATTTTAAAGCACTTACTAAAAGGCACTTTAAATCTCGATAACCTCAACACGCTAGTATTAGATGAAGCTGATCGCATGCTCGATATGGGATTTTTAGAAGACATCATGCTGATTACCGACAAGATGCCGCGTAACCGACAAACACTACTGTTCTCGGCTACCTACCCGGATGAAATTCGGCATATTAGCGGCATGGTGCAAAGAAATCCGGTCGAGGTTCGAGTCGAAACGTCACATCACAACCAACAGATTAAACAAACGTTTTACGAAGTTCAACGTGGAGAAAAAACAGCCGCATTGGTCGCATTACTAGAACATCACAGCCCTGAGTCGACACTGGTATTCTGTAACCAGAAACAAACCTGTAAAGACCTGTGTGATGAACTGTGGAAACATGGGTTTCATGCCTGCACCCTGCATGGTGACTTGGAGCAGTTTGATCGTGACCAGGTTTTGGTGCAATTTGCCAACAGGAGCAGCTCGGTCTTAATCGCAACCGATGTGGCCGCACGCGGACTCGATATTAAAGAGCTGGCTGCAGTGGTTAATTATGAAATAACACCAGACCCCGAGATACACGTCCATCGTATAGGGCGCACAGGCCGAGCCGGTAATGACGGATTGGCAGTGAGCTTATTTTTTGGCAGTGAACAATTTCGGGTAGATGCGATTGAGAAATATCAAGATAGTCCGGCAAATATTGAAAATCTCTCGTCTCTCAGTCCAAGAGAAAATTTCAAGCTAAGCCCGCCAATGACCACACTGTTTATCAATGCTGGGCGCAAAGATAAAATACGCGCTGGTGATATATTGGGCGCGCTCACGGCGAACACCGATTTGCCGGGTAAGCTTATTGGTAAAATCGATATCATGGACAAAATTGCCTATGTTGCGGTCGAGCGTCAGGTAGCAAAGCAAGCGTTGAGAATATTGACTGAAGGTAAAATCAAAGGCCGGACGTTTAGAGCCAGAGCGTTACGCTAGGCTGTTGGGTTAGCGCGGGCTACCCCAGCCCTTAACTAAAACATTAGACAGGAACCGTTCGAACAGGCTCTCAACTGTTTCGATTACCTCGTTCAAGCCATGATCGCCAGCAATGAGATGCAAAGTGCAATTAGCCTGCTGGGCAAATTTGACTGAATTGCTAACAGGAATAATGTCATCAGACCATCCGTGAACAATTTCTATTTTTGGTGATAATGAGTGATGTTGCTGCTGTTTAAAGCTGGGGATATAAAGCGCGGGCGCCATTAAAAATAGAGCTTTTGTCTCAAGCAATTCGGATGCAACCAGAGAGACATAGCCACCCATACTAGAGCCGACTAGTATTGCAGGCTCGGTTTGCGTTTCTAAAACCTCTTGCAATCGCTCGACTCGGGCGTCCGGGTCCATCAGGTTGGTGTAGTCAATGCTTTCAACACCACAATCCATTTGCTCTGCGATAACCGCTAAGCGCTTTATCTTAAATCCCCAAGGGCTGCCTTCCTGGCCGTGCGAAAAAATAACTTTCATTGGAGAACCTAGGGAAGCCCCATATTGACGTGGGCCAAATTTACGCGTTCAACATCATCAACAATGATTGTGCGTGTTCCTCTGCCTCTGCTCCTAGCGGGGTCAAATATCCACCATCAACCTGAGTAATAAAGCCAGCGTCAAATAAGCGCTGCGCAGCCGCAATGACGGAAGGATCAGCTGTTTTATGAATTTTGATACCCTCCAGACTCGCAGATGACTTATAGAGTAAAAGTAAATTAATTTCCGCGAGATTTTCTATGGAATAAGACATTTAGATTCCTCAATGTTTATGATGCGCCGATAATCCGAGCGGTTACCAAATCTTACATTAAAACAGACTTTTGAATAGGCAAGATTGTGTTTTATGTAGTTCCATAAGACTTAACGGCTAAATCACCGTTTAGTAAAGTGCCTGTCTAAACACTGCCTTCAGACTCGACGACTAAAATGCGAGCCTCTCCTTTGGGGTGAGCCACTTGTTCCGTGCCGATAGAGGCATAGAATATATCACCGCTATTGAGCACGACCAAATTTTCGTTACCGTGTTCTAGGTAAAACATTTCGACGAACCATTTAACATTGCGAACACTTCTTCACCATCATTGGAATGCCAATGATAAGGTTGGTCTATCCAATCGGGGGCAATGCAAGCGGGTAGTGATGCCATTCATATTGGCAATATCCATCGCACCCCAAGCCTGATCCGCAGCGAATGCCCCGTTTTTAATGATTCTCATATCGACGTAAAGTTGGTTACCGATAATTCTCTGGAAAGAATTCACGCTCGACTAACTCGATTAGGGTATGAATCACTTTGATGTGAATTTCCTGCACCCGATCAGCAAAGTCACTTGGGCCCGCATGGATATCGCAGTCGGCTAAATTGCCAGCGGATGTATTGGCAGGGCCAGTAAGACTGATGACGTGAATATCATTTTGCTGGGCGTACTCGATAGCCTTGATAACATTTTTACTCGTGCCACTGGTGCTGATGGCCAGTAAGCAATCCCCTGCAGTGGCATTAGCCTCAAGGTATCGAGAGAAAATATGCTCATAGCCAAAGTCGTTAGCGACACAGGTAATATGCCCAGGATCACTGATTGCGGTTGCCGATAACCCGCTCCGGCTTTTGCGGTATCTGCCGGATAACTCTTCGGCGAAGTGCATCGCATCGCTCATAGAACCGCCATTACCACAGCTATAAATCGAACCCCGATTTTTTAGCGTATCGATCAAAAGACCAGCACCATTTTCGATATTAGTAATATTGTTAGCGTCCGAAAGAAACGCGGTCAACATGTCCTGGCTTTGATTTAGAGAATTTAAAATATGCGCTTTCACAGAATTTCCTCAGTTAGCAGTGGTCGCTTTCGGTTCATTTCAACGTAGTGTAACGGGGATGTCATAAACAATCTAATGGGGAAATGACCGATGACCGCCTCCCCCCTTCCATCCGTGGTTTAACTCATGTATAAGGCGGCTATGAAAATCCCGAAACGAATACGCCCACTGGTCGAAAATGGTTTAGTTGACGAAGTGATCCGACCTTTAATGAGCGGTAAAGAAGCCGATGTCTTCGTCGTACGCTGTGGGTCAGAGATACGTTGTGCAAAAATTTACAAGGAAGCCGAAAAACGAGCGTTCAAGCAAGCTGTAACCTACCAAGAAGGGCGAAAAGTTCGCAATAGCCGTCGAGCGCGCGCTATGGAAAAAGGCTCAAAATTCGGGAGAGAGCAGCAAGAAGAAGTCTGGCAATCTGCCGAAGTATCGGCGCTCTACAAACTGGCGGATATTGGCGTTCGTGTACCAAAACCATATGGTTGTTTCGATGGCGTATTGTTGATGGAACTAATCACTTATGGCGGTGAAGATGTTGCCCCTCGTCTAAACGATGTCACCATGACTGAAGCACAAGCACTGGTGGATCATAAAACTGTTATGAACGACGTCAAGCTTATGCTGTGCGCCGGTTTAATTCACGGTGACCTGTCGGAGTTTAATGTACTCATTGACGACAATGGTCCCGTCATAATCGACCTGCCGCAGGCCGTTGACGCCGCTGCGAATAATAATGCACAAAGTATGCACCGCCGCGATGTCGAAAACATTACCAACTACTACGCTCAATTTGCACCCGAACTACGCAACACCCATTATGCCCCCGAAATGTGGGCTTTATTTGAAGCGGGCGACTTACAGCCCAATACCGAACTGACAGGGCAGTTTGAAGAAGACACCGAATCAGCTGATGTCGATATCGTTCTAGAAGAAATCAAACAGGCGTTTATTGAAGAGCAGAATAGGTTGGAGCGTATTAGGGAAGCTGAAACTACTAGTTAGGGTACGATTTGAGGCATAGCATTACCTCTAGTGGCTTAGACTTAATCGGTATTAACGAGTATCCAGAAGTAAGAAAGGCTGTGTCCTTTCACTCTAAGTCCTTCCTCGTATCGATATCCATCGCGGCTGTTTGCATGGGGATCGTGACAATTTCGCGTTGCATATCCATTAACAACGATTTTGCTCCACGATCAGTGTTTAGTTGCTTCAGTTGTTCGAACATTGTCGCTGGAAAGATTGCGGGAACGCCAGGACTAGCGGAATAATAAGCGGCTACGATTCGATCACCCTGGAATTGCTCAATGAGCTGATCAAAATGGCCAGAGGTCAACCATAACTGATCTGCCAACGAGACAAGGATACCGTCAAATTTTCCCCACGCCACGATTTCCCTGACGCCACAGGCAATGGACGAGCCCAGACCCTGTTGCCAGCCTGAGTGATCGATTACTTGGGCAATGTCTTCGACAACGGGCCGAACATCTTCACGATTCGCGCCTAGTACGATATAAGGCTGATCATTAAACACCAATGAAAGGGTTTCTAGTGTGTGCCTCACCAAAGGCTTGCCTTCGATCAAAGCAAGTTGTTTACAGCCACCGAAGCGACTGCCAGCACCTGCCGCTAACAACAAGCCGGCAATTCGCATCATATTTCGGCCAGTCGCAACGCCGGTCGGCTTTTACTCAGGTTGAGTACTGCGTGACACTCCGCGAGGATGGACAGTGCAATGCTCTCTGGTAATTGCCCACCGATATCCAGACCAGCCGGTGCGGAGACTGGACAGGTTAACTGCTGTTCACCAAGACCCGCTCGTTCTAGTACCTGCTCATATCTGTGTCTTGGACCCAGCAATGCTACATACTCCAGACCAGTTCCCTGGCAACACTGCAGTCCATTGGCATCGATATCAACGTTATGCGACATAATCACCGCTGCCTGGACCTTTTCCGACTGAATGTATCGCGACAGGCTGTCATCCAGTTGATTTAGGACCCTGTCGGCGCTGGGGAAATAAGCAGAGCGTGAGTTGGACGGACGTGGGTCAACCAGCGTAACGCGCCAACCGAGTTCGGCGGCGATACTGACCACTGGGCGCGCATCAATGCCGCCCCCCACGATGAGTAAATGAGGCGCCGGGTTTATCGGCGTTACCAACCACTCCCCATCTGCACGACGATCGATAATGCTGCGCTCTGTCCCAGCGTTGTTCCCAGTTACGAAATACGCAGAGGCGTTTCCGATCTGTTGGTAATAAACACCGCTATTACGGTTGTTGAGCGCTTCTGCCATATCGCCAAGGCCGAGATCGTTCTCCTTGCTAAGAGGCTGCAGCATGATAAAAACCTTGCCCCCACAACCAATATCAAGCTGGAATGACCAGTCATCTTCGTCACTTGCATCATAATCCAACAATAATACCCGTCCTGTTTGCATTACCTTGCGCGCATTGCGAACGATGTCCGCCTCGAGGCAACCGCCGCTCAGCAGGCCGAATTGCTGACCGAATCCGTTAATTAACATAACAGCACCAGCCTTGCGATAGGCCGACCCTTCGGTTTTATAAACCGTGCCGAGCACCCACTCAGTGTCATTCCTACCCTTTTGCCAGGCATCCAATAGAGCCGTTAGTTGATTACTCACTGAATCCGTACCCTTAGACAAATTGCAAACCAGATTTTGACATCGGTAATTCGGTGATGCGTTTGCCGGTTATAGCAAAAATAGCGTTAGCGACCGCCGGCCCAGTAGGTGGCACCGCGGGCTCACCAACGCCACTGGGTGCTTCAGCAGAGTCGATGATAACAACATCTATGTCAGGCATATCGGATATGCGCAGCGGCTCGTAATCCGGAAAGTTAGACTGCACGACTTCGCCGTTGGAAAATGTTATTTCATTGCGCATTACTGCGCCAAGGCCATAGCCAGCACCACCTTCCATTTGCGCGCGGATCACGTCTGGGTTTATCGCTATGCCGCAGTCGACCGAGATGTATAATTTGTCGACATGCACTTGGTCTCCATTAACACTGACATCGGCAACTACAGCGACCCAGGTATTAAAAGAGAAATGTGCGGCAAAACCACGCTTGTTACCCTTTTTCCATCCCGACATATCGCGCGCAGCTTCAATCACACCCGCCATGCGGCGTTGCTTGTCGTCATCGCGGTCGAGCAAGCCGAGACGCATCTCGATCGGGTCTTGTTGCGTTTTGTGGGCCAGCATATCCAGCAAGCTTTCCATTGCATAGGCAGTGTGACTATGACCCACAGAACGCCACCACAGCACTGGAATAGCTGATTCAAAATCACTGAGGCCAACAAACATATTGGGTAGTTGATAAAGCGTATCAGCACAGCCCTCTATAGAGGTGTCGTCAACTCCGTTATGTACTTTAAAGCTCTCGTAGGCAGTCCCTTTCATAATCGACTGGGTCGCAATGCGGTGATCCCAGCCCAGTACTTTGCCAGCGCCATCAAGACCGATAGTTGCCTTATGCACCGTTAACGGACGGTAGTAGCCGCCTCGAATATCATCTTCTCGATCCCAAACCAGTTTGATAGGTATTGTCTTGCCGAGCAATGCAAACGCTAACGCGGCTTCCACCTGGTAGTCGGCCGTCGGTGTTGCACGGCGCCCGAACGAGCCACCGGCATAAACCGTTTTGATCTCGACCTGTTCAGGCTGCAAGCCAAGCACTTTACTTACTACAAACTGCACGCCGCTGGTGGCCTGACAACCATCGTGAAATCTAACACCGTTTTCAGTCGGTTCAATTATACAATTTAGCGGCTCCATTGGAGCCTGCGACAGGAATGGAAATACGAATTCAGCTTCAATCTTTTGAGTCGCTGTATCGATCGCAGCTTGAGCCTCGGTTCGGCCAACAGGCGTAGCATCGTATTGAGGGTTATTCAACGATTCAAGTTGGCTCGTTACCATGTCTTTGCTACTGCGCGACTCTGCATTGGAGAAATCCCATTCGGAGAGAATCGCATTACGGGCCTGAAATGCTGCCCAGGTATTTTTTGCGAAAACCACCACTCCAGCTTTATTCGGTAAAGCTTTCGCATCGATAAAACCACCCACTTTTTTAGCCGCAGTCATATCGAATGACTTTACTACCCCTCCAAACCTTGGGCTGCGTTGAATCGCAGCGTAGACCATACCCGGAAGTTTAACGTCCATTGCGAACACGGCAGTACCGTCAGTTTTCGAAACGCTATCCTTACGCAACAACACCTGTTTTCCAATCAACTTAAATTGATCTGGTGACTTCACTGGCGGGGTTTCCACTGGCGTCAACTCGACTGCTTGAATGACAAAATCACCAAAACTACCTTGTTTAGAACCGCTAGTCAGTATCCCGTCTGAGACAGTTATATCTGAGGCATCTACGCCCCATTCCTGTGCCGCAGCCCGAACTAGTAATTCTCGCGCCGCAGCACCTGCCGTACGATACTGCATAAATGAATTAGCAATAGCCGTAGATCCGCCAGTGCCTTGCACACCCCAGAACAGATTTTTATATTTTTCGCGGTCTGCCGGTGCGAAGTCAACCTTGACTCTACTCCAGTCGGCATCGAGTTCTTCCGCGACTAGGGTAGCCAAGCCCGTCGTTGTACCCTGGCCCATTTCAAAATGTTTGGCAATCACGGTAACGACGCCATCGTCATCGATTCGAACAAAAGGATTAAACACTCTGTCGGCCTTACCAGAGGCAAGCAAACCATTTGAATTTAAACCAACGACTAATACTGCTGTTCCAGCAGCGGCTGATTTCAGGAAATTGCGACGAGAAAGTTGATGCGTCATATCATGCCTCCAGTTTTTGCGAAGCCAGTTTGATGGCATCTCGAATTCGAACATAGGTTGCACAACGACAGGTATTTCCTGACATCGCACCATCGATTTCTTTGTCATTTGGTGATGCATTACTGCTCAGCAAACTGACGGCAGACATAATTTGACCTGACTGACAGTATCCGCATTGCACCACGTCTTTTTCACGCCAAGCTTGCTGAACGACCTCTGCAATCTGACCTTGCAGGCCTTCGATTGTGGTAATTTCATTATCGGCAGCACTGTCGACTGGAAACGAACAGGAACGGATAGGAGCTCCGTTAAAATGGACGGTGCAAGCGCCACAAGATGAAACCCCACAACCAAACTTAGTGCCCGTTAGATTCAATTCGTCACGAATAACCCATAACAATGGTGTGCCGGGTTCTGCTTCGACACTCCTCGCTCGGCCATTGATATTCAGCTTAAATAACATTGTTCTCTCCTAATATTGGTTTAATGTGATTAAAGGGCCAAGCACTCCGAATGACAGTTGACCGCGTTTTTGATTTTCCCAGCATACTTTTGATTACTCCTGTTACCTCAGTAAAAACTAAAATAAATATCACACCAACTCTTCCTGGAGATGCTTTCTTATTCATGCATTAACCTACCAATCGATAGTTCATGCCGCTTGTGACGGATCCGCCATAACTCCAAGCAAGTCCTTCACCTCGGTCCATCAGCATAATTCCAACCCTATCGATTTCGTCAATTTCAAAAAAGGTAGATCAAAATTCTGTCGCATGCATTCCTCGTTGGCACTCTAGGGAATTACCGCGAAACCGATTTGAACACCCCAGCACAATTAAATTCATTTCTTCAGTCTTCGCGCTATCGTGCCTTTCTTCAATTCGCCAAGTTGATAAGGTAAGTACCAAACCCATTCATGGTTATAACGATGGATTCGGATAGTTTTAATGCCATTTTTTGATTCATGTCTTTGCTTGTCACTTTCATTAACCTGGATAGAATTTTAGGTGTACCGTTAACGAAACGCCTGCCAATTTGACCGACATCTATGCCTAATACTACAAATAGTTGAAATAAATGATTGGAAATTGGCATCGGGCTAGTACAATTTAGATACCGGAAACTCAGAGGCAATAATGGCTAGCTCTAACTTAATTAATTTATCTAATGCTTACTTTGATGCTATTAATGAGCCCAACGGTCATTTTTTTTCACTCTTTCCTGATCTTTTTCTGGCTCGTTATTTTAAGCCGACGGAGTTTGAGTCGGTCGTCTATGAGCCTGTTATCTGCCTTATTCTTCAAGGAACTAAAGAAACTACCATAAAGAAGCAGCCTATAGAAATTGGATCGGGCCAATCCATACTGATTAGCCACGACCTGACCATCAGCTCTCGAATTACGAAGGCCAGCAAAGAAAGCCCTTATATTGCGCTAGTCATGAAAATTGATCTCAACATTCTGCGCAGCCTTCACGAGTCCACTGAATCATTCAGTACCACACAAGGAAAGGCCAGATCATTCGAATTGGGTGGCATTGATGTCAGTATTTCCGAAGCACTAGAGCGCTACCTAAAGCTGATTAACAATCCACAAGATGTGAAAATCCTCCGACCACTCATTGTTAAGGAAATTCACTACAGACTTTTAACAGGGTCACAAGGCACTATGTTGC
>JBLHID010000049.1:0-18038 GCA_047615545.1 Polaribacter sp.
AAAAGTGACGGAATCCGTTGGCTTTTTTATCTTTACCAGTCGTATCATTTGAGTGAGTCAAACCCGCCATAAAAATGACACCCGCTTCCTGACAAAGGCCCTGAACCGCAATCGCAACACCCGAAGATGAACCACCAGTAATCATGACTGCACCATCTTTTTCAATCATACGCTTGGCAGAAGCTCGCGCTGCATCAGATTTAGTTTGTGTATCACCTGTTACATAAACCACTTTTTTACCGTTAATACCGTTACCCTTGAGGGCTTTCGATGAAAATGTATTCATCATACCGCCATCGCCTTCACCATTGATGTGTTGGACAGCCAGCTTGTATGCACGCAATTCATCCGCACCTTCGTCCGCATAAGCACCAGTCTGTGGTACGTTAAAACCAAAAGTTACAGTCGAGCCTGTTGGTTCGTTGCGGTAGTTGGCGGCAAATGCTTTGTTACTAAAAATTAAAGGCATACTGGCAGTCGCAATAATCGCGGCCGTACCTTTTAGCGTTTTACGTTTTGAAACATCAACTTGAATTTTCTTATCACTCATAATTTATCCTCTCATGTAATAATTTTATATTTACCCCGAGTTTAAAATCGGGTTAATCCGCTTAAGTTAAAGGCATTTGATCGATATCAATTCAAAACATATAAGCATTTTAACGGCTGTTATCGACCGATATATCCCACATAACCGGCTAGAGATGAATCGATCTCTGCGTTTTTAATTGCGAATTTCATGCCATAATAGTAATTTTTTATTTTTCAAAGACTTATACTAATTAGACTTTAACTAATTGACGACAACGTTTCGATAGGTAACACTTAGGTTATTGCAATTGGTAACCAATGGTAACGATTAATGCCGATTATCGCGCGAAGAGTCACTCATGCTGAGCTAGCCATGGTGATCGTTTTAATATCCATCGTTCTTTTGACTGCGCCTTTGATTCTAATCTGGAGTCAGGATGGTAACCCCTGGTATAGCCTCTACCTTGTTTGGTCAGTCATCATTTTATTAGCTGCGCTTAATCGCCAAAAAATAAGTCGCGAATCTGATTAAGAATTCGACATGCAATTCGAACTTTGGCAGTTATTTTTAGTTAGTGTTAGCTATCTTGGAATTTTATTCGTCATTGCGACTATTACCGATCGTGGCTGGTTGCCTGAGTCACTGGTTAGAAACCCCTGGATCTACACCTTATCGCTTGGTGTGTATGCAACCTCCTGGAGCTTTTACGGCAGCGTAGGGTTTGCAGAATCGCAGGGATTTAACTTTCTGGCCATCTATCTTGGTCCAACTATCGCTTTTATTGCCGCTCCAATTTTGTTAAGCCCGATACTCAAAATAACTGAAACCTATCGATTGGCGTCCCTTTCCGATTTATTTGCGTTTAGATATCGAAGTCAATTTGCCGGTGTAGCGGTTACTGTCCTGATTTTAACTGGGACTTTGCCTTATATCTCCCTTCAAATTCAAGCCGTTACGAAAACATTACAAATAATGACCGGAGAAACCGAAACATCACTGATCGCTCTGGTATTTTGTTTAACAATTGCATTATTTTCGATTCTGTTTGGCGCTCGCCACCTTTCTCTCAGAGAAAAACATGAAGGCCTTGTTGTAGCGATTGCATTTGAATCGCTGGTCAAATTGATTACTTTAATGATTGTTGGGTTTTTTGCCATATTTGGCATTTTCGATGGCCTAGACGGACTGAATAAATTTTTGGCAGAGAATCCCGAGGCCACTTCTCAGTTATTCGAACCGGTTCGTGAAGGCCCCTGGTTCACCCTACTCATATTATCCTTTGCTGCGGCCTTCCTGCTGCCTCGACAATTTCACATGATTTTTGTTGAAAATATCGATAGTAAAAATATTCATGTTGCGAGCTGGGCATTTCCTCTATTTCTACTGTTATTAAACATTTCAATTCCTGCGATTCTCTGGGCAGGTCAATCGCTTAAACTTGACATGTCCGCAGATTTTTACGTGCTCGGAATTACCTTGAGTAGCGGATCTACAGTCTTGCCGATACTAACTTTTCTCGGTGGTTTGTCTGCAGCAAGCGCAATGATCATTGTTACGACACTTGCATTGTCAACCATGTGCATGAATCATTTGGTACTGCCTGCCAGCTTCACCCATGGCAGTTCAATAAAAATTAATATGTACGATTGGCTAATTTGGGGTCGTCGAATTGTTATCCTGCTCATTATAGCGGCAGGATTCTTTTTTTACCTTGCCTTACAGGACAGTCATGGCCTGGTTGGACTGGGACTGATCTCTTTCGTCGCCGTTGCGCAATGTTTGCCGGGTATAGTTGGTCTTTTATATTGGTCTCGCGCTAACAAATCTGGCTTTATTGCAGGTTTACTAACTGGGGGCACAATTTGGGCCTTTACTTCTTTTATTCCTTTGTTTGAAAGAGCCGGCATTTTGCAGACCGCAACTATTAATATCCCAAACATTCCTTTGAGCACCACCGACAGTGCGGTTTGGTCACTCATTCTCAATTCATTAATGTTTGTAGTCGTTTCTTTACTGAGCCGACAAAGCGAAGAAGAGCGCGATGTAGCCGAAGCCTGTACCCGGGTCAGTTTCCCCAAACTGACTAATCAGGTTCAGGCAACTTCTCTGTATGAATTCGAATACCAGCTGGCAGAAGTTATTGGTGACGAAGTTGCCATTAGCGAAGTAAAGCGGGCCCTTGACGACCTTAAGTTGAAACGCGACAAGGTCACCCTCGAAGAGCTCCCGTTAGTACACGCCCAAATCGACAGGAACATGTCCGGACTGGTGGGTCCTGTGTTGTCCAGAATGATTTTGAGTAAGCAAATGCAACTGGATTCCGTCACTAAAACAGCAATCGCAGACACGATTCAATTTATCGAGCACCAGCAAGAGCAAACCGAAATTGAACTACGAGATGTGTCCGGAGAACTCGATTCTTTAAGACGCTTTCATACCGACGTCTTGCAGGATTTGCCATTGGGTGTTGTAGCAGTCGATCATAATAATGAAATATCGGGCTGGAATAAATCTATGACCCAAATTACGTCTCTTGAACAGGAACAGGTCTTAGGAATTTCAATTGTCGAATTACCATCCCCCTGGCGCAACCTGCTGGAGTCATTTTTGCAAAATAATCAATTCCATCTTGGCAAACATAAAATTACCGATCAATCGGGTAGGACACGAGTTCTCAATCTTTTTAAAGCAGCCGTGAGTGATTCAGAAAAATACGACAAAGGCATGGCCATTATTATTGAGGACTTCAGTGAACAATATTCACTCGAAGAACATCTAGCGCATAGTGAACGCCTGGCATCAATAGGTCAGCTGGCAACGGGTGTGGCGCATGAAATTGGAAACCCTGTTACCGGTATAGCTTGCCTTGCACAGGATCTTCAGAATGATTCCGATAAAAATAATGAGATCAATGACGGATTAAAACAAATCCTCACCCAAACAGAACGTATTACGGGAATTGTCAGCTCATTGTCTAATTTTGCTTATAGCGGTGCTCCGCTTTCTCATCCAACCGAAACAGTAAAAATTCGTAATGTTGTGGAACAGGCAATCAATCTGGTTTCACTGAGTAGTTCCGGCAAACAAATGCATTACCACAACCACTGTCTCGAACAATTCATGGTTGCTGGATATCCTCACAAACTCATACAAGTCTTCGTTAATTTGTTAACCAACGCGACCGACGCCTCAGAACAGGGACAAAATATTCGGATCAGCACCCGGGGAAAATCTGACATATTATTAATCCAAGTCGAAGACGACGGAATTGGTATGAATGAAGTCGTCATGTCGAGGATCTTCGAACCGTTTTTTACGACCAAAAATGTTGGTGATGGTACTGGGCTAGGATTATCTCTGGTCTACAGCATCCTACGTGAGCACGGTGGAAGCATACAGGTCGAAAGTAGTCTAGGAAAAGGTTGTCGATTTTCGATTGAACTCCCTACCGTAAAAGCAAATTAGTATGAGCAATATCTTAATCGTCGAAGACGAAACCATTATACGCAACAGCCTGATCAAGTTAATGAACCGACAGGGGCATAATGTTAGCGGGGCCGCGTCAGTTTCCGAGGCCGAGAAAAATAGTCTGGAATCTTACGATTTAATCATTTCGGATCTTCGTTTACCTGGAGAACCGGGCACTGGTTTAATTCAACGCGCAGCGCCAACACCGGTCCTGATCATGACCAGTTTTTCAACCGTACAATCTGCGGTAGACGCAATAAAACAGGGTGCGGTTGATTACATATCTAAACCGTTTAATCATGATGAAATGATATTGACCGTCCAGCGAATTTTAGAAAAGGCCGATATCGAAGTACAGAATCGGATTTTAAAGCGGGAGATGGCTCAGAATTACCCGATTCACGGTATGATTGGTAATAGCCGGTTAATGTTAGATGTGATAGATCGCGTTAATCGAGTTGCACCCACCGATGCAACTGTCCTCATTCTAGGTGAAACCGGCACAGGTAAAGAACTTATTGCGCGGTCAATTCATGCCCAGAGCAATCGGGCTAATCATAGTTTAGTGACCGTCAACTGTGCCGCAATCGCAGATAATCTAATCGAATCAGAACTATTCGGGCACGAAAGAGGCGCGTTTACCGGCGCTCTACAAATGAAAAAAGGTCTCGTAGAAACTGCCAATAGGGGAACATTATTTCTGGATGAAATTGGTGAGTTGCCCTTAGAAGCCCAATCCAGTTTATTACGCATGTTGCAGGAAAATGAAATTCGACGCGTCGGTTCTACCAAAACCAGTAAAGTCGATGTACGTATACTTGTTGCGACTCATAAAAATCTGGAGGAAATGATCACTGAAGGTTTGTTTCGCCAGGATCTGTATTACCGCCTAAATGTCTTTGAAGTCAATATGCCACCGCTTCGCAATCGCGGGGAAGACCTGAGATTACTGGCCGATTCATTACTCATTAAAATGTCACTCCGTAATCATCGAAAACCGCTGACTTATTCAGATGACGCTTATGACGCATTAATGTCTTACGATTGGCCGGGAAATGTGCGTGAACTCGAAAACATTGTCGAACGAGCAGTAATCCTGTCACGTTTTGATATTGTTTATGCCGAAGACCTCGGTATCATTGACCCTGACAAAATTAGAGTTGAAAACAACATCGATCAAAAACCTATGTCACTTGATCGCTATTTTATCCACGTAGTTGAGCAACATCAATCACAATATAATGAAACCGAGCTAGCTGGTTTGCTCGGTATCAGTCGAAAGAACCTCTGGGAAAAACGACAGCGGTTAAATATCCCACCAAGAACTTGAGGGCTCATTAACAACTGTGGACAAACCGTTACCCGAGCTTATGACCCGTATTGCGGAAACTATTCAGAATGGTTTCAATCGTCATTTTTCGATATTCACCCGAATCACCAAAGAAGCGGGAACCTGATTTGAAAAAGCGGCCTGGGACGCAGAAAGGGCTGTTTCAAGGGAACGAATAAAACTATTTGATATACGAGTTAACGACGCCACCGAAGATTTGAAACAACAATTCAATTTGACACCGTTTAACGGTGAACTCTGGTTCGAAGTAAAACGGCAATACGTCCAGCTAGTCAGCAACCATTATCAACCCGAACTGGCCGAAACATTTTATAACTCCGCATTTTGCGCTCTGTTGCATCGGGATTACTTCGACAATGCCTATATTTTTGTCAGGGCTGCCGTATCGACTGAATATATTAATTCGGAAAACCGGCTTACCATGTTTATTGCCCTAAAAACCGAGCGTGCCGGAATTCGATTCACCAGGTTTTACTCGATAGCGGTATCAATCTACCTTTTGAAGATCTGGAACGCGATGTTAGGAATATATCAAGAACGTTGATTCAACATAATTTTCCCCGGCCTCGAAAAGCACATTTGGATTTTCAACTTCAAGTCATCAGTTCAGTCATTTATCAAAATTAAAGCTGGATACATGGTCGGTAAATGCATTAATTCGAGCCTGGAAATACCCTTTGCAGTACCACTACTGCATTCCACTGATCAATCTATAACCGCAGATGCCATTATCATTGGCACAAAAGGGCTGTCGCGATTGTTTGATTTCTCATATGTATATTTTATGGTCTATCATCCCGTGCCCTCTTCAATCGTGTCTTTTTAAAGTACCTTGATACCGACACGCAGAAAGGAATCTTTTTAATCGGAAATCGGTCTGCACAAACAGGGAAAGACGGACTTTTATAGAGTTTTTTACACCATCTTAAACATTCAGAAGGTCGACTGGTATTTGCACCCGGAATAAAAGACATGTTGATGGCAGTGTTTACCTTGCCCTCCTATCCTTATTAATTAAAAATCATTCGCGACCACTTTCCGCCTCCGAAAAAAACAACGCGTAACGCGGTATTGAAAACCTACCGACTTGTTAAACAACCTGATCGCTTCGGCAGAATGTCCGATACTCTCGACTACTCTGATGTTGCCTTTCCCCTGCATCGATTTGATCAGGCATTACTGAATGAACTTAACGAAACCTGCGCAAACAGTGTTTCTGAAGAAGGTAAGCATGTAATTGTCAAACATCTCTATATTTGAATCTATAAGACACCCAATGTTTAGACACTTCAAAACTAGATGGAAATTCTCAATTTCCTTGAAGAAAAGCCAGACCGTGTAAAAAGGCGAATGGATTTACGCATAATTACGCTTTTCTAGTGATTTTGCTGCCTTTTGACCAAAACCAAAACATAGCTATCCGATGGACTACGATTTGGCCAAACCACTTTTAGTATTTTTGTTTTACACGGGTACAGGTAGGTAGGAAAAAACTTTTCACGCGCTTAGATACCATGCACCACTGTTTTCCAAGTTGTTTACAGGCTTGTTTTATGTGATATGACGTGCCGACTAGCGATTTAAACTGACTTTCAAAGTTTTTACTCAGATCGCACCAGTGTTTTGGCTCGACGTTCAATTGCTGGAGGGTTTGCGGGGTGCTTTCAGGTATTGCGCCGCGCTTATCATCCCGCAGTATTCTGCCGGTCCAGTCGACCAGTTCTAGGTAATCGGTGAGTTTAAACCGTAAGCCGTTTGGCATATCGCGTCTAGGGTTACCCGCGAAGGATGCAGTCCATCCGCTTGTTGCAGTGGATCATTCGGTTGCTCGGCTTTTTCTGGCTGTTCACAACGTCGTTTGATACTGGTGTGATCCGAGTCAGTTAGGCTATCCGCTATTCCGACTCTTATCGGTTTCAAGTCCACATAGGCGGAACAAGCTGCTAGAGCTTTTTCATCAAGTAGTGCCTGGCTGGAAAAGCGGCCTTCCCAGAAGCGTCCAGTACAATCATCCTCCCGATTAGCCATACGCGCTATGCCTTCGTTGATGATTCTCATAAACCAGCTGATATCCATTAAACGTTCACGCCAGAGCGCTATGGAGGCATCAAGGCTGGCTTGCTCTGCCGCCGTGAGTAACTCACCTTTGGTACAGCGTTGCCTATAAAGTGTGCCACTAAACAGCAGGTGCCAGCGTTCGACGACCTCTAGTGCGTCCCACCTATCTGCCTTTGATTTATCAATAAAAAGAAACACATAGTAGTGGTTATGCATAAGGGCATAGCAACAGTCAAAATGGGGCCGGTGTTTCAATCTTCATTTGGTAGCCTGTCGTAGGATGATTGAAATCCAGCATTTGAGCATGCAGTAACAAACGCCCACCGCGAGTGCCATATAAATCGTCGCCAATGATGGGTGCGGCTAAACCGTTACAGTGAGCGGCATGCACTCTCAGTTGATGAGTCCTTCCGGTGATAGGATAAAAGTGGACTCGGGTTGAAACTGCATCGCTAGAAATCACCTCCATACGAGTCACCGCTGCCTTACCGTGCTCGTAGCAAACGACTTGACGCGGTCTATCATCAAGGTCAACTCGTAGCGGCAAGTCGATTAATTTATCTTCGTGCGCAATTACCTTCGACAATACCGCTATATATCGTTTCTGGATGGTTCGGTTAATGAATTGCTTTTGCAGATATTTATGTGCCTGAGCCGTTTTGGCCGCTAGTAACAAGCCCGAAGTCGACATGTCGAGACGGTGTACTAGTAACGCGCCAGTCGCATCTGGATATTGTTTTCTAAGCCAGCTTAATACCGAATGATGTTCTTCCTTGCCGGGTATTGATAATAAGTCGGCCGGTTTATTGACGACGACAATATCAGCATCCTCATACACAATTGTCGGCACTAAAGACTCTCGTATTAAAGCATCGTCAGACGACTCGACATCCAGTCCTTTTAGCATAAAGGGCAAGATTGGATGGCATTTTCCGCGACAGGGTGAATATAAGTTCCCGTGATGTCGAACGCCCGTTGCTGGTGGCCTACCCCACCAAAACTCGGCCAGAGCCAACGGTTTCAGTTGATGGTTAAATGCAAACTGCAATAGTTTAGGGGCAGCGCAATCGCCCGTGCCACTGGGTGGTTTTTTTCCATCAAATAATGACCGAACAGCACTCACTTCATCCTGGCTGTTTTTGAGTTGATAGGTATCAAATACCTGATCATGGAGTCGTTGTGACAGATCTCTTCGTTGGTTTTTTAGCTGAGTGATTTTATCGCGATAGTCTTGATCGATCTTTGCATTGGCCTGGTAAAGCAGGGTCTGTGACTGTTGCTTCAACTGCAAGTAGGTTCGCTTGTCTTGCTGACTGAGCAGTGCTAGAGCTTTCATTGTATCTGTAGCATCACGTTCTAGTTCTTCTGGTATCTGCAGTCTTTCTAACCTGCGTTGTTCTTTATTGCTTTTATGTATTGCCTTCAAGCGGTCTAAAGCCATGCTTTGCTGCTGTTCGAGCGTATCAAATTTAGCTATCGCCATGAGGTAGTCTGGGCAATGAGTTTTCTGCTCAATCGTTGCGGTCAATCCATTTACGGTGGTCGCCCCATCATCCAAAAATAACTGTTGTTGGTCGATATCAAATACGGGCGGTACAAAACCAACCGCGTTCCACTGCTGATTTAACATGCCTGAAAAACTCGATAGAAAGCCAATTGATCCTGCTTGGTCTGACACCACTAACACACCGAACATCTTACCTATATCAAACTCGGGATATGTCTGGCGGAGCTTTTCCTTGAGCATGTCGCTCGCGGTTATTGCGAGCGGATGCGGGTTATTTTCAAAGGGGTTACGCAGTCGACTAGGCGTATTCGGGGTACTCGGTTGAGGTGTAAAATACTGCAAACAATCCATATTTAGGATTCAGTCGACTCTGTTTTGTTGCCCACCGGGCTAGCACTAGTCTGGCTAGTTCCGCGCTTATCACGAACCATCATCTGTCCATTGTCGAGCACTTTAGTTTCGAATAAATCGATCGCCTTTATCAAGTCACCTAGTTTTTTGTAACCATAGTTACGCGCATCAATCGATGCTTGATTCGAAATGATAGAGCCGACTCGAGCCACTGATGCCCACTCGTCATCATCTTGTTCACTGTCGATTGCAGCTCTAAGTAAATTAATTAACTTGGTATTACCTTTTAAACCTTTTCCTGGTATTTTCTTCGACGGCGCAATCTTTTCGCCATCATTTTTTCCCTTATCAATTTTTTCCTTATCATTTACTACCTTCACTGGCTTTTCTTCATCAACATAGAGAAAGCGAGAGCAGGCATTTACAAATGGGTCGGGGGCTTTGCGCTCTCCAAATCCATAAACAATTTTTCCTTCTGACAAAATGCGCATCACCAAAGGCGTAAAGTCACAGTCAGACGAGACGATACAAAAAGCATCAATATTTTTGGTATACAAAATATCCATTGCATCGATTGTCATGGCCATGTCCGTCGCATTCTTACCTTTAATTAGGTCGAACTGTTGAATCGGTTGGATCGCATACTCATGCAAGTTTTCTTCCCAACGTTTCATCCCCGGGCTTTTCCAATTGCCATAGGCTTTTCTGATGCTCACCACACCATACTTGGCTAGCTCAGTAATTATTTTTTCAATTTTCTTTGCCGGTGCATTATCTGCATCGATAAACATCGCGATCTTCTGATTTGCATTTTCCATATATTTTAAATGAGTCCTTTATTTAGGTTTAAGTTTAAGCTTGAACTTAGATAATTGAAAATAGATACAGCTACTAACTGTCTAATCATTTTCGCTCGGAAATTTTATCTAGTACCAATAATTTTTCTTCTCGCGACATAATAATCCATTCGCTTATTTCATCGATATTTCTGAAGCAACCGTCGCAAAATTCGGTACCACCAAACTGACACACCTTCACACAGGGGGACGGCACCGAATGATCGATCTCTGGGCGCTTCTTTTTACGCCTTGATGGCGGGCGCGTCCTGGCTAATTCTTCGGTCATACCATTGTTCTCTTAAACTGGTGTTCATTAAGTGCTTTGATTGCCGCGAAGATAGGCGCTTTCGTCCAACAACCATTGCCTAAAAGCGACCACTTACTTGCTAAGTGCCACTTGCCAACTGTCACTTGCTAACTATCCCTTAAGAGTTTTAGCTTGCTGGTATCAATAAAGCAAAACCAGCGAAGTGTGAATTCAAACACCTTACCCTTTACTACGCACATCCGACATCCACGACTCGATTAAATACCGAGCAATTGAATCGCGCCGTGGCAAACAGTAATTACCACTGTCATCGCCCCATTCACCAAAACTGTCCAATTGCTCAACCGTAAACCAGCCAGCCTCCTCTATTTCGACGCCATCAATCGTGATGTCGGTTGTAATTGCTAACGCTCGAAAACCCAGCATGATCGATGATGGGAATGGCCAAGGCTGTGACGCCTGGTAGCTTACTTTGTTTACTCTTATACCCGCCTCTTCGAAGGCTTCGCGTGCCACCGTCTCTTCTAGGCTTTCAGATGGATCGACAAATCCAGCTAAGGTCGACATCATTCGGTTTGGAAATTTTGCATTCCTGCCCAATAGGCAGCGCGGCTGATCGGGGTTAGAGTAATCTTCAATGAGCATTATCACCGCTGGATCGGTTCGCGGAAAGGTCAAATGCCCACAGCTTTCATTACTACAGTGTTTGGCATGACCGCCTTGTTTTTGGATCGTTTGGGTGCCACAGCGAGTACAAAATAAACTATTCCGATTCCAAAAAAGTAATCCTCTTGCGTAGGCCAACATCGCGGCATCTTGAGCGTTTAACAAGCAACCTAGATCTCTTAAATCGATGAATTGATGATCATCACCTTTAAGATTGGGTTGTCCTTCCAATGACAGCTCGATATCGGTGTCGATTTCGACTGCAAACAAAGGAGCGCTACCATTCAATCCGAGGAAAACGACTGTGTCAGCATCATTCGTTAGAGCTTTAATAGCCTGACGTGAAAGGTAACTAGCAACCGGCGCCTGATCACGATCCCAGCGCATCAAATTTTTGTCATTTTGTAATAACAACACCTGACAATCAGGATGGCCCCACTGTTGATCAACCCAGGCGGCAGACTTTCGAAGGTCGCTTGCGCGGTCTAGCGCTAGGCCTTGGTAATATATTTGGTCGGTATTCAATACAAGTGCCCTGGTCAATTAAAACAATGGCTAAATAGTACGCTTAAAGTATGCCAGAGAGTCTTAGGATCGATTGGAGTTAATTTCAATCTCATCAGTGGCATTATAGAGTTAGTAAGTTCAGGGTGCTCTGTACTCATATGACACCACTGTCTGATAGTTCCGCTATGTCTTCACTCGACAAGCCTAATAATCCCGCCAACACCTGTTCATTGTGCTCGCCCAGTGTTGGACCAGGCCAACGTGTGGCGCCTGGTGTTTTATTTAGCTTCGGTAATATGGCGGGTATTTTCAGGGGCTGACCGTTAATTTCTACCGTCTCGAACAGTTCCCGAGCGTTAAAGTGTTCGTCGTTTATCATATCTTCGACATTGTAAATGGGACCGCCTGGCACTTTGCTCTCATCCAGTGAATTTAAAATTGATCCCGAATCATTTTTTGCACACCAGCCAAATAATGCCAGGTCGATCTCAGCTTCATGTTCCACTCGACCTAGGTTCGTAGCTAGCGCCGGATCACTCGCCATGTTGGGATGCCCAGCGGCTATCATTAGGCGTTGAAAAATCGAATCACCGTTACCACCAATGACAACAAATTTGCCATCGCGACATCGATAAGTATTGGTCGGCACAATGCCAGTTACCGTGCTTCCAGACGGCTCTCGAATAACGCCTGCGCCGTCATATTCAGGAATCACGGCTTCCATTAAGTTAAACATCGACTCATATAAAGCCACGTCAACTACCTGACCGCTGCCACTTTTCTTTTGCTCTAGTAAGGCAATGCAAATACCCAGTGCAGCATGAATGCCCGAAATAGTATCGCCAATGCTCAGATTAGGCCGCACTGGCGCTTGGTTCGGTTGGCCATTCACATGCCTAAATCCACTTATTCCTTCACAAACCGAGGCAAAGCCAGGCTTGCTAGAGTAAGGCCCAGTTTGCCCGTAACCCGAGATTCGAGCATAAACCAACCTGGGGTTTGATTGCTTAAACTCATCCGGCCCTATGCCCCACTTTTCGACCACACCGGGTCTAAAGTTTTCAATCACTACATCGGCACTTTCTATTAACTGTTTCACCAGCTCTATGCCTTTGGGCGTTTTTAAGTCGATGGTGACGGACTTTTTGTTTCTCGCCAGCGAATGCCACCAAAGCGATGTACCATCTTTGACTTCACGCCAGTTACGAATCGGGTCACCACCTTTGGGCGGCTCTATTTTGATCACTTCCGCGCCAAAATATCCGAGCATACATCCGGCAAATGGCCCGGCCAATAACTGGCCAAGCTCGATGACTCTATAACCGGATAAGGGTCCTGATGAATCCATTTTTTCTCTCTCATGTTTAGAGGTTATGTATCTAGCCACTAATATGACCATAGACATGCCCATACTTGGCAATCATGACAACGAGTCTACTTTAGCGCAAATAAATGTCAGCACAATTTTTTATCACGCCCAAACTGGCACCATACTCAATCACAAGAGGTCTTATTAACACTCCATGGTTGCTATATACTACCCGATTTTTTCGACACCCTTTTCAGCAGGAATCTAATAGCCATGCAATCAACGACTAGCTTCGACGAACCCGACGTTTCAATCAGTGTCCGTGATGTATTTGGTATTGACTCCAACATGCAGGTGAAAGCGTTTTCAGACAAAGTTGACTATGTACCTGAGGTCGATCCGGCTTACCGTTTTAACGCCGAAGTCACGTTAGCGATTCTGGCTGGCTTTACTCACAATCGGCGCGTAATGCTGCAAGGATTACATGGCACCGGAAAATCAACCCATATCGAACAAATTGCAGCGCGCCTTAACTGGCCGTGTATGCGGGTCAACCTTGATGGGCATATCAGTCGGCTCGATTTGGTCGGTAAAGATACCATCGTGATTCGGGACGGCCAGCAAATCACCGAATTCCAAGAAGGTATCGTACCTTGGTCTATACAGCGTCCGATGGCGCTTATTTTTGATGAATACGATGCCGGTCGAGCCGATGTTATGTTCGTGATTCAACGTCTACTTGAGCGCGACGGCAAGTTTGCACTCATCGATCAAAACCGAGTGATCACCCCTCATCCATTCTTCCGTTTGTTTGCCACCGCCAATACCGTTGGCCTTGGCAATTCCACTGGTTTATATCATGGCACGCAATTACTCAACCACGGCCAAATTGATCGCTGGAATATCGTCGCAACGCTTAATTATCTACCCGAGCAAGAAGAGATCGCCATTGTGCAGTCACGTGTACCGCAGTTCGAAGATGCCAAATTACTCAAGTCGATGGTGGCAATGGCAACGCTCACACGAGAGGGCTTTGTAGTCGGGGACCTATCGACTTTAATGTCACCACGTACGGTTATCTCCTGGGCCGAAAACAGCCTTATATTCAACGACCATGTGCTCGCATTCCGCCTGTCCTTTTTGAACAAATGCGAAGAAGACGAACACCCCATTGTGGCTGAATATTTCCAACGCTGTTTCAACCAAGAACTAGATGCCTCGTATCTGCATCTACATGAAAGCTCGGTTGTCTAATTGCGGGCATCTCTAAAAATGCACTTTTTCCGCGATTGCGGTCGTGACCTCGTGGTCCCTACTGTTGGCAGCTCCGTGCTGGTACGCCAGCCCGGTCGATCCTCATGTACTACCCGTACACTCCGGAACTCCGCGTGGTGCGTCCTTGCACTCACAAAAAAATCACTACTTTTAGAGACACCCTCTACACTACACCATGCGATTTAATCACAAGCAGCAACAACATGTAGAAGAGCTATGTGGCGCATCGATACGGGCGCTGACCGGCTTGCCAGGCTTGTATCATCGAGGCAGAACCCTTTTCTTAGACGGCAAAAAGGTCAATACCAACGCGCCTCATCTGCAAACCGATGTACTCGAGCAGGATTTTCGCTCGCATCGCGGTATCGCCGACAGTATTGCGCTGCGGCTACAACATAGTGACGAGCAGCTGCATCAATCACTCTGTCCGCCATCGGCTATTGCTCGGCTAATATTCGACATGCTCGAACAATTGCGCGTCGAATCACGAGTGGCCGACCAACACCTTGGCGTTAAGGAAAATCTGCTTTATCGTTTTCAACAATGGAGCCTTAAATTCCATTATGAAGACCATACTGAAACTCAGTTAGGATTGCTCATCTTTACCGTTGCACAAGCGAGCTGGTCGCGTCTAACCGGCCTGCCTACTTTAGAAGAAATCGACGACGTGATCGAATCGACACGCGCTAGCCTGTCACCCGTTATTGGCAGCGACTTACTAGGCTTGCGGAAAAGCCGAGACAATCAATCAGCCTATGCGGTACATGCACTATCAATCGCCAAACTGATTGATGAATCATTGCAGGTAGGTGACAAGGAACGAGCGTTAAATCTGGCAGAACAAGAAGACACCGAAAAAGCACTCAGCCGAATAGCCCTGTCTACCGATTTTTCTGACGAAGCCGAAGATGCCAACATCGCCTCTATCATCACCGGTACCAGCAAGGTTTTATCCGACAATCCCACTGGCTATCGCGTATTCACCGAAAAATACGATCAGGAATACAAAGCATCATCTAAGATTCGTGATGTCGAAATCATCGAGTTTCGGGATCAGCTCGACGGTATGATAAAGGTCCAGGGTATCAATATCCCCAGACTTGCTCGACAGATTTCCGACCTACTGGCCCAACCAGGCCGTGACGGTTGGCAGTTTGGAGAAGAAGAAGGCGTGATAGATGGTCGACGTTTATCGCAAGTCATTTCATCGCCATCCGAACGACGCATCTTCCGTAAAGACCGCTATCGATTTAAAAACGATTGCCTAGTTTCTTTTTTAATCGACTGCTCCGGATCGATGAAACAACATATAGAATCAATCGCAATGATGGTCGATATTTTTGGACGGGCGCTCGATCAGGCTGAAATTTCCAGTGAAATACTTGGCTTCACCACCGGCAAATGGAACGGTGGCCGTGCATTAAAGGACTGGATAGCACAAGGACGACCAGAAAACCCCGGACGTTTAGCCGAACGAAGTCATTTAATCTTTAAAAATGCTGATACCGGCTGGCGTAAATCGCGGCGTGATATCGCAGCTCTTTTAAAATCACCTTATTTTCGTGAAGGTGTCGATGGCGAAGCGGTTGACTGGGCATGCCAGCGCATGCGTAAGCATGGTGAACAACGCAAAATATTAATCGTCATCTCCGATGGCAGCCCAATGGATGCGGCGACCCATCAGGCTAATGACGTGTATTATCTCGATCAGCATTTAAAGCAGACCGTCGAACGAAATGAAGCTGAATCTAATGTCGAAATCTACGGCCTTGGTGTCGGGTTGAGTCTTACCCCCTACTACCGCCACAGCCTAGCAATAGACTTGAGTGAATCCTTGAGTAACACGGTGTTTCAGCAAATATTGATGATGATAGCGCATGCTCAAAGAAGGTAGGTTGAGCAGACTATAGTCTAGTGGGATAGGAATGGGCTTGTCCGATTTTGGGACTGGCCGGCAAAAGCCAAGGGAACTATCACAATTCATCTTCAAATCCATCTCCGTTGTAGTCGTTGATTCTCACATTGGAATTCCGGCGGCCCCACAACCTATCATTACTATAGTCGCTTAGGCCCACAAACTAGAAGCCGCCTGAATCAGGTCACTTTTACAACAAAAGGTAACAAAGCTAAGGGCTCAACTGTTAATACAATGTTCATTATAAAGTAATAATTCTGGCAGTTTTATAGAGTACTAATTTGAATTTATGTACCGTCTACTCTCGCCAGCGATCGTTGCTATGCCAAGCTCTCCCGAAATCACTTTAAGCCAGATGGGTCCAACTCAAGGCACAATAACTGAGGTCTTGACAGCATCTTGGCGGCAGCGTTTAATGGGTCGCTCAAACAAATATTAAATTTGTATAAACGAGTGGGAGTTGGTATGAAACGTACGTTGATAAGTTTTGCAGTTATAAGTGCTATTTTAGGCGCTACATCGGCACAAGCGGGTGGTCTTGATCGGTCAGGGCAAGGTACTTCGATCATCCTTAAAGAGGGTAATTTATTGGAAGTCGCTTTTGTTTCAGTCGATCCAACTGTAAGCGGTACCTATACGGCGGCGGTTGGCGGTGGAGACACCGGCAATGTGGCTCCTAGCTATAGTTTTTCCAACTTTGCTATTCGTACAGATATTTCAGATAACATCGGCATAGCCGTTATTCACGACCAGCCTTATGGAGCACTAGTAGACTGGAAAGGTGGTTTCTACAACGGTACTAAAGCTGATGTCGAATCAACTGCCCTAACCGCTTTAGTGAGTTATGGTGTTGCTGATAATGTTACAGTGTATGGCGGCCTTAAGAGTCAATCGATAAAAGCAACTGTCTCTGTTCCTCTTGTTAGAGACTACGAATTAACAACAAGTACCAGCTCGGCTATGGGTACTGTTCTAGGTGCTGCTTTTGAAAAACCAGAAATTGCACTGCGCATTGCTTTGACGTATCACGCTAAAGTCAGCCATGATATGGCTGTCGTAGAAACTACCACGGTCCTGGGAACTAATGCTTCAACTACGTCATTTGATTCACCGGCGGCCTTCAACCTAGATTTTCAAACAGGTGTCGCCAAAAACACACTAGTATTTGGCACCATACGACACGTAAAGTGGGCACAGTTTTCACTTGAGCCCGCGAACTACAAAACTTTAACGACTGGACCACTGAAAGACTATGATGACGACACGACCTCCTACTCGATAGGTGTGGGCCGAAAGTTTACTGACCAGTGGTCTGCTGCCGTAACCTATGGTACGGAAGCGGCTTTGGGAGGATTTGGAGGTCCGCTTGGACCAACAGATGCATACAGCAAGATAGGTCTTGGTGCCACGTACAACGCTAAAAAATTATCAGTGACGGTTGGCGTACAACAGGTGGATCTGGGTGACATTCAGACAGCACTATCATCAGGCACGATTACCGGGACTATGAGTGGCAATACGACGCAAGTAACGGCGGTTAAAGTTGGCTACAAGTTCTAATTAGGAATTTTAGTCTGTAAACAACAAAGCCCGATTAAAGCAATTTGATCGGGCTTTTTTATGTCTGAAGCTTTCATATCTGAGTGATTGAACCGATGAAAAATTAATTTTAAAGTAGGCTAAACGGTAGATATGTCGACGCCAGACGCTGCTGTAATTGAAAGCATGGAATGCTGGAATAACATAAAGTCGCCTTAGCTAGGTAAAACATACGAGATAAAGAAAGAAGATGCCTACTGTCACCATATTAGTGAACTACTGCAATAATGCTCGGCTCATTCGACCTTATCGGTCCTAGATTGTACTCACAGAATATATACTAACTTCTTTAAACCTCTGTTTCGGAGATTCATAATGGTTGCCAAAACCGTCGAAGTCACTGCTCTATCGACTGAAATCGTTCGTTTGAAAGAACTGTTTAACCACCAAAAA
>JBLHID010000050.1:0-17755 GCA_047615545.1 Polaribacter sp.
AAAATTGATACTACTCAATTTTCATCAACCCAAATTAGTGAAAGCGATGACATCATCGTACTAGCCCCTGTTAAAGGCGGCTGATATAGATAAGGGCACCTCTAAAAATAGTGATTTTTTCGTGACCTGTTTTTGCCCCTCGACAACTGCTCCTGCGTTGTTCTAATTAGTTACATCCATGTACCGATGCACCAACAGTAGGGACCACTAGGCCACCCCGCAATCGCGGAAAAAGTGCATTTTAACGATGCCATTAGGGCGCTGCTTTATTTAGCGCCAGTGCTTGCTGATAAATATCGTTCTTCTTTTTGCCACTGATACGGGTTGACATTTGCACCGCTTTTTTAAGCGGTAACTCTTCCAATAACAGTTTCAAAATCTCGATATCTTCATCACTTAGCGTCTTTTCGCTGATAGTGACCGGGTTATCAATCAACACGACGAATTCTCCTTTTTTCAGCGCTGGCTCTTGCTGCATTACCGACAGGATTTCCACTGCCGTGCCGGACAGAAAGCGCTCAAAAGTTTTGGTCAACTCTTTGGCAACGACAATACGATTGTCACCAAATAGTTCGCAAAGCTGTTCCAATAGGCGTTCAATTCGATGCGTCGATTCTAAAAATACCAATGTGCCTTGTTGTTGTTTTAATGCACTTAACTTCGACATTCTTTCCGAGTTTTTTTGCGACAGAAACCCATAAAAGGTAAACGTTTCAGTTGGCATGCCGGCTGCACTGAGTGCGGCTATAATACTGCAGGCACCAGGTATTGGACTCACCCGCAGACCAGCATCATGCACCGCTTTGACTAGTGGATAACCTGGGTCCGAAATCAAAGGCGTCCCTGCATCAGAAATTAATGCAACATTGCTACCCTGCTTGAGGTCTTCGATAATACCGTTGACTCTATCCCTTTCATTATGCTCATGCAGCGACATTAACTTATTGCGAATGCCTAAATGATTCAAGAGTCGAATACTGTGACGGGTATCCTCTGCTGCAATCACGTCAACTTGCTTCAAAATCTCGATAGCGCGCAGGCTGATATCGTCAAGATTTCCAATGGGGGTTGCAACAATATAAAGTACGCCAGTCATGCATAAAGAGTGTACACTATTATCTTGTTTTTCACTTACCTAGCACTTCGCTTTTATCCTTCAAATAACTGACAATCGATGAAACGCCCCTGGCTCAAATTATTACTCTCGGCAATGCTGATAATCACTATTTCAGCCTGCCAAACACCGCGCGAAGCACCGCGCCAAACAGACTTGCAGACGATTGAATTAGGTCCAGCTCCTCGCTCGTTATTAACACCGTCCTCAGAGGAAATCCTAGATGCATTTAAGTTAGAGTCTGATCAATACTGGTTTCTCGCTGCGATCGCTTACCAAGTGCTAGCGACAAAAAGTGATCAACCAGAGAGGTCGTCTTTTCTAATTAAATCAGCCCTGATGGCTTATTACGCAGGCGACTACTCTGACATTCCCACTTTTTTCGATTCATTCCCGGAAGCCGATATTCTCGAACAAGATCGACTCTATAAAGACACCCTGCTGGCCGGCTCCTATTTTGGTGAAGGTAATATTTATCAAAGCTTACTAGCGCTACCACCCATAGAAGAAATAATAGATTGGCGGTACAAAGTACTAGCTTTGAATATTCGTTCAAAAAGTGTGCTGTCCATAGGCAAGCCTAAGGAAAGTGCTGTGCTAAGGATGCAGATTAGTGACTATTTGAAAACTCAGGAAGAAATTGAGCAAAACCACAAATTCATCTGGGACGCACTCCATCGAATTTCAGAGACTACGATTCTCAAAGAACTGTCCAAACATCAAACCACACAATTTCGTGGCTGGTTAGAATTGAACCTAATAGCAAGACGTTCAAATATGCAGCCAGAGAAAATGGCTCCTTGGATAAAAAAATGGTACGAGCTCTATCCAGACCATCCTGCTGGAAAACTATTCGCCGCCAACCTGTTAGAGGAAAGCAAGAAAATCAACATTAGACCTGAACGAATCGCGCTAATGCTGCCACTTTCAGGTCGGCTCGAGAAGGTATCAGCGGCGATTCAAAACGGTTTCCTTTATGCCTATTACCAAGACAAATTGGATCAAAATCAATCACTTATAGCCGAACTTGAGGTCATCGACGCTAGTACAAATACGAACGAGTTCAACCTTCAATACCAACGGGCGATCGAAAATGGCGCCGACTTTGTTGTCGGCCCCATTAATAAGGAATTAATTGCGTTATTACAAAACAGTGAGAGCCTGCAAGCACCAACGCTGGCGTTAAACTATGGTGACGAGTCCAAACCCGCTAATTTGAACCTATATCAATTTGGCTTACGCCCAGAAGATGAAGCAGAACAAATTGCCGACTACGCACTAGCCGAAGGTAGACATTATGCAATCACCTTAGTGCCAGACACAGAGTGGGGTAAGCGTTTACATAAAGCGTTTAAGTCAAGATTCGAAGCCCTCGGTGGCTATGTCGTTGACAGCGAAACCTATCCTTCGCAGAAAAGCGATTATTCTTTTTCGATCAAGAAACTCCTAAACCTGACAACTAGTAATTCTCGAAGGTCGGTGATCCAACAAGTGATCGGGCAGTCGGTCGAATTTGAACCTCGCCGCCGACAAGATGTTGATATGATTTTTGTAGCAGCCAACTCCCGTCAAGCCAGACTCATGAAACCTCAACTCAAGTTTCATCATGCTCAGGATTTGCCGGTTTATGCAACCTCACACATTTCATCTAGCGATACCAATGCCGATGATGATCGTGATTTGAATGAGATTTTGTTCGTCGACATCCCCTGGATGCTGGATAATAAGAACAATCTGGACCATCTAAATGTATCGAAATTGTGGCCCAATAGCAGCAAGCGATTTAGTCGATTATTTGCGCTCGGTATAGATGCTTATCGGCTAATCCCCTCGCTGCACCGATTAATGATAAACCCCCAGGAATCTATACTCCAACATACCGGCACATTGTCAGTTGATAGTAAAGGCCGAGTTAAGCGATCACTGCTAATGGCAACTTACAAAAATGGCACTGCAAGATTATTAGAAATGCCGACGCTGAGCCAAGCAGGCCAAGTTCAGTAGTCGTCTACCAGTATTGCGAATGCAAATATGAGCAGTAGCAGGGCCACCGGACAGCACTATGAAGCGCTCGCAAGAGACTACTTACAACAACAGGGGCTGACGCTACTTCAACAGAATTATCACTCACGATTTGGTGAGATAGATCTGATCATGATTGACCGGAAAGTTTTGTGTTTTATTGAAGTCAAGTTCCGAAAAAACAATGTGTTCGGCGGTGCCGTTTCAGCGATACCTCGTACGAAACAACAAAAGATTATAAAAACCGCACAATGCTATATTTCATCAACACCGGCTATAGCACAAAAGCCGATGCGCTTCGACGCGATCATTTTGCAACTTGAATCATCAATTTCGGATCTTAATATAGAGTGGATTCAAGACGCCTTTTACGCAGAATAAAGCTACACAATTCCCTAACCTACTAAACTATCCAATCTAGCCAGATTGAAAACTAATGAGTGACAATTTCGTGAGTGATGTAGAAAATCTGATTAAACTAGCTTTTCAAGCCAGCATAGAAACCAAGCAACAATCCGAGATTGCGCTTAGTCAATCGATCGAATTGGCATCAACCCTATTAAATCAAACTCTACTCAACGGTAACAAAGTGATGAGTTGCGGCAATGGCGGGTCGGCAGGCGATGCCCAACATTTCTCTTCTGAGTTACTTAATCGATATGATCGTGATCGGCCAGGCCTACCTGGCATAGCACTCACCACTGACAGCTCTACCCTCACATCGATTGCTAATGATTACGATTACCGGCAGATCTTTTCAAAACAAGTAACGGCGCTTGGGCAACCAGGCGACTTACTATTGGCTATCAGCACGAGCGGGCTATCTCCGAATATTGTCGAGGCGATTCGAGCAGCCAATGAATCCGACATAGCCGTCATTGCGCTCACAGGGAAGGATGGGGGCTTAATTGAACAGGAATTAAACCGTAATTCGGTAGAAATCAGAGTGCCATCAAATGTCACCGCCAGGATTCAGGAGGTTCATCTTTTGGTTATTCACATTTTGTGCGAGTTGCTTGATCTACAGCTACTCGGACCAGCCGAATAGATAGTGCTCGCTACTTAACGACTGTTAAACTTGGACGATTTGTTTTTTTCGATTCGATGTCTCTAACGCTCTGCTTTCCGTCGCCCGATTTTCCAACGGGCCTCTTTCCATCTGGATCGGGGTCTGTATGAGGCTCTTCATTAAACATCATGCCCTCACCATTCTCTTTGGCGTAAATGGCCAAAATAGAAGCCATTGGGCAATAGACATTTTGGGCTATTCCACCAAAGCGAGCTGAGAACGCTATGTATTCATTATCTAGCTCTAGTCCCTGAATAGCACTTGGCGTCAAATTGAGTACTACCTTGCCATCGTTCGCACTGCCCTGTGGAATCATCACCCCGTAAAAGTTGGCGTCAACCAACAAATACGGGGTCACATCATTTTCCAACAACCATTCGTATAGGCCACGAATCAAATAAGGTTTGCTAGAAGTCATACGTGTTAAATCACCATTGGAAGCGATTAAGCTACCATATCTCTTTCTTGTTCAGACAAACTGGCCTGAAATGAAGGACGCGAGAAAACACGTTTCATATAGCTTGTGATCGGCTTGCATGAAGGCGGTAATTCGATATCGTAGTAAGGTAGACGCCACAAAATCGGCGCGATACTACAATCGAGCAAGCTAAATTCATCCGACAAAAAATAGGGCTTAGCAGCAAAAACTTCAGCCGAATTAATTAAACTTTCAGTTAAGGCTTTCTTTGCCTGCTCCTTCTTTTTTTCCGTACCACTCTCTATATCTCCCAGCAAACTAAACCAGTCACTCTCAATACGAAACAGAGCCAGACGGCTTTTAGCACGTGACACGGGGTCAACCGGCATCAACGGGGGATGCGGAAAACGCTCATCCAGATATTCGATCAATACTCGCGCGTTATAAAGCACGAGATCACGATCGACCATCGTTGGCACGGTTGCATAAGGGTTTAAATCAATTAAATCCTCAGGTAGGTTATCCATATCGACATCATGGATTTCGACCGTAATGTCCTTCTCAGCGAGCACAATGCGTGCTCGATGGCATTCTGGATCAACCGGTGATGAAAAACAGCTCATTACCGAACGACGATTCGCCACTATAGACATATTTTTATCCTTGGTTAATGTATGTCTTTCCAAAATTCTTTCTTAAGGAAATAAGCCAGAATCAGGAAGAAAAATAGAAAAATAATTACGCCTGTTCCCACATTATGACGGGTTTGACGATAAGGTTCTGACACGTAATCAAGAAATCCAACTAAATCATGGATAGTTTGATCATATTCAGATTTTGACAGACTGCCAGGCTTGACGATATCAAAGCCAACAATCACTTCATGCAGTTCACCATTACTATCTGTTCGCATACCCATCTTAGGTACTTGATAGCCTTGCAATTCGGCCAACACATGCGGCATCCCAACTTTATCAAAGACTGTGTTGTTCATGCCAAACGGTCTTGATTCATCTACGTAGAATCCTCGCAGATAATTATAAAGCCAGTCAACACCACGTGAACGTGCAATCAAGCTCAAATCTGGTGGCGGTGTGCCAAAAGCTTGAGCAGCATAGTCGGCGCTCATGGTATTGGTCATCAATGCACCAATTTTTGTTTTATTACCATTTTCATCAGTGGTGAAAATCAAGTTTTCTAACACTTGGGCATCGGCGATTTCAAGATCTAAACCCACGCGGTCATAGCGCGAATAGGATAGCTCGTGACAACCCATACAATAGTTAACAAACGTACGAGCGCCTCGTTGCATGGCTGCTTTGTCATCCCAATCGATTGTAATATCATCGTTTGGAATTGAAGCGCCACCAGAAGCGGCGAAGCCCAGTATAGGCAGTAAAAGGCTAGCAACAATAATTAGCGTCTTTATCATTACAGGATCCTCTCTGGAACTGGCTTAGTTTTTTCGTTTTTACTAATCCACCAAATACCAAGGAAGAAACCGAAATAACCAATACTGAAGACTCGGGCAAAGAATGTTCTTAGCTCGGTTGGCGCTAATGCACCCAAGTAACCAAGGCCGATAAAGCTAATGACTAGCATGGCTAGCAGCCATTTAAACGAATTAGCTCGATAGCGAATTGAATGCACCTTGCCACGATCAAGCCACGGCAATACAAATAAAACAGCTATCGCAGCAAACATCGCGAGCACACCCGATAACTTATGCGGTACGGCTCTTAAGATGGCGTAAAAAGGCGTGAAATACCATACCGGTGCAATATGCTCTGGCGTCTTGAATGGATTCGCCGGTATAAAGTTCGCGTGTTCCAAGAAGTAACCGCCCATTTCTGGCATAAAAAATACCACCGAACTAAACAGGATCAGAAAGACAACCACACCGACCAAGTCCTTCACCGAATAATAAGGGTGAAAAGGAATGCCATCAAGTGGAATGCCATTCTCATCCTTATGTTTTTTGATCTCGACGCCTTCTGGATTATTCGAACCAACTTCGTGCAACGCAATAACATGCATCACAACCAGCATGACTAAAACTAAAGGAACGGCAATTACATGTAACGCGAAGAAGCGGTTTAGAGTAGCGTCAGAGATAACAAAGTCACCCCGAATCCACAACGTTAAATCATCACCAATGACTGGAATTGCACCAAATAATGAAATAATAACCTGCGCACCCCAGAAAGACATTTGACCCCAAGGTAATAGATAACCCATGAATGCTTCGGCCATCAACGCCAGAAAAATAAACATACCAAACAACCAGATCAACTCTCGTGGCTTTTGGTAGGAGCCATACATCAACCCTCGAAACATATGGAGGTAGATGACTACGAAAAACGCCGATGCTCCAGTAGAATGTAAATAGCGAATCAACCAACCCCAATCGACATCGCGCATAATATGCTCGACAGAAATGAAGGCGTCAGCACCATCAGGTTTGTAATGCATGGTGAGAAAAATACCAGTGACGATTTGTAGCACCAATATTAACAAAGCCAAAGAACCAAAAAAGTACCAAAAGTTAAAATTCTTCGGCGCGTAGTACTTTGATATATGCTCTTCCCACAATTTGGTCATTGGGAAACGCTGATCGATCCAGCCAACTAGGCCTTTATTTGAATTATCGTTACTCATTAGACAGCTCCATCCTCACCAATACGAATCACATCATTGCTGACATAATAATGGGGGGGCACCGGTAGATTAGTCGGTGCAGGCACACCGCTATAAACTCGGCCCGCAAAATCGAATTTGGAACCATGACAAGGGCAGAAGAAACCCTGAAAACCAGCCACTACTTCCGGCTGATAGGTTGGAGAACAGCCTAGGTGAGTACACACCCCTTCAACCACCAGGTATTCTGGCTTGATAGAGCGTACTTCATTTTTCGCATACTCTGGCTGAATGCTTTCATCTGACTTAGCATCACGGAGGTCACCTGCAACCTTTGACAAGGTGGCTAAAATATTGGTATCACGTCGCACAATCCAGACTGGCTTACCACGCCATTTAACAACGACTTGCTGACCAGCCTCCATTTTGCTGATATCAAATTCAACGGGCGCACCAGCCGATCTAGCTCGGGCACTAGGACTCCAGCTTTTTAAAAATGGAACGGCCACCGCACCCGCGCCGACTGCACCAACCACGACGGTCGCGGCAGTCAGAAAGCGTCTGCGATTATTATCTACACCATCAGAAGACATTCGAATAATCCCTGCTTGAGAAATTAGGAAACCCGAAATAACACTAACTGAAGTAGGATTATTACGGACATAAAAAACGGTCGCAAGGATAGCTCAATTTAGCTTTTCCGTCGAGTCTATTAGCGACTAAACTCGCTATAAATTAAGGGCATCTCTAAAAATGCACTTTTTCCGCGATTGCGGCGTGGCCTCGCGGTCGCTACTGTTGGTGCATCGTTACATGGATGTAACCAATTAGAACAATGCAGCTGCTATTGTCGAGAAGCAAAAAACAGGTCACACAAAAAATCCTATTTTTAGAGGCACCCTGAGGGAAAGTTCAATAACGATTCCAACACTAGATTCTTACATCAGTTATCTACACCGGATTAGGAATATCAATATACTGATGCTTCAATCCAAATTTTTCCGATATTAGTCGCCCCAATGCCTGTACTCCATAGCGTTCGGTAGCATGATGCCCTGCTGCGATATAATGAATGCCACATTCTTTCGCATAGTGAAAAGTGTTTTCCGACACCTCACCACTGATAAACACGTCAAAACCTCTATCAGCTGCTTGATCAATATAGCTTTGAGCAGCGCCCGTACACCAAGCGATACGCTTAATAGGCCTATCACCTGCGCTTAGGCTCAATGGTGTGGTATTGAGCTTATTGGCAATAGCCTTTGTAAGCTCATGCAACGATATAGCCGATGGTAGTGTCGTGTGAAACACAATATCGTGTATCCCCACGCTGGCAAAAGTCCCTTGAACTTCCCACCCCATGATATTCGCTATCTGGGCATTGTTACCAACCACGGGATGCGCATCCAACGGTAAGTGATAAGCAAGCAAATTGAGGTTGTTTTTGATGAGCGCTCGTATACGACGGGCTTTAAAACCGGTAATCGCTTGAGACTCTCCTTTCCAGAAATAGCCATGATGCACCAGCAATGTATCTGCTTTTAGGTCTACTGCAGCCTCAATCAAATCGAGGCTGGCCGTCACACCAGAGACTACCGATTTAACTTCACCATCACTTTCAACCTGCACCCCATTCGGGCAGTAATCTTTGAATTCGCTAACTCGAAGGTAGTCAGCACAAAAGTCACTTAGTTGCTGTAACTGCATATTTTTTCGTCCTCTATTGCCAGATGCCTATGATACTATTTCGCTATGAGTTTTTCGTCATGAGAATAATCAAAGCCGCTGGATTTTTATTGCAGTTTAGCCTCCTAGGGCTAGCGATAGCGATATTATACCTGTTCTGGCAATCCGAACACTCGAGCAGAGACATTTTAGCATTTCTATCGACTCCAACAAAAGAAATGCAACCTCACATCCCTAGTCAAGTCTTTGTTCAACGCCCGACCGCTTCTTATGCCGATGCTGTGGCCTCCTCTTTTGAATCAGTTGTGACAATTTATACCTCCAAAATGGTAGTCGAACAATCGCACCCTTTATTAGACGACCCCATTTTCAGCCAGCTATTTGGCGAACAACTTAAACGCCGTCAGAGAAGCAAAACTGAAACCAACCTCGGCTCAGGTGTCATCATCAGCAATGAAGGCTACATCATAACCAATCAACATGTGATCGATGGCGCGGACGAAATATTAATCTCCCTGCCAGACGGACGCGGTAGCCAAGCAGTTTTGATTGGTGAAGACAAAGAGACCGACATTGCTATTTTACAAATACCGATTAGCGGCTTAAGCAGCATTAAATTAGCCTCAGACCAACCGGTTCGGGTCGGTGATGTCGTGCTAGCCATCGGTAACCCATTGAATGTGGGTCAGACAGTGACCATGGGCATCATCAGTGCTACGGGTAGAAATCGAATTGGCTTGAGCACTTTCGAAAACTTCATCCAGACCGATGCGGCGATTAATCCTGGCAACTCAGGTGGCGCTCTAGTCAATGCCGACGGAAAGCTGATCGGTATCAACACCGCTATTTTTAATCAGGCCAGTGGCACCCAAGGCATCGGCTTTGCCATTCCCACCTCAATTGCACTCGATATCATGCAACAACTCATAGAGCACGGTAAAGTATCCCGTGGCTGGTTAGGCGTCGAAGGCATTGAAATTACGGCCAAAGCAGCCTTATCGACAGGCAACCCTAATATAAAAGGCGCACTCATCGTCGGCGTGTTCATCAACAGTCCCGCTGACAGGGCGGGCATTCGGTCTGGGGATATTCTGGCCGCGATAGACGGTAAGTTAGTGTTGGGGGTACGCGACCTGCTAGAAAAAGTCAGCTTTCATAAGCCCGGTGACACTCTGAAGATAACTGTTTACCGTGGGCCAAATAAGTTTACCTTTGAAACGATTGCGACCGAACGACCTAGATAGTGAGATTGGTTATTCTTGATTACCAATCCTTGATTAGTTACCTGACTGCTTAATCCGATACTCTGCCGAACAGGCATGTGCAACCAACCCTTCGCCTCGTGCTAACACAGAAGCAAGCTTGCCTAACTCCGATGCCCCTGCTGGCGAACAACCAATCAGGCTTGATCTTTTCTGAAAATCATAAACACCAAGCGGCGATGAAAAACGAGCCGTTCGGGATGTAGGTAATACATGATTCGGACCAGCACAATAATCGCCCAATGCTTCGGCAGTATAACGCCCCATAAAAATAGCGCCTGCGTGCCGAATTGATTTGGCTATGGTTTCCGCATCATCAACCGAAAGTTCAAGATGTTCAGGCGCAATGTAATTCGCGATTTTGACAGCATCACCCATATCAGCGACTTGGATAAGCGCGCCCCGTGCAGTAAGCGAGGCACGGATAATATCTTGCCGAGGCATTTCTTTAATTTGACGCTCGATACTGGCTTGAACCTGATCGAGGAAATCAGCATCGGGAGACAGCAATATGGCCTGCGCATCTTCATCATGCTCAGCCTGTGAAAACAAATCCATCGCGATCCAGTCAGGATCTGTTTTACCATCACAAATAACTAAAATTTCTGATGGCCCCGCTATCATGTCGATGCCCACTGTGCCAAATACTAGGCGCTTAGCAGTCGCCACATAAATATTCCCTGGGCCGACAATTTTATCAACCGCTGGCACTGTCTCTGTACCATATGCGAGTGCTGCAATCGCTTGAGCGCCACCGATAGTAAATACTCTATCGACACCCGAGATATATGCGGCTGCCAATACGAGTTCATTGATCACCCCTTTGGGTGTCGGAACCACCATAATTAATTCTGCAACGCCAGCTACCTTGGCTGGAACGGCATTCATCAAGACGGAGGATGGATAAGTTGCCTTGCCACCCGGCACATACAGACCGACTCGATCAAGTGGATTTATTTGCTGACCAAGGACGGTTCCATCCGCTTCGGTATATTGCCAGGACTCTAGCTTTTGATGTTCTGCGTATGAACGAATTCGTTCGGCTGCGGATTCGAGTGCATCACGCTCAATGTCTGGTAGCGCTTGATATGCCTTCTGCAATTGCTCCCGTGATAGCTCTAATTCAGATGCAGCATTGACCATCACACCATCGAACTTTGCGGTGTATTCCAGCAAAGCCTGGTCACCTTTTAGCCTTACCGAACGGATAATTTCATCAACCGTACCTAAGATTGTCTGATCCGATTCAGTTTCCCATGACAGCAAACCTTTCAATTCAGAATCAAAGCTATTTGATTGGCTGTCAAATCGTTTAATTTCGATCATAACAATTACTCCGTAACTGCCTTTTCGACACGGGCAACGAATTCCTTTATGGCCTGATTTTTCATTTTCTGGGAGGCTCTATTAACGATCAATCGCGACGTAATATCCATAATGTGTTCGAGTGGCGTCAGTCCATTCGCCTTCAGCGTATTACCGGTATCAACCAAATCAACGATCAAGTCAGATAACCCAACGATTGGCGCCAGTTCCATTGACCCATAAAGCTTAATCAATTCAACCTGTCGACCCTGGTCAAGAAAATACTGGCGTGCTATTGCGGGATATTTAGTCGCTACCTTCAGCCGCCCTGACGGCAATACTTTATTGGGGAAACCAGCGGTCATCAATTTGCAGCCCGCTATTTTCAAATCGACTCGCTCATACAAGCCGTCACCACCATGCTCTAGCAAAACATCCTTGCCAGCAATGCCGATGTCGGCAGCGCCATATTGAACATAAGTAGGGACATCGGATGATCGAATGAGCACCAGATTAATGTTGGCATGATTAGTTGAAAAAATTAATTTCCGGCTAGTCAAAAGATCATCGACCGGTTCGATACCGGCCCGTTTTAGCAGCGGCAGCGTTTCAGCTAGAATACGCCCTTTCGCGAGCGCAATCGTTAAAATTTGGGACATAATTTATTTTCAAATAGATTCGATTCAATTGGATTCAGTTCAATTAGGCTCAGGTTTAACCAGATTCAGGTCTAATTGGGTACTCTCTGAATATTGGCTCCGAGACAGGCCAATTTTTCTTCGATATGGTCGTAACCACGATCGATATGATAAATTCGCTCTACAATCGTTTCACCCTTAGCGACCAAACCACCCAGGATTAAACTAGCGGAAGCGCGTAAATCGGTCGCCATCACTGGTGCGCCATTTAAGCAATCCACACCCTTGATAATCGCAGTATTACCTTCTAGCTGAATATTAGCACCTAGCCGTGATATCTCTTGGATGTGCATAAACCGATTTTCAAACACGGTTTCGGTAACCGAGCTGGTGCCATCCGCAATGGCATTCAACGCACAAAACTGCGCTTGCATATCAGTAGGGAAACCAGGGTAAGGCGCACTTCGAATATTAACTGCCTTCGGCTTACGGCCTTCCATATCAAGTTCAATCCAGTTTTCGCCAGTATCGATTATTGCGCCAGCTTCAACTAATTTGGCCAATACCGCATCGAGTAGGCTAGGGTCGGTATCCTTCAACAAAACCTTGCCACCCGTAATCGCAGCTGCGACTAGATAGGTGCCAGTCTCAATACGATCAGGCAATACTGTGTACTCACACCCTTCCAATTTTTCAACACCATGAATAGTAATTTTATCGGTGCCAGCATTTTCTATTCGGCCACCCATCGCGTTAATGAAGTCAGCGAGATCAACCACTTCGGGTTCACGGGCGGCATTTTCGAGGATTGTAGTGCCCTCGGCTAAACTAGCCGCCATCATCAAATTTTCAGTTCCAGTCACAGTTATCTGGTCCATTACAATATGTGCACCTTTCAGTCGATCTGCTTTAGCACGGATATAACCCTGTTCAACTGTAATTTCAGCGCCCATCGCCTCCAGCCCGGTAAGGTGGATATTGACAGGCCTCGCACCAATCGCACAACCACCAGGCAGCGACACTTCAGCCGTGCCATAACGCGCCAATAGCGGCCCCAGAACCAAAATAGAAGCTCGCATGGTTTTAACTAACTCGTACGGGGCAAAGGTATTTTCAATGGTGGAGGGATCGATCTCAACGCTCATTTTATCGCCAATGGTAATCGATACACCCATTTGACCGAGTAATTCCATCGTTGTGGTGACATCATGTAAATGCGGTACATTTTTAACCACTACAGGGCCACTCGCTAACAGTGTGCCCGCCAAAATCGGTAATACCGCATTCTTTGACCCAGAAATCCGAACTTGCCCGGATAATGGGATGCCGCCTTTAATAATTAATTTATTCATCGACTAATTTACTTAGTATCCTTGGGTTGAAACGGCAAGCATTCTATCAGATGTTCCAGACAATGGCTGACAAGAATATAAGCGCTATTTATTTGCATCTAAACCTTTGTAGAAATTAAGGAACGCCTCTACAAAACACTACTTGGTTTCTATTTATTTCTCTCATTTAGTAAATTGATAAGGCTTTCAACACCATTCTTACTAATTTCTCTGGCAAAACTAGAGCGATAGTTGGTCACGAGACTAATCCCATCGATCTGGATATCGTAAACCTTCCAGCCTTGTTTGCCTCGTCTTAAACTATAATCAAGTGGAATAGCTGACCCACCCGCCTGAGTAACCTCGGTTTTCACCTTCACTTTACCCTTCTCAACTGAACCGAGCATACCGAGGTAATTAACTTCCTCATTATTGTATTCTAGTAATGCTGTACCGTAGGTTCGGATCAATAAGGATCTAAATTCGTTAACGATTCTAGTTTTTTGCTCTTCACTAAACTCATTTCGATAACGATATAGGGCCAAGTTAGTCATAGCCACAAAATCAAAATGAGGTAAAACCTCCTCGTCAACCAGTGCAAATAAGTTGTCCGGATTTTCTCGATAGTCTTCTAAATTAATTTTAATGTCGTTTAGCACCTTATCTATGGCCTGCTTAATCAGTTGCTGCGGACCAATATCAGCAGAAAACACGCTCTGACTGAACAAGACAATCAGTAATAGTGCTTTTATCATTACTCGTGTTTTTATCATTGAGTTTACCTTGACCTACAAATTATAAAATTGACTGACTGAAAGCTTACCGGCTATAGCTTAACCAGAGCTGACTAAGCACCTGATTGAACGTCCCGGTTGGCATATCATAATCAAGAGTTCCTAAGTCGCTCGACCTATCGCCAACTATGATGACCGCTATACTATCAATAGCAACCTGATATCACCACTCTATTCCTTAAAGCGAAATGGTACTTGGTTAACTGATCAATTAGGACAGCTTAAGGCCATGAACAACCACTTATCAGGTGACACCTATGCAGGGCTTTTCGATCAAAATAGAGAATTTTACTAGCATATTTTTTAGAGAATCGTTAGTGTTCGCAGCCTTCGAGGCAAACTTAAAAACAAAAACTATGGCAAATGCATTGACCGATAAAAATAGTTTCAGCTACGACGAGCTAATCCGTTGTGGGAAAGGTGAAATTTTTGGCGAGGGCAATGCCTTGCTGCCACTACCTCCGATGCTGATGTTCGATAGAATCACCAGCATCACAGAAGATGGCGGCGAATTCGATAAAGGCCAAATAATAGCCGAGCTTGATATCAACCCAGACCTGTGGTTTTTTAAATGTCATTTTGAAACCGATCCTGTTATGCCCGGTTGTCTTGGCCTCGACGCAATGTGGCAACTGATTGGGTTTTATCTGGGCTGGAAAGGCGGGCCAGGTCACGGTCGAGCACTCGGTGCAGGCGAAGTAAAATTCTTTGGTCAAGTTCTGCCTAACGCGAAGAAAGTCACGTATCGTATCAACATTAAACGCCTAATTATGCGCAAATTGGTCATGGGTATCGCTGATGCCACCATGGAAGTGGACGGTCGCGAGATTTACTCCGCTAAAGATTTACGCGTTGGCTTATTCACTTCAACTGACAGCTTCTAGCATCCCCCAGACAAAGGTTTAATTCTCAGTCATGTTACTTGCATTTAGCGCCATTATTTTAGGTCTAGTTTTACTTGTCTGGAGCGCCGACAAGTTTGTCGAGGGCGCTTCATCGTTAGCGAATCATTTGGGTGTTTCTCCACTCATCATTGGTATCACTATTATTGGCTTTGGCACATCCGCGCCCGAAATTCTGGTATCCATCATTGCTGTTATGGAGGACACACCTGATATCGCTATCGGCAATGCACTGGGGTCGAACATCGCTAACATTGGTTTAATATTAGGCGTTACTGCTTTCATCACACCTATCCCGATTGCAAAAGGCTTATTCCGCCGAGAATACCCCTTGCTTGTCATTGCGACAGCTATATTGGCCTGGTGTCTGATCGATGGGTCGCTCGACCAAATCGATGGTCTCACATTGCTTCTAGTGCTCGCTGCTATTTTGATTTACCTCATAAAGTCACATCGGAATGACCCAAACAGGGATCGTGTCGAGGAAGACCTATCAGAAACGATACCGCAAGACATGACCCGAATCTCAGCAATTGGCTGGGTGTTTGTGGGGCTTATAATTCTCGTTGGTAGCTCCAAAATGTTAGTTTGGGGGGCGACCGATATCGCACTAGCACTGGGCGTTAGCGAACTCATTATCGGCTTATCCGTCATCGCGCTAGGCACTAGCCTACCGGAGTTGGCAGCATCTATCGCAAGCTTAAAAAAAGGCGTGCCCGACATGGCCATCGGTAATGTAATTGGGTCGAATCTATTTAATTCGCTCGCTGTCATTGGCCTGCCCGCTTTGCTAACAGACTTCAGCATCGACTTTCATGCCGTCAGCCGCGACCTGCCTGTCGTTATCGGTCTAACCATTTTACTACTGCTTTTTTCTCGTTTTCCTACCTCGCCAACTCAGTCATTATCTCGCGTAAAAGGACTCCTACTGCTTTGTTGCTTTGTCATTTACCAATTATATTTGTATTATGGCGTGATGATAGGAAACACCTAGAATGACTCAACATGCATACTTGGCGCTGGGCGTAGCCGTCTTAAAGGCTGAGGCCGAAGCCGTTGCTGCATTGTGCGACCGGTTAGACTCTGGGTTTGAACAGGCCTGCAAATTAATTCTCGGCTGCCAGGGTCGAATTGTTGTTACTGGCATGGGAAAATCGGGGCATATAGGCAATAAGATCGCAGCTACTTTAGCGAGTACCGGTTCGCCGGCATTTTTCATGCACCCCGGTGAGGCCAGCCATGGCGATCTAGGTATGATCACCGGACAGGACTTGGTGATTGCCCTGTCTAACTCAGGTGAAACAAGCGAAATTACATTATTACTGCCAATGCTGAAGCGAATGGGTATACCGCTGATAGCATTGACCGGAAAACCACAGTCGACTCTCGCAAAAACTGCCGATATTCACCTCGATGTCAGCGTCAGTAAAGAGGCCTGCCCTCTTGGACTCGCCCCCACGTCCAGTACAACCGCATCGTTGGCCATGGGCGATGCACTAGCCGTCGCAGTATTACAAGTCCGTGGCTTTACCGAAGAGGATTTCGCCATGTCTCATCCTGGCGGGAATTTGGGTCGACGTTTATTACTGCAGGTTAGTGACATTATGCATACCGGCGATCAAATACCGTTAGTGAATGCAGATTCGAGCCTGAGGGAAACCTTATTAGAAATGACAAACAAGGGGCTAGGCATGGCCGGCGTAATCGACTTAAAGAATAACGCCTTACTCGGTATTTATACCGACGGCGATCTGAGACGAACCTTTGAACAAATGCCCGATATCGAAACGGCCAGCGTCAAAGATCATATGACCGCGAATTGCATCACCATTAAGGCGCACAGTATTGCCAGCGAGGCCTTAAAAGTCATGTATGACCACAAGATAAATTCTTTGATGGTGGTTGATGAGAATAACGCCGTTCAGGGTGCATTAAACATGCATGACTTATTAAGAGCAGGCATCGTCTAAAATCGAGTGGATCAAACCATGAATATTCCTACTGAAACGACCGCCCAAGCAACCACTGACATAATCACTGAAGCGATCAAGGACAAGGCTCAAAAAATTAAGCTCGTCATTCTTGATGTTGATGGTGTGCTAACCAGTGGCGGTCTCCAGTTTGACAATGAGGGCCGCGAATACAAAACCTTCAACTCACTCGATGGTCACGGCATTCGCATGCTGCTTACCAGCAACATTCAAGTCGCCATTATCACTGGGCGCAAGTCAAAGTTAGTCGCCCATCGCATGAAGGACCTGGGCGTCGAGCTCGTCTTTCAAGGATACCGGGATAAGCGCCCTGCATTTGAAACGTTACTCGACCAAACTCAACTGAAAACTGAGCAAATTGCGTATATGGGAGACGACTTACCCGATCTACCTGTAATGACTCAGGTTGGCCTAGCAGTTGCCGTTCGTAACGCACATGGTTTCGTCAAACAAAATGCACACTTAGTGACAGAGTTGACAGGTGGTTCTGGTGCGGTGCGTGAAACCGCTGATTTTATCTTACGATCTCAAAATTTGTTAGATGATTTACAAGCCTCATATTTAGTATGATAGTCGAATATGATAG
>JBLHID010000051.1:0-17365 GCA_047615545.1 Polaribacter sp.
GTTTCTATTATCCTTATATTTATATGGGCGTCCATAAAAGTGTCATTCTCCGCTCTGCGAATGAACAAGGCCCTACCGTATCAAACAGCATTTTAAAAACAAGGCGTAACTAGGTTGCTAGCGCAGCGATCTGCTGAACAGGCAACCCTGCGGTGGTGCACAAGATAGGGGTCGAAGCCCTTCAAAGAATGACTGCCCAACTTCATAAATCATCCCAAAAATGCCTGTTATTTAGCCTTAAACCGGTGTTTTTAGCACCAAAATCACTATTGTAACGCACTGACTGTTCACGTAGCGCATGTTTGTCTGCCATTTCTGTTACTTCCCAATTAGTGGTTTTGGTCTTAAGTAACGTTTTTACTTTCTCAACAAAGTCTTCACTCCCCACAGCTAAACTTTCCGACCAGGTTTTATCTCGCACACTATTGTTAATTGTCAGCTCTTCCAATTAACCGGGTCGGGCCCGCTTAACTCTTAGGTATTCTTTCACACTGAGCACCACGAGGAAGCAACTCTTAATAAACTGCAGATTTCTTCTGGGCCATAAAACACTGAGCCGAATACATACGATGCAAATATCATTGCAATAATGAATGTTAATATAGCACCGACTCCAGCGCGTGCAGTAACCGTTTTAAGAATTTCTTCTTTTAGAATAGAGGCAATGTTAGACACTAATACTGCTATTTCAGTTTTAGTTGCTGTAGCGACATCTGGCCATATCGTTGACTTTATTTCTTCTATTTTGATGCGAGGCAACATGGAAAGATCTTCATCAGTATAAGTAGTGATGGCAGCAATAGATTCTCGTTTCTGCAAAGGCGTTCTTCCCATTTTTATTACAAACAACTGTATTGTTGCTAGATATATAACACTACCTAACTTAAAGGAAAGCATCAGAATTAGCATAAGGTATACACTGGCAAAATAGATTGATATGCCAATATTACTATTCGCTGCTCCTAATTCAATTACTGACTTATCTATTGTAATGTCAGATAGCAAGAGTGGCTCGACTACGAGCAACAACAACCTAGCGATGACAATAATGGCTACTACTGCAAAAAGTTTGGTTTGCATTTCTATCTTGCTCACTTAACATCTCCTTATTGAAATTGCATAAAGCCCGCTTTCGAGCCTAGATGATTTAAAGTGCGGGTTAGGTGTATTTTTATCCATGATTTCCAACCAAGCGAAGGACAGGCTCCTTTCAATAAACAATATATCATTACCCACTTAGCTTCAAATAAAGGACAGAAAAGATATACCTCAATCGTTAAGGGAAATTACGATGACACTACCCAGAACACAGCTTGTCGCGGGTGAAGACACCCCGTATTACCATTTTGTTTACCGCTGTGTACATCGCTATCACCTGTGTGGGATTTATGCCCATCCAAGTAAAGGTGATTTTCAGGAGTGGGTGCCTTTATTGTTTACCTGTCCTTCATTGTTTCGGATAACATGCACCCATTGTTGTCCAGGTTGTTGACTAGCGTGCTTTATATGATATGACGTATCGATTCGCGAGTTAAGGTCATCTCTAAAAATGCATTTTTCCCGAGATTGCCGCGTCGCCTCATAGCGCCTGATTTTAACAGTTACAAACCGGTCTCGAGCGGCTATACGAATCTTTAATAGTGGCTTTAGTGATAAGTGATTTGAGATATGAAATTTAGCGACTACTTTCATCTACCCGCAATCACGGCTGGCTTTATCGCTGTTCTGGTCGGATTCACCAGCTCGGCTGCGATCGTATTTCAGGCAGCAAAAGCCGCAGGTGCCACGCCAGATCAAATCGGATCATGGGTGATGGCGCTCGGCATTGGCATGGGCGTTACCACTATTGGTTTATCTTTACGTTATAAAGCGCCCATTATTACGGCATGGTCAACGCCAGGCGCTGCGTTACTGGCGACATCATTGACTGGCGTTCCAATGGCCGAGGCGATAGGTGCATTCATTTTTTCGGCCGTACTGATGATTGTTTGCGGCATCACAGGCTGGTTCGAAAAAATCATCTCTCGAATACCGCTGCCTATTGCCGGTGCAATGCTAGCGGGTATTTTGTTTCAATTCGGTATCGACGTATTCAACTCGATGGAACATCGCCTATTACTGGTCGGATGCATGTTCATTACCTACCTGCTGATGAAGAAAATGCTGCCGCGTTACGCAATTGTAATTGTGTTAATAGTTGGGCTCGCTGTTTGCCAATTTCAAGGATTGCTTAACTTTGATGGCTTTGAGTTTGTTGCCGTCAAACCCCAATTTATTATCCCCGTATTTTCATTTAACACACTGGTCAGCATTGGTATTCCACTATTTGTCGTCACTATGGTGTCGCAAAATATTCCTGGCATTGCTGTATTACGATCCGCAGGCTATCAAACCCCGCTATCGCCCTTAATCAGTTGGACAGGGATCGCCACTTTGCTGCTAGCGCCACTGGGTGGATATGCACTTAATCTTGCTGCGATTACAGCAGCCATTTGTACCGGCGAAGAAGCACATGAAGATCCCAATAAACGCTACATTGCAACACTCAGCGCTGGTTTCTTTTATTTGTTACTCGGAATAAGTGGCGCAGCTGTTGTAGGCCTATTGCGTGCATTTCCAACAGAGTTTGTATTAGCACTAGCCGGGTTAGCGCTAATCGGCACCATTGCTTCCAGCTTAAACACTGCTGTAAGCGAGGCTAAGACTCGCGAAGCGGCTATCATCACTTTTCTGGTTACCGCGTCCGGCATGACTGTTTTTGGTATTGGGTCTGCATTTTGGGGACTAGTGGTTGGGTTTGTTGCAGTATTAGTTTTAAATGGCCGCCTAAATTTAAGCAGCTAAATCCTGATTCAGCTCAACCAATTTCACTACTTTCATGTAGAATCGCCTCCCATGGAAAACCCAATACAAATTTCACTCTCGCAGAAGGCTCGACCACTCAACCAATACCCGCTTTATTGGGCTGAATGCTTTGGTACAGCGCCTTTTCTGCCGGTGTCTCGTGATGAGATGGATCAGCTTGGCTGGGATAGTTGCGATATCATTATCGTGACCGGTGATGCCTATGTTGACCACCCTAGTTTTGGTATGGCGATTATCGGTCGCTTGCTTGAAGCTCAGGGCTTTCGGGTCGGCATTATTGATCAGCCCGATTGGCATAGCGCGGATCCTTTTAAGGCGCTTGGTAAGCCAAACTTATTTTTTGGCGTTAGCGCTGGCAATATGGATTCGATGATTAACCGCTATACCGCTGATCGGAAAATTCGGTCTGACGATGCTTATTCGCCGGATGATGTCGGCGGCAAGCGACCTGACCGCTGCTCGGTGGTTTATTCGCAACGTTGTCGCGAAGCTTATAACGATGTGCCGATTGTAATTGGCGGCATCGAGGCTTCACTGAGGCGAATTGCCCATTACGATTATTGGCAAGATAAAGTTCGGCGCTCTATTCTGGCTGATGCCAAGGCTGATCTGTTGTTATACGGCAATGCCGAGAGAGCCATTGTTGAAGTAGCCCATCGCTTGGCAAAGGGCGATGATATTAGTGCTATTACCGATATTCGTGGATCGGCTTTTTTCATTAAGGATATCCCTGAAGACTGGAAAATACTCGACTCAACCAATGTTGAAAAACCTGGGCGAGTTGAAAAACGCATAAGCCCTTATGAGATTATCGACCAAGATACCTGCGACACCAATCAAGACGCTGCCGATAAAGAGCAATCTAAGTCCAGTGGCAAACAGGTTGAAATTACCTTCACGGGTAAATTAGAACGATTACAGCACAAACTAGAACAACGCCTGAAGACGGTCATTCGACTACCATCGTTTGATGATGTTAATCGCGACCCTGTTTTGTATGCTCATGCCAATCGCGTGCTGCATTTGGAAACCAACCCGGGTAATGCACGGGCATTGGTACAAAACCAAGGTGGTCAGAAAATTTGGTTTAATCCTCCACCTATTCCATTGACGATGGAAGAAATGGATTATGTGTTCGCCTTTAATTATGCGCGAGTACCACATCCGGTTTATAAAAAGGCACGTATTCCTGCTTATGAAATGATCCGTTTTTCGGTGAATATTATGCGCGGCTGTTTTGGCGGTTGTACTTTTTGCTCGATTACAGAGCATGAGGGTAGGGTAATACAGAGCCGATCTGAAGACTCGATCATTAACGAAATTGAACAGATGCGCGATAAGGTACCCGGATTTACCGGTATCGTATCTGACTTAGGTGGACCTACGGCTAATATGTATCGGCTTGCCTGTAAATCAAGAACCATTGAGGCAGCTTGTCGCTTGCCATCGTGTGTTTATCCGGGTATCTGTGAAAACCTCGATACCGATCATTCCTCGCTAATTGCGTTGTATCGTCGCGCTCGCGAGTTGAAGGGTGTTAAGAAAGTGCTGATTAGTTCTGGTTTGCGCTACGACCTTGCGATTGAATCACCCGAATATGTGGAGGAGCTAGTCACCCATCATGTCGGTGGTTATTTGAAGATAGCGCCCGAGCACACCGAGCAAGGGCCGTTATCGAAAATGATGAAACCTGGTATGGGCAGTTATGACCGCTTTAAGGCTTTGTTTGAAAAGTTTTCGAAAAAGGCAGGCAAGGAACAATACCTGATCCCTTACTTTATTGCGGCGCACCCTGGAACGACCGCAGAAGACATGATGAATTTGGCGCTTTGGCTTAAAAAGAATGGTTTTAAAGCTGACCAGGTACAGAATTTTTACCCCTCGCCGATGGCGACTGCGACCACTATGTATCACACGGGCAAGAACCCACTCAAGCGTGTTAAGCGCGATAGTGAAGAGGTTATTACCGCCAAGGGTGACAAGCAGCGACGATTACACAAAGCCTTTTTGAGATATCACGATCCGGACAATTGGCCGATGTTGCGAGAAGCGCTGACGACTATGGGACGGGAAGACTTAATTGGTAGTGGTAAACATCAACTGATACCAACTTTTCAGCCTAAAGATGGCGGTGCCTACCAAAGTCCGAGACGAAAAAATAGTGCGCCTCGACCACAAGGTCAGCAGGGCAACCAACCTCGTCGAGGTCGGATTTTGACCCAACACACGGGCTTACCACCAAGAAAACAGAGCTAGGGTAAGCCTGCTCGAATCATGAGACGATGCTTTCCTGCGTTTTTTCTATCCGTCTTTTTATGCCTATGTCTGACGGCATTACCATCTGCCGCCAGCACTAAGTCAAAAAATGAAGCCGCGCTTAAAACACTACAGGCTAAGATCTCCCGGTTGCAGGAGACCATAGCGGTAAAACAGGACAGCAAGTCAACCTACGTAAAACAACTTAAAGAAATCGAACGCAGTATTGGCAATGTTAGCCAAGCCATTTTGGCGTCGAAGAAAAAAATCATTAGTAAAACGTCTGAATTAACGCGGCTACGAAAACTAAAAAAGAAAAGCCAAAAAAAGCTTCGCCAGGAAAATTCGACTCTTGCACGACAAGTTTATACGGCTTACACACTCGGCCAGCAAGAGAAGATTAAACTACTCTTTTCACAACAGGATTCAGGTGATTTGCAAAGAAACCTGATTTACTATCAGTATTTTTCAAATGCTCGAGTCAATCTAATTGAGCGTGTGCAAGCAAATATCAATACTCTGTTGTCGGCAGAGGTGGATATCAACCGCACTAAACAAGTACTAGAAGCCAGCCACCACCAACTAGAAGGCCAGAAAAACCAACTCAGGGAAAATGGTTCGAAGAGAAAAACTATCATCGCCTCTCTGGATAAAGAATTAAAAATGCAGAGCGGCGTGCTCTCCAGACTACAAGTTGACGCAAAGGCGCTAGAGTCGCTCATAGACTCGATTGAAAATATTCTTGTTGAGTCGCCTGAAGCACGGTTTGATGATATACCGTTTTCGAAGCTACGTGGGCAGCTTGCCTGGCCGGTAAAAGGCAGTGTTAAGAGTGTGTTTGGTCAACCCAGAGAACTGTCAGAATTGCGTTGGCAAGGTGTTTTAATCGAGGCGCCTGTGGGTAACCATGTTCGGGCTATTTCCAATGGTCGAATTGCTTTTTCGGACTGGTTACGCGGGCTCGGTAATATTATTATTATCGATCACGGTGACTCATACCTGTCGCTCTATGGGCATAACGAATCATTGTTTAAGTCTGCGGGCGAATGGGTAGAAGCCGGAGATATTATTGCTAGTGTAGGTAGTAGTGGTGGGCAGAAAAATCCCAACCTTTATTTCGAGATACGCAAGAAAGGAAAACCGCAGAACCCGACCAGATGGTGCAAAAATAACATAAAGTTTTGAAAGCTCGCTTTATCCTAGGTTCATCAGGTAAATTTATCTGGCCTGATGCACCAAAATGTTTACAACTTTTCAGTCAATATCTAGTCTACAATAGCAGTATTCCATACGGAGACTTTAATGCTTAACAAATTAAGACAGTCGACCCTTCTTTTGGTCGGGATTTTACTCGGTTTATCGCTCGCGGTCGGTCATGGTGTCTATGCCCTGAAGGACAATCAGACTGGAAGCCTCGATATTCCTTTTGAGTCTCTGCAGGCTTTCACTGACGTGTTTGCAAGAGTCAAATCTGACTATGTCGAAGGTGTTGACGATGAGAAACTAATCGAGGATGCGATCCGAGGTATGTTGAGCGGACTAGACCCACATTCTGCCTACATGAACCCGGCCCAATTTAACGAACTTAAGGTTGGCACTACCGGACAATTCGGTGGTTTAGGTATCGAAGTGAGCATGGAGAACGGCTTTGTTAAGGTTATTTCGCCAATAGATGATACACCCGCTTCACGAGCTGGCCTCGAGCCCAGCGACCTAATCGTTCGACTCGATGATACTCCAGTCAAAGGCATGACATTGAATGATGCCGTTAAAATTATGCGTGGAGAGCCTGATACCGATATTTTGTTAACTGTCGTTAGAGAAGGCGAAAGCGCACCACTTGAATTCACTATCACACGAAAAATTATTCGTGTTAAAAGCGTTAGAAGTAAAATCTTGGAAGAAGGATATGGGTATGTTCGTATTGCTAGCTTTCAGTCACGAACCACGACCGATCTACTTAAAACGATTGCTGATCTGCAAAAAGAAGCGCCGCTGAAAGGTTTGGTGTTGGATCTGCGTAACAACCCAGGCGGCGTACTTAGCGGTGCGGTTGGTGTATCTAATGCTTTTATCAACGATGGTCTGGTTGTTTACACCGAAGGACGTATTAACGATTCCAGCCATCGCTATACCGCAACACCGGGCGACAGTTTGAATGGTGCACCACTTATTATTCTGATTAATGGTGGCTCAGCATCCGCATCAGAAATAGTTGCCGGTGCTATGCAAGATCACAAACGCGCGGTCATCATGGGTACTAGATCATTTGGTAAAGGATCGGTACAGACAATCCAAGAGCTACAAAATGGATCAGCGGTCAAAATTACCACGGCTCGTTACTTCACACCGGAAGGTCGTTCTATCCAAGCAAAGGGTATCGTTCCGGATATCGTGTTAAAAACGTTACGTCTCCCGGCGAGTGATAAGAAGGCAAGTAAATCGTTTTCTGAAAATGATCTATCGGGGCGCTTGAGCAACCCTGAAGATGATGAGAAGGTTGATGATGAAGAAAAGCCAGATGCTGAAGACAAGGTCGAAAACCTAGCGGAAACTGATTTTCAACTATATGAAGCTTTGAACCTGCTTAAGGGTATGAATATTCTCAGTCAAGTAGGGCAGAAATAACGGTAGCGAGTAAAACACTGGTGACTCGGCTTTTACCACTCATTGCCATACTATTTTGGGCGCCTCTCGCAGGCGCCGATCAAAGGCCCATCCTGTCGCTCGTGATCGATGATTTGGGTTATTCTTGGTCACGTGGCAAGGCCGCACTTAATTTAACGGGTAATCATACCTACGCCATTATTCCAGGCACGGCCTATGGCAAGAAACTGGCCGCTTTGGCAGATGAGAACGGCAAAGAGATAATTCTTCATTTGCCATTGCAGGCATCAAACTTTCGATCTGCATCGGAATCGAATACCCTAACTGAGTCTATGAGTGAGGCGCAAATCACCTTCAATACCGCTACTATGCTCTCAGAATTCCCAAACATAAAGGGCATTAACAATCATATGGGGAGCCATCTCACTGAGATTAGCCGTTTTATGCGTCCGATCATGGAGAGTATCAAGGCTTATCGATCGCAACTTTATTTCCTTGATAGCCGAACGTCATCTCGCAGTGTTGCTTACATAGAAGCCCTCAATTCTGGGTTAGATTCAGTGAACCGCGATATTTTTTTAGATACTGAGCATACCAATCTTGAGTCGATAAAGTTTCAATTCGAGTTATGGCTAAAGAAAGCTCGCGATACTGGATCTGCGGTTGCGATTGGGCACCCTCACCCTAGCACGATGGCCTTTCTAGCAGAAAAATTGCCATCACTCGAAAAAGACTTCCAGCTTATGCCTATTTCACAACTTATTTCTGCAATTAGAAAATCTAGGGCCGAGAAAGAAGCAATAATGCAGCAATATTTGTCAAAGCTTCAGTAAACTAGAAACTGGATCATTAGGGTGCCTACGTGACTATTAGTTAGGTTCTGGCGTCTCCGCGTACCATCACTACCTTACCTGTCCTGACCATTTCGACTACTTTAAAGTTTGAGATCATTTCAACCAGTGCATCAATCTTTGAACTATCGCCAGCGACACTTAATATCATCGAGGTCTGTGTCAAGTCGAGCGTTTTGCAACCAAAGTGTTCTGCAATTTGCAGCGCTTCACTACGCTTGCTGGGACCACATAAAACTTTGATCATTGCGAATTCTTTAACAACGGATGTTTCGTAACTGTGATCTACACAATGTACAACATCGATCAACTTACTCACTTGCATGATAATTTGGTCGAACATGCCTTCATCTCCAGAAAGCCCAATAGTCATCCGAGAAAAACGACCGTCCATGCCTGGTGACACCACGAGCGATTCGATATTGTAGTTTCGACGCGCGAAGGTTTGTGCAATGCGAGCCAATACACCTGGTGAATTAGAAACATACACACTCAACGTGTGTTGTGAACTAGTAAGCACGCTGATTGGTGGTTTGTCGGTCGTTACTATTGCCTTGTGTTCTACTGTCATAGTTCTATTCTCGATGTTCACTGCTACTTGCTGCTGTGCTAAAGGATAATGTCTTGTTTCGATAGTCAGTCAATGCTTTAAGTAGACCCTGTTGGTTTTGCCATCTTTTCTTTTGGAGGTTCAATTAACATATCTTCTAACGCTGCACCCGCGGGGATCATTGGGAAAACATTTTCATATTTCGTTACTTCAGCATTAATCAGTACCGGCCCACCTCTGTGCGCTATAGCCTTTTCCAATACCTTTCGGACGTCCGCTGGGCGTTTAAGGTTGTAACCTGTCGCACCATAAGCCTCGGCTAATTTCACAAAATCAGGATTACCAACGAGATCAACGCCACTTTCACGCTCATCAAAAAACAACTCCTGCCACTGACGTACCATGCCCAGATAATGATTGTTCAATACGAGAATGATGATGGGCAGCTTTTCAATGACAGCTGTCGCCAATTCAAACATCGTCATCTGAAAGCCACCATCACCGACAACAGCAATAACGAGATCATCTGGTCGCCCTAATTGCGCACCAATTGCTGCTGGGAAGCCAAACCCCATCGTGCCAGCACCACCTGAAGTTAGCCATTGAAATGATCTATCGCATTTATAAAACTGTGCTGCCCACATTTGATGCTGACCGACATCAGTTGTCATTATAGCCTTGCCCTCGGTTAGCTTATAAAACTCATCCAACACGTGCTGCATTTTAAGACCACCGTGGATTTTATATGACAGCGGAAACTTTTTCTTCAAGCCCTGAATTTTTTCAACCCATTCGTCTGAGTCGAGGCGTTCAATGTGTTTATTGAGTTCTGTCAGAATAGCTTTTGCGTCACCAACACATTGATAGTGCGGCACGATCATCTTTCCAATCTCTGCAGGATCAATATCAATATGAATAATGGTAGCGTGACGACCAAATTTATCCGCTTGCCCAATAATACGATCGTCAAAACGAGAACCGACTGATAAAATTAGGTCGGCTTCTACTATTGCTTTGTTTGCATAGGCGGTTCCATGCATACCCAGCATACCCAGCGCTAGCTCATGGCTTTCAGGGAAGACACCTTTCCCGAGCAAAGTATTTGTTACTGGTGAGTTGAGTGTTTCTGCTAAATATTTGAGTTCATCATCAGCCTTCGCGAGCATCGCACCCTGACCTGCAAGGATGAGCGGCTTTTTTGAGATCTTTATAGCCTCAGCAATGGCTTTAATTTTGGCTATGTCCAAATCATAAGATAATTCTGGTTTATAACCGGGTAAGTTCATTTCTTGATCTAGCTCGCCATCGAAAAGCCCTTGGCTTAAGTCTTTTGGAATATCGATTAAAACGGGTCCTTGGCGTCCAGTGGTTGCGATATAGTAAGCCTCTTTAACAATACGCGGAATATCATTAGTGGCTTTGACCAAATAGCTGTGCTTTACCACAGGCATCGAAATTCCAAATATATCGGCTTCTTGAAAAGCATCCTTACCCAACATCCAGGTGACTTGCTGGCCAGTAATAACTATCATTGGTATCGAGTCCATATCAGCCGTCATGATCCCAGTAATGGTGTTACCTGCGCCAGGCCCACTTGTTACTAATACACAGGCTGGTTTTCCGGTTGCTCTGGCGTAACCATCAGCCATATGGACAGCACCTTGCTCGTGCCGAACCATAACAAACTTAATTTTAGTTTTAATCGTTTCGAGGGCGTCAAATATTGGGAGCACGGCTCCACCGGAATATCCGAAAATAATCTCTATACCTTCATTCTCTAAGCATTTAAGTAATGCCTGAGCGCCGTCTAATTCTTGTGTAGCCATGTTATTAATCGCCTGATATCTGATTTTTCATCTAATTCCTCCTGAAAGAAGGATTTTTCTATTGATATTTTGAAAAGAAGCATTATAGAGGAAAGTTCTCCTAAAGGAAGGGGCTTTATAGCTGAAAATGGAGCTAATGTTACAAACATGGCCAAATCTTAAATCTATTTAACAAATTTTCATTCTTATGAGTCCAATGTGCACACATTAGCATTAGTGGGGCAGGGTAAAAAGTAGCTATTTGGTGTAATATGCATTTAATCAAGCTATACAGCTTAACTAGAAGACAGTCTCCGCTAACTCCAATATACGTTTTACTCCACTGTTACTGATTTTGCTAAGTTTCTAGGTTGATCTACGTCTGTGCCACGCAATACCGCAACGTGATAGCTCAGTAGTTGTAGCGGGATAGTGGATAGTATTGGCGTCGTCCATTTTGTTTTGCCGGACATCTCGATAACAACATCATCTTCGGTATCTTCTAGGTTAACGCCTTGGTGTGCGAATATATAGAGTTTTCCACCGCGCGCTTTGACTTCCTGCATATTAGAATGTAGTTTTCCCATCAATTCATCATTCGGTGTTACCACAATTACGGGCATATCGGCATCGACTAGTGCTAGTGGTCCGTGCTTTAGTTCACCTGCGGGATAAGCCTCTGCATGAATGTATGAAATTTCTTTGAGCTTCAATGCGCCTTCCATTGCGATAGGATAGTGCACGCCTCTGCCTAGAAACAGGGCATCTTTCTTGTCGACAAAATCTTCTGCGATGGCTTGAATCTTTGAGTCTAATTCGAGTAACTGTTGGACCTGCCTTGGCAGATCGACTAGTTCCTTAACGATGGCAGATATCATAGACGACCCAAGATTACGCACTTTGCCAATAGATAAGGTAAGCAACAACATCGACACCAACTGAGTGACGAAGGCCTTAGTTGACGCTACTCCAATCTCAGGACCTGCTCGTGTCATTAGAACGAGATTAGATTCCCGCACTAACGATGATTCGGGCACGTTACAAATGCTGAGAGTTCCGCAGTAATTGTCGGATGAGAGATTGCGTAACGCTGCGAGCGTGTCGGCTGTTTCACCAGACTGGGATAAGGTAACAAATAGCGTGTTTTTGGGCACCACCACTTTGCGATAACGAAACTCGCTTGCCACTTCGATCTGGCAGGGTATTCCTAATAATTCTTCTATCCAGTATTTGGCTACATAGCCTGCATGGTAGCTTGTGCCACAGGCAATGATTTGAATGTTTTCTACTCGCGAAAAAATATCAGCGGCACTGGGGCCAAATATTGAATCAAGGATTTCATCCGAGCTTATGCGGCCTTCTAGGCAATCCGTAATTGATTTTGATTGCTCGTGAATTTCTTTGAGCATGTAATGACGAAATCCGCCTTTTGTTACTGAGTCACTTGTCATCTCTGTCAGGTGTATTTCTAGTTCTTTTTCTGCTCCGTCGGCATCATAGATTTGGAAACTTTTTTGATGCAATACCGCAAGATCTCCTTCTTCTAGGAAGATAAACCGGTTTGTGACTGGTAACAAAGCCGAAATGTCGGATGCAACGAAATGCTCCTGAATGCCCACGCCTAAGACTAATGGACTGCCTTTACGGCAAGCAACTAAGGTGTCAGGTTCATCCGCGACTATTATGGCTAGACCGAATGCCCCTTCCAGTTCAGCAACCGCTTTTTGCACAGCGCTAAAGAGGTCTCCCTCGTAATGGCTTTCGACCAAATGAGCGATGACTTCTGTATCGGTCTCTGAGCTAAACTCGTATCCAGCAGTGATTAGTTTTTGTCGGATTCCTTTGTAGTTTTCGATAATGCCATTGTGCACTACAGCCACACGGTCTTTCGAAAAGTGCGGATGGGCGTTGTTTTCAGACGGAACACCATGAGTTGCCCATCGAGTGTGTGCTATACCCACTTGGCCTGGTTCGTCGTCGGCTATTTTTTTGGCTAATTCTTGGACCTTGCCTAGTGATCTAAAACGGCTTAACTTTCCCTCGTTAATAAGTGCAATGCCAGCTGAATCATAGCCCCGATATTCAAGACGACGTAATCCTTCTAGTAGGATAGAACTAACGTCCCTTTGCGCTAGTGCGCCGACTATTCCACACATAAATTTATCCTTTGTCAGTCTCAGTCGGTTTTTGCCAACCACTGATTGACATTTGTTTTGAACGCGACAATGTTAATTGTTGCTCGGGTGTGTTTCGGGTAATAGTTGAGCCGGCCCCAATAGTGGCACCTCTGCCAATAGTAACTGGAGCGATCAACTGTGTACCTGACCCTATGAAGACATCATCTTCAATAATGGTTTGGGATTTATTGACACCATCATAGTTACAGGTAATCGTGCCGGCGCCTATGTTTACATTTTCCCCAATGGTGGCATCGCCCACATAGCTTAAATGATTTATCTTACTGCCTTCGCCAATCACAGTTTTTTTAGTTTCAACAAAATTACCAATTTTTACTTTGTCTGAACATTCTGTACCTGGCCTAAGCCTCGAAAAGGGGCCTATCGTTGCATTGCGCCCAATGTTAGATTCGTCAATCATACTCATTGGTAGGATGGTGGTATTCGATTCGATTGTAGTGTTTTTTATAATGCAGCCAGCGCCTATATGGACATTGTCGCCTAGGCTGACGTCACCTTCGAAGACACAATTAATATCGATGACTACATCTTTGCCGACCTTGAGCTTGCCTCTGAGGTCGATTCTAGCTGGGTCATAAAGTTTGACCCCCAGCATCATTAGCGCGTCAGATTGTCGGTGTCGATAGTGGCGTTCAGCCTCGGACAATTGTAGTTGATTATTAACGCCATTGACCTCATCGGCATCGTCGCAAGTCGTGGCATTTACCCGAAGCCCCTCAAGTGATGCAATCCGAACGACATCCGTCAAATAATATTCGGCCTGATTATTATCATTATCTAGCAGATATATCAGCTGTTTAACCTGATTACCGCCAATAAAAATAATACCCGAATTCGATTCAATTATCGTTTGCTCGGCTTCATTGGCGTCTTTTTGTTCAACAATGGCGCAAACGGTATGGCCACTATTACGTACGATGCGGCCATAGCCGAATGAATTAGCGGGCATAAAACTTAATACATGAACGTCGCTTTCTGTCGAGTCTAGTAGCAGTGAGCGAATAGTGTTTTCGGTAACAAGCGGCACATCAGCAGTCAAAACCAGGACATCATTGCCTGACTTCAATACGGGCAAACATTGGGCAACGGCATGGCCGGTTCCTAGCAAATCTTTTTGGTGTACAAATGTGAGCGCCTGACCGAACATAACTTCTTTGACCCGTTCGGCTTCGTAGCCGACTACCACAATAATCTGATCGGGGTCTAAACTTTTGCTAGTATCTACAACGTGCTGGAGCATTGTTTCGCCAGCCAGATGATGAAGCACCTTCGGGCGCTTGGACTTCATTCGCGTACCTTGCCCGGCTGCAAGAATAATAATACTCAGGGCCATAACGTTTTGCCTCCATACCTTTGATCAGTCCTTATTGTAGGTCAACTGTAAAAAAAAAGGAGGCTATAAGCCTCCTTTTTAGATATTCGTCAATAAAATAGCCGACTTAAATTGACTATCTCTTCCTTAGCTTTTGAATTGCAGCAATTTGAGCTGCAGCGATGGCTATTTCGGCCCTGGCTTTTGCAATATCAAATTCTGTCTGTTGATCCGCCAATGCGGCCTCGGCACGTTGCTTTGCTTCGATAGCGGCAGCTTCATTCAAGTCGTCTGCTCTAATAGCAACGTCAGAAAGAACGGTTACTACATGAGGCTGAACTTCGAGAATTCCACCAGAGATAAAAAAGAACTCTTCCTTCTGATCGCCAACATCCAGCCTAACCTCACCAGCTTTAAGGGGTGATATCAGTGGTGTGTGGCCAGGAGCCACGCCCACTTCACCTAACACTGCGGGTGCGTAAACCATTTCAGCAACACCAGAAAATATTTTTTCTTTGGCGCTTACGATTTCAACTTGTATAGTATTAGCCATGCGACTGCTCCTTAAAGCGTCTTCGCTCTTTCAGCAACTTCGTCAATTCCACCGACCATGTAAAAAGCCTGCTCTGGGTATTGATCCATTTCACCGTCAATAATTGCCTTAAAACCAGCAATGGTATCTTTAAGTGATACATATTTACCAGTTGCACCGGTAAATACTTCAGCAACGAAGAAAGGCTGTGATAGAAAACGTTGCATCTTACGAGCGCGGTTTACAACCAATTTGTCTTCTTCAGATAATTCGTCCATACCTAAGATAGCGATGATATCTTTCAATTCTTTATAACGCTGCAATGTACCCTGAACTTCACGAGCAACATCATAGTGCTCGTTACCAACAACATTTGGATCAAGTATTCTCGACGTTGAATCAAGTGGATCAACCGCTGGATAAATACCCAATTCGGCGATTTGACGAGACAGTACGAGCGTCGCATCAAGATGAGCAAATGTAGTTGCAGGAGATGGATCAGTTAAATCGTCCGCTGGTACATAAACTGCTTGGAAAGAAGTGATCGAACCAGTTTTGGTTGATGTGATACGTTCTTGGAGTACGCCCATTTCTTCCGCCAGTGTAGGCTGATAACCAACCGCTGATGGCATACGACCTAGCAGTGCTGATACTTCAGTTCCTGCTAGTGTGTAACGATAAATATTGTCAACGAACATCAGTACGTCACGACCTTCATCACGGAAATGCTCTGCCATGGTCAAACCAGATAGTGCAACACGTAGTCTGTTTCCTGGAGGCTCATTCATCTGACCGTATACCAGTGCTACCTTATCGATAACACCACCATCTGTCATTTCGTGGTAAAAGTCATTACCTTCACGAGTACGCTCACCAACACCTGCAAATACTGAAAAGCCTGAGTGCTCAACTGCGATGTTACGAATAAGCTCCATCAGTGTGACTGTTTTACCAACACCAGCACCACCGAACAATCCAATTTTACCACCTTTAACAATCGGCATAACCAGATCGATAACTTTGATCCCTGTTTCCAGAATTTCGGTTGCAGTTGCCTGCTCATCATAGCTCGGTGGCTTCCGATGAATTGGCATACGCTTGTCTTCACCGATTGGGCCTTTTTCATCAATAGGCTCACCCAGTACGTCCATAATACGGCCCAACGTTTGCTGGCCCACGGGTACTGTGATTGGCTGTCCTGTATTCGATACTTCAAGTCCGCGACGTAATCCTTCAGAAGCACCCATCGCAATGGTACGAACAATACCGTCACCCAACTGCTGCTGAACTTCTAGTGTCAGGTTGTTGGCTTCAGCGATAGTTAATGCATCGTAAACTTTAGGAACAGAGTCACGAGGAAACTCTACGTCGATGACGGCGCCGATTACTTCCACGATATTACCTGTACTCATGTGTGTATCCTCTTAAAAACTAATATTCTGGGTTTGTCTGAATTAATTGTCTGTATCTATTAAACTAGAACTTAAACTGCGGCTGCGCCACCAACTATCTCACTAATTTCTTGTGTGATGCTCGCTTGACGTTCGCGGTTATAAATCAGTTGTAATTCGTCAATCATATCACCAGCATTGTCGGTCGCATTTTTCATCGCTAACATCCTGGCGGCCATTTCACAGGCAACGTTTTCGACTATCGACTGATATACCAATGATTCAATATAACGTTCTAGTACATGATCAAGTACTTCTTTGGCATCTGGCTCGTAGATGTAATCCCAATGATGAGATAATTCTGATTCTATTGAGGGCACAACAGGAACAAGTTGAGTCACTGTTGGATCCTGCGTCATAGTATTAACGAACTTATTACCGACTAGGTATATCGCGTCAATTTCACCTTTCGCATAACTACTGAGCATGGCTTGTACTGGACCGATGACGGCAGACATCTCTGGGCGATCTCCGAGGTGACTCGCTTCAGCAGTCACTTTAGCGCCAATGCGCTTAAAAAAGCTAAGCGCCTTCGAACCGAATGTTACGACTTCGATTTCGACATCTTGATCATCAAGTTCAGCTATCTTGCCCAGTGCCTTCTTGAACAAGTTTGTATTCAAACCGCCACAAAGACCTCGGTCAGTCGAAATAGCAATAACACCGGCACGCTTTACCTTTCTGTCGATAAGGAACGGATGTTTGTATTCAGAATGCGAGTTTGCAATGTGACTAACAACCGTCGCTATTTTCTGCGCGTAAGGTCGGGTCGCAAACATTTGATCCTGAGCACGACGCATCTTACTTGCCGCTACCATTTCCATAGCTTTCGTGATCTTTTGAGTATTTTGAACACTCGTGATCTTTGTCTTTATTTCTTTGCCGCCAGCCATATCAGATCTCTCTCATTGTCTCTTAACTTAAGGTCGCTATTAATA